>VBGM01000240.1:0-2611 GCA_005880855.1 Chloroflexota bacterium
CTGGCTCATAGGCGCCCGAGTCTTGCAGGCGGCGGGCGGCGCGGTCCTCATGCCCACCTCCCTCGCGATCTTGCTCGCCGAGTTTCCGGCCAGGCAGCGCGGGATCGCTGTGGCGATCTGGTCGGCGACCGGCGCGGTGGCTGCCGCCGCCGGACCGCCCATCGGCGGGCTATTGGTTCAGGCCAGCTGGAGGTGGGTCTTCCTCGTCAACCTCCCGATCGGCCTCGTGACAGCGGTTCTCGCCGCGCGCGTCCTGAGCGAGTCGCGCGACCCGGAAGGCAAGCGGTTCCCCGACCTCGCGGGAGCCGCAATGCTCGTCCTGGCCTCGACTGCGCTGATGCTGGCGATAGTGCAGGGGCAGTCCTGGGGCTGGACGAGCATCCGGATGATCGGGCTGATCGCAGGCTCGGTAGTGCTGGCCGCCGGCTTTCTCTACTGGTCATCGCGACACCCCGCACCCGTTCTCGAGCTCGCTTTGTTTCGCGCTCGCGGTTTTCGCGCGGCCAACATCTCCGGAACTCTTTTCTTCGCCGCGTTCGGCGCAATGCTGCTCGCAAGCGTCCTGTTTCTGACTCGAGTGTGGCGCGTCGACATCGTGACCGCCGGACTCGAGATCGCCCCGGGGCCCATCACCGCGGCCGCGTTCGCAGTGCCAGGCAGCTTGCTTTCGAGACGATTCGGTGAGCGCACCGTAGCCGCCGCCGGTTCACTGCTCTTTGCTCTAGCTGGAATCTGGTGGCTCGGCGCGGCTGGGCTTCAGCCGCACTACGCCACCGAGTTTCTTCCGGGCTGGATCATCGGGGGAGCTGGAGTCGGGCTTGTCATCCCCACGCTGGCAAGCGCCACCGCGGCTTCATTGCCGGCGTCGCGCTTTGCCACCGGCAGCGCCGTCTACGGGATGACGAGGCAGTTCGGGATCGCGCTCGGCATCGCCATCCTCATCGCGGTCCTCGGGACTCCACGCGCGGCCGATGTGCTGCCGGCCTTTCGTACGGGTTGGGCGGTCATCGTCGGGTTGGCGCTGGCCAGCGCGATTGCGGCGACGACTATCGGGCGCATACGCATCGAAGCAGTCGACACCGTCACGGTTCCCGAGTTGAAAGAGGCGGTGTGATTCGATGAAGGGCGTGAGCACGAAAGCGCGGACGCGAACGATCACCTGGGACGACCCGATGACAGCCCTCGAAAACAGCGCGGGCATGAGCGGGCTCGAGTTCATCCGCGCGATCTTCGAGGAACGGCTGCCGAAGCCACCGATCACGGCAACGATGGGCATTACCGGGGGCGCAGCGGAAGAAGGCAAGGTCACCTTCACCGGAGAAGCCGGGGAGTACCTGTACAACCCGATCGGGGTTGTCCATGGCGGATTCGCGATGACGATCCTGGACTCCGCCATGGGCTGCGCTGTCCAGACGACGCTGGCCGCCGGCGAGGCCTACACCACGCTCGAGGCGAAGGTCAATTTCGTGCGCCCGATCACGCTCGAGACCGGACCGGTGCGCTGCGAGGGCGTGGTCCTGCACCGAGGCGGCAAGGTCGCCACCGCCGAAGGCCGCCTGTTCGCCGAGCGCACCGGCAAGCTCCTGGCCCACGGGAGCACCACCTGCCTTGTCTTCAAGAGATGACGACGATAGTTGTCGGCGGGACACGTGTTTCACTGCGCCTCCTCCAGCCCGACGATTCCGATCTCATCCGCGCCTTCTTCCGGCGCCTGTCGAGCGAGACGGTGTATCGCCGTTTCCTGTCACCGGTCACGGCGCCCAACGATGCCTTGCTGAAGCGGTTGGTCGACGTCGACCACTGCGAACGCGAAGCGCTGATCGCTCTCGACGATCAAGGCATCGCCGGAGTCGCGCGATACGGGACCGGGCATGGCGAGAGCCATGACGTTGCTGTTGTCGTCGCGGACGAATGGCAGGGCCGCGGTCTCGGCAGGTTGTTGATGAGGCGGCTCGCCCATATCGCGAGGCTGCGGGGAATCGGAAGCTTCCACGCCACGATGCTCGGTGACAACATCCGCGCGCAGTCGCTGGTGCGTGGTCTTTCGGCCAGGACGACTATCCGCTTCGAGGCCGGCTACCTCGAAGCCGAGATCCCGCTGCGCGCTAGATAGCCTCCGCTGCCGCACGGATACGGTCGAGCACCCGCATGTTGGCAATCGAGTCTTCCGGCGGAATCGCAACGGAGCGGTTTTCGATCACGCTATCCGCGAACGACTCGGCCATCAATTGATATGGATCGTCGGGGTCGCGCCAGGCTGAGAACGGAAGCGCCAGGCGCTGGGTGCGATCGCGTTCGACGACGACCAACTCCTGCTCCTCCGGCGAATCGAAGCTCGCCCACACCGAAGCCGTCGCGCCGCCGGGAAAGTGCAGCAAACCGGTGACGGTCGTGTCAACGCCATCGTCCGGTGAGCGGTCGCGTTTCAAAGTCGCCAAAACACCGTCAGGCTCGCCCAGAATCCATCGCGAGACGTTGACGGTGTAGCAGCCGACATCGAGCAGCGCTCCGCCGCCGAGCGACGCCCGCATTCGGTAATTCGAGGGATCGCTCATCGTGAAGCCGAAGGTCGCATGCACATAGAGCGGTTCGCGAATGCTCGCGACGAAGG
>VBGM01000240.1:2675-3592 GCA_005880855.1 Chloroflexota bacterium
CGCGTTCACGCCCAGCGGCTTCTCACACAACACGTGCTTGCCGGCCGCGAGCGCACGAAGCGTCCATTCGCGATGGAGAGTATTGACGAGCGGGATGTAGACGGCATCCACCTCCCGGTCTTCGAGCACCGCGTCATACGAACCGGCGACTCGCGCGAACGGGTGGCGGGAGGCGAAATCGCGCGCGCGTTCCGCATCGCGGCTTGCGATCGACACGAGCCGACCGTTGCTTGAAGCCGCGATGGCTGGGATGACAGCACGATCGGCGATCCACCCGGCGCCGAGAATGCCCCAACCGATGCGGTCGGCTATAGGTCGACCTCGAGCTGGGCGCCGCCGCGCTCGATCGAACGAGTGGCCGACTCCATCACCGCGACCGTGCGGCGAGCTTCCGCGGGGGTCACGGCGAGCGCCTCGTCCCAGGCGAGGTGGTCAGCCAGGTTGCGGTAGAAGCCGAGGTCGTCCCGAATCGGGAGCGAGAGGATCTCCTCGTGCGACCCGCCGTCGGCCGGGCGATACACCTTGACCCGTGCCGGAAAGTCCGCAGGCACGGGTTCATCGCGCCATTCCCCGACCACCGCCCCGCGCGTGCCGAGCAGGTACCACTTCGGCTTGACCGCGCCGGCAATGTCCGACTGCAGGAACGTCGCCTGCGCCCCGTTCGCGAAGGCGAGGTCGACGCGCACCTGATCGGAGTTGGTGACGTCGTGCCACACACGCTTGTGAGCGCGGGCCGTTACGCTCCGAACCGCGTCCGGGAACAGCTGCAGGATCCAGTCGAAGTAGTGCGAGCCCCAGTCGTAGATGGTGCCGCCGGAGATCGGCTCGTGGCTGTGCCAGAAATCGCAGGGATGCGAATAGCCGCCGATGAACGACTCCATGTAGAACGGCTCGCCGATCCCCCCCGCCCGCACCAC
>VBGM01000241.1 GCA_005880855.1 Chloroflexota bacterium
AACTCGAATCACCAGGGGCAGGTCCTCCTGCCGCTGAACGCGCAGCATCACCTCGAACCCCGCCCGTCCTGACTCCCAACTCTTCGACACCTCTCGCCAAGCTTTGGCGAGGTCGAAGTGTTTGGGTCGCCGCGCCGCCTCATCGATCGCGCGCGCCGATTCGATGCGTGACAGCCGAAACAAGCGGCGCGCGCCGGCCACGTCGGCGAGCAGATACCACATGCCTGCTTTGATGATCAGGCCAAGCGGATCGACATCGCGTTCGACGACCTGAGCCTCAGCGCGCCGGTACCGGAGGTGAAGGCGCCGGTCACCGAAGACCGCGTCTTGAACGATCCGAAGATGAGGTGAGGGGGCCGCGCGCCGGCCCCACCCGGCGGAGTCGACCAGCAGGCGCTCCCGAATGCGGCCTGCTCGCCGTCCGCGCTCGCCGGGTAGCGAGGCGGCAAGCTTGCCCATGGCGCTTTCGAACACCGGACCAGGCGCCGATGTGAACAGGGCCTCCACCTCGGGTGCGGTGAGGCCTGTGAGGTCGGTCCGCCAGCCCTCCATCAATTGGATGCCGCCGCTGGGTCCGGGGCCTGTGTGGATGGGGACACCGGCGGCGCCGAGGGCGTCGATGTCGCGGTAGACGGTACGGCGCGAGACTTCCAAACGTTCCGCCAGCTCGCTCGCGGTCAGTCGCCCGCGTGCCTGCAGAAGAAGGAGGAGGGCGATAACGCGGTCAGCACGCAATCTCGTCCCTAATGATGACAGTTGATGTCAACAATTGCGGCTCATGCTTGAAGCTATGAAGACGGAAGCAAAAACGCAGACATTCGAGATCTTGCCCCTCGGCCCCTACTCCCTGGAGGAGTCCGCAAGGTTCGTCGACGCTTGGCACCAGGCGCCGGCCGAGGGTGGAATGGCCCGCGGCCACCTGCATCTCGCCTGACGACGCAGGCGCGGTGCGCGGCGAGATTTACGGCTCGGCCACCACTTCGAACGTCAAGAACCAGGTCGCCCGCATCCTCAGCCTCGACGTCGACGGCCGCGGATGGCCGGGGGTCGGGGAGAGGGATCGGGTGGTGGCGGCATTGCAGCGCCGATTTCCTGGGTTCCGGCCCGTGAACTGGTCGGACGCATACGAAGCGGCCGCGTGGTGCTTGATATCAACGCGAATCAACATGCGGCAGGCGCAGGCGATCAAGGACCGCATGTGCCGAGAGCTCGGCCATGAGACGGACATCCATGGCCATCGCGTCTGGGCATTTCCGCAGCCTTCGCGGCTTGGGCGCCTGGAGTCTTACCGAGGGCTATTCGGCCGCAAGGTCGAGTACCTCAATCGCCTTGCGTACGCTGCGGTGGAAGGTGACCTCGACACCGAGATGCTGCGGGCTCTGCCGCGCGAGGAGTGTCTCGAGCGATTGCAGTGCCTGGCGGGGATCGGAGAGTTTGGGTCGCAGCTGGTGCGGCTGCGCGCGTTGAGCGCGGTGGACGAGCTGCCGACGCGCGAGCCGAGGCTCATGGGCGCGATACGCAGCGAATACGGCCTGGACTCAGAACCAGATTTGGTCGAGCTGGAAGCGCTGGCGGAGAGCTGGCGGCCGTACCGGATGTGGGTGGCGGTGTCGCTGCGCCGAACGCTTGCCGGCGGGGCGGGAATGATGCATTCGCGAGCCTCGGGCTAGGACACAGCTGCAGGTGCAGTTACACGATGCGTTGTTCATGACGCGATGTGGCGCCTCGTCCGCCGGGTGGCCCCCACGCCGCAGGCGTGGAAGTTAGGCCGCCTCGAGAAGGGAGGGCCCGCAGAGATCTGTCTGTTAGCGCGAGGCGCGCCCGACCAGCCCCATGGCCACCGCCCACGCGGCAGTGCCAACGACCACCAGCGCCCACATGGTCGGGACGATGACCGGAAACTCGACCAGCGCGCCGAAGATGCACATCGACGCCGCACCCGCGAGCAGGAAAGCGCCCGGCAGCAGCAGCCACGCCGCATACCAGGGCGGCTGCACCCCATCGCCGCGGTCGAAACGCCGTGCCGCGAAGAATAGGATCGCTGCGGCGGCGATGGCGGGAGCGGCCAGCTGTGCCGCCCACGCCGGACCCACCGACCCCGTGGCGGCGCCGAGAATCGGCTGCACACCCGCGAGCGTGAGTGCGGCCGGCACGGCAAAGCCGAGCAAGCGCAACAGCCGGCTGGCGTGGGGCAAGACCTCAGGCACTCAAATCGAGAGACGTCACGGGCTCACGATGGACGGCACCAGCGCAGGCAGCGTGAAGACTGGGACCGTCTGCACCCAGCCCAGCTGAACGTCTCGGTAATAGTCAGGCTGTGAAAGCTGCGTGATGAACCAGTCATTGAACGTTCGCGCACGCTGCGCCAGCGCGGCTTCATTCTTGAGCCCGCCGCCATACGGCTGACGCGGCAGCCCCGCCGCGAGGTCGGGTGAGCGATAAAAATCATCCGTGCCGTAAACCGACGTCGAACCGTATGAATAGATCGCGACGCCCAGCAGACGGTGCCCCGAAGCGGACGGAGCCAGCACGCGTGTCATTTGCGCCAATGTTCCATCGGGGTAATTGAGGAAGGCGCCGACGCCGGTCACGATTCGATTCGAGAAGCCCGAGTCCTTCTCGAAATTCAACCAGCGATCGAACCATCGCTTCTCGAGACCGCTCCAGTCGCTGTCGTAGTTCATAGGGACGCCGAAATCGAGATAGCCCTTGGCGAGCCAGCTCGCCCAGTCCTGGAAGACCGACCGGTAAGCCGCCGTCCCGGTCCACTCCGCCGCCGTCTGCGGGCCGTTGCCGAAACAAATGAGCGCGCCGC
>VBGM01000242.1 GCA_005880855.1 Chloroflexota bacterium
CGATGCCCATTGTGCTTCCGCTCCCGGTATGACCACCTGCGTGATGAGCGCGATCTTCTCGGGGCTGCCAGAAGCCGCAATCGCGACGCGGAAACCCGCGTCCAGGGCGATTCTCGCGATCACCGGCCCCACGTGACCGGCGCCAAGCACGGCGATTCGCTGCGTCATGTTCGAGCCACTAAATGAGGATGGTGGTTCTGCAGCGCACGCAAGACATCGGCGAGCGCCTCGAATTGCTCAGGTGTCAACGCGTCGGCGAAGTGCTTCTTGATGGCCCTCATGTGCGGCGCCGTCGCCCGCCGAAAGACTCTCGCGCCGTCTGCGGTAAGGGAGACCTCCGCGCCGCGGCTGTCCGTAGGACAATCGTCGCGGCGGATGAGACGCCTTCGCTCCATCCGCCCCAGGTGATGGGATAGCCGGCTTCGCTCCCAGTCGATAGTCTTCGCCAGCTCCGAAGATCGCAAGCGTCTGCCATCTGCTTCGCTCAATGCCAGAAGCACCTGATAGTCGGCCGGTGAAAGGCTGGACTCCTGTAGTTCCGCGCCCAGGATCCTCCGAAGCTCTGCCGTGGTGTCGATCAGCGACCGCCAGATCGCGAGCTCCCGTGAGGTCATGCGCCGGCGGACTCCCGTTTGAGCCGCGACCTTCGCGGAATCCCCACCCTCCATGAGCATCGACATGCCAGCATTCTACCCAACTGATTGACACATCAATCACTTCGGCCACGCGTCCGTCCGGACTTAAACTGGGCTCCAATGTCCACGGTTCAGCCGGCCGCGCCCGACGTCGATCAGCAAGACATCGACGAGGCTCGGGCGTTCAATGCGCAGCTCGAAGCCCTTATCGCCCCCCAGCCCCCGGTGTACGAGCTGCCTCCCGAGGTCACCCGGAAGGCACGACGAGACGGAAGGGGAGTCTTTCCGGCGCCAGTCTTCCTGGAGGAGGCGCAAGACATCGAGATACCGGGCCGTGGCGGCCCTATCAAATTGCGCGTCATCCGTCCCGACCGCAAGCCCGTTGGTATCTATCTCCACATTCATGGCGGAGGCTGGACGCTCGGCGGACACGACATGCAGGACGTGGCCTTGAAGTTGCTCGCCAACGAGACTGGCCTCTGTGCCGCGAGCATCGGCTACAGGCTGGCGCCCGAGAATCCGTACCCGGCCGGGCCCGACGACTGTGAAGATGCGGTGCTCGACCTCCTCGAGCACGGAGCTGAACAACTGGATGCACCAGCCCGGTTTGCCATCGGCGGCGAGTCAGCCGGAGCGCATCTCGCCGTGGTGACGCTTTTGAGGCTGCGAGACCGCCACGGAATCAAGGATCGAATCGCCGCCGCCAACCTGGTTTACGGCGCGTACGACATGAATGGCACGCCGAGCCAGCTGCTCTGGGGCGATCGCAACCTGGTCCTGTCGACGCCGATCGTCCATTGGTTCGGCAACAACTTTCTGCCCGGCGTCGGCCCCGAGCAGCGGCGCGACCCCGACATATCGCCGCTCTACGCGCGTCTCGGTAACATGCCTCCGGCACTGTTCTCGGTCGGCACGATGGACTGCCTGATCGACGATTCTCTCTTCATGGCCGAGCGGTGGCGAGTGGCCGGCAATCGCGCCGAGGTCGCGATCTATCCCGAAGGGGTGCACGGCTTCAATCAATATCCGACCGGCTTGGCCCGCAAGGCCAATGCCCGCCAGTTCGAGTTCCTACGTAACTCCATGACCCAGGTCAGTACCAGTAGTTAGGGCCTTCTGATTTCGACCCGCTTGGCGGGTCGACCGCGAGGCCCTTCGGTCCGGCGAGCGCACGCACGCTGTTTTCGACTCGTGCAATGAGTGCGTCATAGTCCTCGCCCGTCTCCGGAGCAACCGGCTCGCCGAACGTAACCGTCACTCGTCCCGGTCTCGGTATGCGCCGGAAGCGAGGCATCACCTCATACATGCCGTCGACGTAGGCAGGGACGATCGGCACTCCGGTATCGACGGCCAGGATCGCAGCGCCCTTGCGGAAGGGTCCGATCGCCCCTGTCGCAGTCAGCCGGCCTTCCGGAAAGATGATCACCGACCAGTTAGTGTTCAGCAGTTGCTTCAGATAGTCGAGGTGAGCGCGAGCTCCGCCTCCGCGTGGAATTGGGAACGCATCGACCGTCACCTGCGCCAGGCGAGCCTCCCATTTGCGCTTGAAGATCGAGTCAGCCGCCGCGACGACCACCGAACGATGGCGGTAGCGGGGTGGCAGCGCTTCGGCCATGACCACGGCATCGAGTGCGCTGACGTGATTGGAAACAAAGATCGCTGGGCCGGTGAGGCTGCGGAGCAGCTCGCGCTCTAGGACGGTAAGCCGGCAGAAGCTCGACAGGGCGGGAAACAGCATGCTGCGCTGAAGGGCGGCTCGCAGGCGACGCATCCCGCGTGACCGTGCCCACTCCTCACCCTGA
>VBGM01000239.1 GCA_005880855.1 Chloroflexota bacterium
GGGATTCGATTGGCCGGAATATCACCAGAACCCGGCGCGGACTGGAATCGGCCCAGGCACGCCGGCTCTCGGCTCTCCGCGCGAGGCGTGGCGCACTCCCTTCGACGGCGATGTATATGCCTCTCCGTTGATCGTTTCCGGGCACGTACTCGTGGCCACGGAAAACAACAGCATTTATTCAGTCGACCTGTTCAGCGGCTCCGTGGTCTGGATGCGGCACCTCGGCGCACCGGTCGACGCGTCTTCACTCGCGTGTGGCGATATCGGGCCGGTGACAGGAATCACAGGCACGCCGGCCGTGGATGTAACTGCTGGCCGTCTTTACGTCGTGGCCTTCTTGCGCGGCTACCACCATGTGCTGTTCACGCTGAGCCTTGTCGACGGGTCGGTGATCGCACAGCAATCGGTCGACCCGCCGGGATCCGTGCCGTCCGTGCAGCAGGAGCGGGGGGCGCTCGCCATCGGATCGGGCCGGGTGTACATCCCCTTTGGCGGGCTCTACGGCGACTGCGGCAACTATCACGGCTACGTGGTCGCCGTGCCGGTAGCCGGGGGCTCGATGCTGGTGTATCGCACGCCAGTGGCCGAAGAAGCGGGCATATGGAATCCCGCCGGCCCGGTGTTGGCTGTGACGGGTGCGGTTTACGTTGTGACCGGTAATGGGTCGTCGACGCGATCGTTCGGCTACAGCAACTCCGTGATCGAGCTGACACCAGATCTGCAGGTCCGCTCCTTCTTCGCCCCGAGCACCTGGCAGGCGCTGGACGCAAGCGACGCGGACCTCGGCTCGGTCGGGGCGACGCTCATGCAGAGGCTTGGAGTCGTGGTCGCCATCGGGAAGCAAGGAGTGGCTTACCTGCTCAAGGCTGACCAGCTCGGCGGCATTGGCGGTCAGGTCGCAAGTCGGGCGGTGTGCGCGGGGGCTTGGGGTGGGACGGCTTGGCTGGGGTCGATGGTGTGGGTGCCGTGCTCCGACGGCCTGGTCGCGCTCTCCGTAACCCAGACGTCGATCAGCGTCGCGTGGAGGGCCGCGCCGCACACGGCATCACCAATCGTCGCCGCCGGCGCCGTGTGGGCCATTGACGCTGACGCCGGCTTGCTCTACGCGATGGATATCTCGTCCGGCGCGGTGCTCTACAAGGCTAGCGTTGGGACAGGGCACCACTTCAGCACGCCTGCGGCCAGTGAGGGATTCATCGTCGCCCCGGCCGGAAAGTCCGTGGTTGCCTTCTCGACCGCGGCCTAGGAAATAGTCAGCCCTTCGGGCCCTCCCTTTCCGAAGCGCCTACCCCTGAATGCTCCGAAGCAGGTTGGCCATCTCGATCGCAGCCTCCGCCGCCTCAGCCCCCTTGTTGTTTTTCGGCCCTGAGCGCGCGAGCGCCTGATCCTTGTCTTCGGTCGTCAGCACGCCGAATGCGACCGGAACTCCCGTATCGAGCTGAACCTGCATGACCCCCGCCGCCGACTGGCTCGCGACCACCTCGAAATGGAACGTCTCGCCGCGGATCACGCAGCCGAGGCACACGATCGCATCGTGCTGGCCTTTTTCCGCAAGCGTGAGCGCCGTCACCGCCAGCTCGAGCGAACCGGGCACCCAGTAGATGTCGGGTTCAGCAACTCCGCTTTTCTGCAGTGCGGCAACAGCTCCACGGAGGAGCCGCTTGGTGACGTCTTCGTTGTAGCGGGCGACGACCACCGCTATGTGCAGGCCGTCGCCGCTCAGGTCGGGTTGGCTCCCTTTCTCCCCCACGGCGCGCCTACAAGAGGTGACCGAGCTTGTCTTTCTTGGTCTTCAGGTAACGCTCGTTGTGCGGATTAGATTGGATAGTTATCGGCACCCGCTCGATCACCTCGAGGCCAAAGCCTTCGAGGCCATAGATCTTCTTGGGATTGTTCGTGAGCAAACGGATCTTTCGAACCCCAAGGTCGTAAAGGATCTGGCTGCCGATGCCGTAATCGCGCTTGTCGGCGGGATGGCCCAGCGCCTCGTTGGCCTCGACCGTGTCCAGTCCCCGATCCTGCAAGTTGTAGGCATGGAGCTTGTCCAGGAGCCCGATACCTCGCCCTTCCTGGTGCCGGATGTAGAGAATTACGCCCACGCCGTCGGCAGCGATCATCTCCATCGCCGCGTGTAACTGCGCGCCACAGTCGCATCGAAGGCTGCCGAAGATGTCGCCGGTCAAACATTCCGAGTGCGCGCGCAGGAGAACGGGCCGTTGTGGATCGATGTCGCCCAGCACCAACGCGAGGTGATTCTCGTGGCGGAGGACGTCTTCATAGGCGTAAAGCTTCCACAAGCGGGGGGACTCGACTCCGATCGGGATGACGGCTTCGACCCGTCGTGCGACGAGCTTTTCGTTCCGGCGGCGGTACGCGATCATCTGCTCGACCGTGATCAGCTTGATGCCATGATCCGTGGCGAATGCCTCGAGATCGGGCATGCGTGCCATCGTTCCGTCAGACTTCATGATCTCGGTGATGACCCCCGCTGGATAGAGTCCGGCGAGTACCGCAAGGTCCACCGCCGCCTCAGTCTGGCCGGCACGAGTGAGCACGCCTCCGTCCGCTGCCCGAAGCGGAAATGTATGTCCGGGCATGGAGAAGTCGCCGGCCTTCGCTGACGGGTCAAGAACCTTTCGGATGGTGGCCGCCCGGTCGTAGGCCGAGGCGCCTGTCGTGACGTTGTCCTTGGCGTCGATGCTCACACTGAAGGCCGTGCCCA
>VBGM01000106.1:0-10428 GCA_005880855.1 Chloroflexota bacterium
GGCCATGCCACCGTTGGACTTCATCACGTTGAGCGAGCCCAACATCTCAAGCTTGCGAAGGTCCTGGAAGAGGGAATCGAGATAGCTGCTCGCGACCGGTCTCACGTAGCTGTTCAGCACCGCGGACGACGTCCGCTCGTACTCGCGCCACTCCTGGGTGATGGCGTGGGACGGCGTCACCAACACTCCAGGCAAGAGCTCCTCCAACATCTCAGCGCAGCGAGCTTCATTGCTTGGATTGGCATAGCTGTGCAGAAAGCAGACCGCCACGGCGGATACGCCCAGCGACTTGATTTCATCGGCTACTGCGCGCACCGAACTTTCATCAATAGCCTTGATGACGTCGCCCTTGTAGCCGACACGCTCATCGACCTCGAAGCGAAGATGTCGAGGCACGAAGGCCGCTTGCTTCTGGAAGCGCAGGTTGTACATGTCGGGTCGGTTGGCGCGAGTTATCTCGAGGACGTCGCGGAATCCACGCGTGGTGACCAGCGCCGTCTGCGCGCCCTTGCGCTCGGTCAGCGCGTTGATCACGACGGTCGTGCCGTGGACGAAGAATGCCACCGCTCGAGGGTCGAGACCCGACTTGCGAATCGTGTCCGCAATCCCACGATGGAACTCGGGCGGTGTGGAGGCCGCCTTGGCCAGCGTAATCTTTCCGCTTTCCTCGTCCAGCGCCACCAGGTCGGTGAAGGTGCCTCCGATGTCCGTGGCCATTCGTATGCGCATCACCGACCTCGCCCATCGACCGCCGCGGCCGGTACGGCCGCGGGCGAATTCCGACGTTTGGCTTCGGCGGCGAAGTCACGGAGCAGGGAATCGAGCCAGCGGGCGAAAGAAACCCTATCCCCCATCACGCTGTACTTCTGGCCATCGATCTCCGCCTTCATCTGCGAAAGGAAGACGTCTCCGCGAGCGCCTTCGAGCATCCGGCTCACGCCCTCGATCATCCGGAACGGTCCGTAGATCAGCGGTTCGTCGATGCAGTCCCGCGCGCTTGCGACCAGGTAGAGGACGTTGACGAACAGCTCTGACACATCGGTCTTCGCTGTTGCCGGGGGTCGGGTTCCAGGCAGCGGGAGCGTGGGTGGATTCCAGATCTTGCCGAAACCGTTTCGGAAGATGACAGCAGGCGGGTTCTTCACGGGAGCCGTAGTCGTCGGGGCGGGGTGTCCCACGGCGACGAGGATGTCGGGCCTCACGTTTTCGGGAATGTCCAGGACTTCCTGAAGCGCGACGTCGTTGGCGCAGCGAACGAAACATGTGGCCAATCCGAGCGCGACGGCGGCGAGCGCCATGTTCTCAGCCGCGGCGCCGGCATCGACAAGCGACAGGGTGTCGCGGCCCTGGACTCCCATCGAGGCTTCGGCCCGGTCGAGGTCGGTGCAGATGACGATGACCGCGGGCGAGTTGGCGAGAAAGCTTGGTGTGACCTGGCGCACCGTCCGCATGAGGTCTGGATCGGTGACTACCAGGATTCGGCGGACGAGCTCGGCACCCCCCATGGGCGCGCGGCCGGCCGCCCATACCAGTCTCGCCAGCAACTCCTCGTCCACAGGCTCGCTTGTGAACGAGCGGTGGAACCGGCGTTTGCGAATCGATTCAAGGACGTCCATGCCCGCCTCCTCAGCTCAATTGCTCAATGGGAGTGAAGTCGTGGTCGAGTCCGAAAGCCCGAGGCCCGAAGACGTCAAGGGCCTCAGGCGTGCGCATGATGTCGGGCGTCGAGACCACCATCACCTTGACCCGCTGCCCGTAGCGGATGCTTTCGGTGGTGATGGGCTCGGCGGTCTCAGCCTCCAGAATGCAGATCAGGTCCGGCACGATGCCTCGGACGTGGCCATCGACCCGCGCAATCAGGTGCTCGTTCTGAAAGTTCAGATCGAGTGGCGGGCCATCGCCATCCGACTCGATCGTCGCGTGGCCCTTCGCGAAGCCCTCGGTGGTGCGGCGGAAGATGTCAGCGACTTTGCCCTCGAAGATCACGCGACCGTAGCGATAAGGCGTGTCCTTGAGCATCTCGATGAGCGATTGGAAGGGGTCCTGGTGGCTCTCCCTTGCCTCGCGCAAACAGCGGCCGATCCGAATTCCTAGGCTAATGGTGCCGTGGATGGACGTGCGTTTGGCGGTGGCTCCGTCCATGCTGTACTCCGCGATGTAGGCGGCGCCACCCATCCGAATCGTGATGCCTCTTGCCAACCACTCCATGGCTTTGTTGTCGTGGGCGGTGAGGATGGTCGTGTCACCGAATTCATTGGTGATCGCCATCGGGGTTCCAGGCACCCCATAAACGTGGAAGGTCTCCATCTGGAGCTCGGGGAAAGCGCGACCCATCCCATCGGCGTCGATCACGGGCAGGCCGAGCCTCGCCCCTACAACCAGGGGCATCGTGGAGTTGATCCCCCCGCACTCGATCGGCATGGTCGCGTACGCACGCCGACCCAGGTGCGCCTCCAGCGCGCGCAACGAAGCGACGGCCTCGTGCCCGCTCGGGATCTTCTCCACCAACACGGTGGGGGCGCCCATCATCGCCGTCGGGATGACGAACGCATCGTCGGGCACCTCCTCTGGTGAGATCAGGGTCACGCGACCACCCTCGGCCAGCGCCTGCTCCACCATCAAGCGCCCGACATATGGATCGCCGCCACCCCCGGTGCCCAGGAATGCGGCACCACGGGCGAGATCCCGAAGGTCTTGAGCCGTCAGGTCGCGCCCCATCTCCTCAGGCTCGCACCGCTGCGCCGAAGCGCTCTTCCACTGGCACGTAGTCGATGTCGTACCCGAAATAGCGCGGCCCAACCAGGGCCAGCCCCGCCGGTGTCCGCCACTTGCCGTCGCATGGAGTTGCGATCACGGTGACCCTGAAGCCATAGCGAAGCTCTTCGGTGGTGATCGGTTCACCGGTCTCCGCGCCAAGCACGATGATGAGGTCCGGCACCGATGCCACGATCTCGCCGTCGCGAATCGCCACCAGATGCTCGTTTTGGAAACGGATCACTAGCGAGGCGCCCGTGTCGCCCTGGACGCCGTCGATACGGGCTTCGCCCTTTGCGAAGCCGGCCTCCGTTCGCCGCTTGACATCGGCGATCTTGCCTTCGAAGACTCGATAACCGCCGAGCCGTTGAAGGATCGCGTTGACTGGATCGCCGTGCGTCATGCGGGTCTCTCGGATGAGGCGTCCGAGCTCCTGGGCAAGGCCGATTGTCCCGGGCACCATCGATTCCTTGAGCTGCAGTCCTGAGAGCACAAAGAGGGCAATCATCGCCGTCGCCCCCATGTCGACCGTGATCGAGCGTGCGAGACGTTCGGTCCAGCGGTTGTCGACTGTGGTGATGAGCGCGGTGTTGCCCTTCTCGTCCGCCAGCGCCATTGGCGTCGCGGAGATGCCGAACATGGTTGGCGTCACCATCTGGATCTCGGGGAAGGCGCGGCCCATCCCGTCCGCATCCACCAGGGGGATCTTCATCTGTGCGGCGACGCTAAATGGCGTCGTGGAGTTCAGTCCGCCCGCTTCAATCGAGACCGTGTGAGTGATGCGCCGTCCGAGGTAATCCTCGAGGGTTTTGAATGCGCGGATGATCTCGTCTCCGCGCGGCAGCTTCTCCACCATCACTGTGGGGGCGCCCATCATGGCCGACGGCACGACCAGGGCGTCGTCAGGAACCTCGTCGACGTCGACCAGCGTGACGGGCCCGTGCTGGCGGATGGCCTGCTGGGCGAGCAGCTTGCCGATGTACGGGTTGCCACCTCCGCCCGTGCCGAGTACTGCCGCGCCGATCGCTAGATCCTCCAGGTCCGCCTCAACTACTTGTCGCATGACATCTCCTTACACCTCCAGCGCGACCCGGCTGCGTTCGAAGTCTTCTGTCGAGATCTCACCTTCGGCCGCCCTCCAGCAGGCGACCATGTGTTCAGCCCCAACTGTTCGCAAGACTTGCTTCTCCTGCCGGCATCGGTCCTTGGCAAACGGACAACGCGGGGCGAGCCTGCACGCGGGCGGCGGTTTGATCGGCGAAGGCACCTCGCCAGGCAGCATCAGGCGAGTCTTGCGATCCAGGAGATCGTCTCCCGGCACCGCGGACATCAAGGCGCCGGTGTAGGGGTGGCGTGGCTCCGTAAAGATTTCCGCGGTCGGGCCCAGCTCGACGACCTCGCCCAGGTACATGACCGCAACGCGGTCAGTCAGGTATCCGATCACCGATAGGTCATGCGAGATGAAGACCTGGGTCAGGCGCAGCTCTTCTTTCAATCTTCGTAGCAGGTTGATCAACTTCGCCTGGACCGATACGTCGAGGGCTGACGTTGGTTCGTCCAGGACGACCAGGTCTGGATTGGGAGCGAGAGCCCGCGCAATACCGACTCGCTGTTGCTGTCCCCCGGAAAGTTCATGCGGGTACCTGTCAAACAGCTCGTCCGAGAGTCCCACCCGATTGAACAGATCGTGCACCTCGATGCGGACCCCGCCCGGAGCCACAAGCCGGTGCAGCAGCAGCGGCTCCGCAACCGTCTGCCACACCTTCATCCGCGGGTTCAACGAACCGAGCGGATCCTGGAAGACCATCTGCAGCTTGGGCCGAAGGCGCCTCAGCCTGCGGCCATCGAGCCGCGTCAGGTCGACTTCGCGAAAATGGATCGACCCGGACGTGGGCGCCTCGAGGCGCAGGGCCACCCGGCCAAGAGTCGACTTTCCGCACCCGCTCTCGCCGACCAGGCCAAGGGTCTCGCCGCGACGTACGCTCAGCGAAACGCCATCGACAGCCCGCACCTGCTCCGTCCGGAACGCGCCTGTCTTGATCGGATAGTGCTTGACCAGGTTCTCGATCGCGAGCATCACCGGATCCGGCGCCGGCACGGGCACATCTGTCGCCTGCACTGGCTCAGCCACCCGCGGCCACCTCTTGTTGCTGCGCCACCGGGTTATGGCACGCAACCCGCTGACCTGGATCTATGGGTTCCAGGGCCGGCTGCTCGCGCGAACAGACGCTGACGGCATTCGGGCAGCGCGGATGAAACCGACATCCACGGGGCGGGTGCATGAGGTTGGCGACGTTGCCTGCGATCGTCACGATGTCACCTTTCAGGCCGAGCCTCGGCCGAGACGCAAGCAGCGCCTTCGTATACGGATGGCGCGGGGACCGGAACAGGTGCTCCAAACGGCCGACCTCTGCAATTCTTCCGGCGTAAAGCACGGCCACCCGATCACAGATCTGCGCCGCGAGTGCGAGGTCATGGGTGATCAGCAGCATCGCCATTCCTGTGCGCTGACGAAGTTCGCGCAGCAGCTGAACAATCTGGTACTGAGTCGTCACATCGAGACCGGTTGTCGGCTCGTCCGCGATGAGAAGGCGCGGTTCGCATGAGAGCGCGAGCGAGATCATGATTCGCTGCGCCATCCCGCCGGAGAGTTGATGAGGATACGAACCTAGCCGGCTTTCAGGATCTGAGATGTGGACGCTCTTCACGATTTTGATTGCTTCCTGCCGCGCTTCGCGTTTTGACATTCCACGTCGAATCTCGAGTACCTGCGTGAGCTGCCGGCCGACCGTGATCACCGGATTGAGCGCCTCACGCGGATTCTGAAAGATCATCGAGATCTCCTTGCCGCGGATGTCCTGCTCCAGCTCAGTCTCCCGGAGCCCCACGAGATCCCGTCCCTGCCAACGGACATGACCTCCAACCACTCGCCCCGGCTGTTTGAGGAGGCCAATGATCGAGTAGGCGGTCACAGATTTGCCGGAACCGGTCTCGCCAACCAGGCCGAGCACCTCTCCCGGCTCGATCTCGAAACCCACACCGTCCAGGACGCGCAGCTCGCCGCTACGCAGAAAGAAGCTGGTACGCAGCTCTGAAACTTCGAGCAAGCGCAATGCCTACACTCTCCGCCGCTTGGGATCGAGGATGTCCTGAAGCCCGTCGCCGAGCAGGTTGAAACCGAGCACGGCAACAGCGATCGCAAGGCCTGGAAACGTATAGATCCACCAGTGGCCCTGCAGGAAGTCCTGGAGGCCCATCGCGATCATCACTCCCCACTCGGCCGTCGGGACGCGCACGCCGAGTCCGATGAAGCTCAGGCCGGCGGCCTCCAGGATCGTGAAGCCGCACTGCAGCGTCGAGAGCACGATCACGGGAGTCAGGCAGTTAGGGAGCAGGTGGCGCCACAGAAGACGCCAGCGTGAGTTGCCCACAGCCACCGCCGCAAGTGCAAACTGCGACTCTTTGACCGAGAGCATCAAGCCGCGCATGAGCCGCGCGTACCCGGGGATGTTGATCGCCGCGGTCGCCACGATCACTGTGGTGACTCCTGGGCCAAGCGCCCAAGCCACGGCCATCGCAAAGACGAATCTGGGAAACGCTTGTAGGACATCCTGGCTGCGCATGACTCCCTCGTCGAAGAAGTGACCGAAGAAGCCGGCGATAGCTCCGATGGTGACTCCGATCACCGTCGAAAGGGCCACCGCCGACAGGACCATGATCAGATCGAGTCGGGAGGCGACGACGACGCGCGTGAAGACGTCCTCTCCGTACTGGTCGGTGCCGAATGGGTGCGTGAACGAAGGCGCCAGTGCCGCGTCGCCGAGGTTCACCCCGTACGGGTCGTACCGAGCCAGAACTGGGCCCAACAGCGCCGAGAGAAAGATCAGCCCGACGATGAAAAGTCCAGCGAAGGTGGCCGGGTTGCCCCTGAGCTGGTAGACGAGGTCGCTGAAGCGCCCAACTACTGGTGGCGGCCCCGCAACCGAGCTTCCGGGGGCAACGATCTCTTCGATGGCCACCTCAGTACCGCACTCGTGGATCGAGGGCTGCGTTGGCGATGTCCAGGAAGAGATAGATCACCATGTAGAGCAAGGTCACGAGCAGCACGAAGCCCTGGATCGCCGGGAAGTCACTGCTGAGCAGCGCGTTGTACGAGTACTGGCCCATGCCAGGCCAGGAAAAGATGATCTCGACGAGTACCTCGCCGCCCAGTGCGTACCCGTAGACGGCCGCGATTATGGTGAGGATCGGGATCATCGCGTTCTTGAGCGCGTGCCGCAAAACGACGACCCGAAACGGCAGGCCTAGGGATCTGGCGGTCCGGATGTAGTCGGATTGGAGCACCTCGACCATGACGGCCCTGGTCATCCTTGCGATGGGTGCCATGGCGACGAATCCGAGCGTGAAACATGGCAGGACAAGCGCTTTTACAACTTGACCGAAGAGATCCAGGTTGCCTGTGATCAATGAATCAACTGTGAGGAACCCCGTGATCGGCTTGATGAAAACTGTTGCCGAGCCAGTTCGGCCAACCGGGCCCGGCAGCCAGTCCAGGAAATAGAAGAAGACGTAAAGCAGCATCAGCCCGAGCCAAAAGATGGGCATGGAAACGCCCAGCACTGAAACGGCCCGGGCGACGGAGTCGATCCACGAATCCTTCTTGATCGCGGCCGCGATCCCGAGCGGGATGGCCACTGCGATCGCGAACAACATGGCGTAGGTGACGAGCTCGAACGTCGCGGGGAAGCGCTGCCGCAAGTCCTTGGAGACATCCTGAGCAGTCGTGTAGGACGTCCCCATGTTGCCGTGGGACAGGTCGCGCAAGTAGAGAGCGAACTGCTCGTAGAAGGGCCGGTCGAGGTAAGCGATGTGCTTGAGCTCGGCCCTTCGTTCGTTCGAGATGTACGGTCCGGCAACCCGGTCGACCGGGTTGCCGGGCACTATTCGTGTCAGCGCGAAGACCAGGAAGAGCGCGACAAGGAGCACAGGCACGATGAAGAGAAGGCGTCGCGCCGCGTACAGGAGAAGACGTGTGGAGCCCATTTGGCCCTTATCCGGCTAAGGGCCTAAGCCTTGTACATATATGCGTACCTGTTCAACTCGTCGTTGTAATAGACGTAGCCCTTTACGTTGCTCCTGAGCACGACGTTCCAGTTCGGTCCAACGAGGAACGCGTGGGGAGCATCGGCGATCACGAGCTTCTGAGCGTCCTTGCTGCCCTGGATGCGGCCCTCCTTATCCAACGACAGCGTCCACTTACTGACCAGCGCGTCGACCGCTGGATTGGAATAGCTGACATAGTTGGTCGGGCTGGTAGAGCTGACGTTCCAGCTCATGTGGTACCACGGGTCATTGACCCAGGAAAGCCACTCATCGATCCACATGTGGAGCTTGCGCCCTTGCTCTTGCTCGTTGAACGGCGCGAAGGCGACCTTCTGGATCGACACGTTGAGTCCGATCTGCTTCAGGTTGGCCTGGATGAGCACCGCGGCTCGCTCCGCCTCCTGCCAGTCCGCGCGGACCGTCAGTGTGATCGGGGGCGCCCCTTGACCCTTCGCGAAGCCCGCCGAAGCCAGCAAGTCGGCTGCCTTCTTCAGGTCGGTGTTGTAGTTCCACGTGCTGAAGTCGCTGGACGGCATGCCGTTGCCGATGATGCTGCGGTTGACCTGCGCGTAGCCGTGGAAAACGTCCTTCAGGATGCTGTCGTACGGAACCGCGTAGGAGACCGCCTGCCGCGCGGCTTTCTTGTCGAACGGCGCCATCTTGTTGTTCATCTCGAGAAACAGATTGCGAGGGTTCGGGAAGGTGAGCACCTGCAGGCCGGAATCTTGCTTAAGTGTGTTCAGGTCTTGCACCGGAGGCACCATGATCATGTCGACCTCGCCGCGCTTGATCAGAAGCTCGCGCTCGGCTGCATCGGGGACGATCTTCTGAATCACTTTGGCCAGCTTGGGCTTGGTCCCGTAGTAGTTTGGGTTTGCCTTCAGCACGATGCGGTCGCCTGGGACGTACTCATCGAGCATGAAGGGCCCGTTGCCTGGGGCGAGGTTCTTTTTGAAGTAGTCGGTCGCCCATTTGTCGCTGCTCGTGGCATGCGCCTTGACGTCCTTGATGTCGAGCGCGCTGGTGTTGTGCATCGTGTTGTTCTTCATCAAGAGCAGGTTCGGAGCATCCATCGTGATTGCGACGCGACGATCATCGAGTGCTTTGATGTGGCTCGGATCCGGTACGGCTGCCATTTGGAGCAGGAAGTAAGAGATGCCCTGCGCCTCGAAGATCCGGCGGTAACCCTGCTCGATGATCTGGGCGGTGATCGGCGTTCCGTCGTTGTACGTGAGTCCTTGGCGGAGCGTGAAGATCACCTGGTTGCCGCTGGTCGAGTAGCTCTCGGCCAGCATGCCGTCGATCGATTCGGTGTCGACGCCTGTGAAGCTGACTCCAGCCACAGTCTTGTCGGCGTGCTTGTACTGAGTGAGCTGGTCAAAGGTGTTTTGAATGGTCGTCTGCGCCGGCTTGCTTCCGACGGTGAAGGCAGGGTCAAACGTGTCGATGTCGCCTTCGACTGCCACGACAAGGGTGTCGGTTGGCGTTTTCGAGGTCGACGCGGTAGTGTTGTCGTGCGCGGGGCTACAAGCCGCCAGTAATACATCAACCATGCTGAGACTGAGTGCGGCGCCCACGCCGTACTTGAGCACATCTCGGCGCGTGACCGAAGCATGAAACGCCTCCAATGCCTCAAGGTCCTCCAGTCGACTGCGCTCCCTTTTCATGGTTACCTCCCCGGATTGGCCACGGTCTCAACCTGTGGCGATGTCGCCAGTTGTGCGGCAAGCCCGAAAGCCTCGAGCTCGTCTCTCGGTGGCGTGGCGAAGCCACCGATCTTGCTTGGTCGCCAACCGAGTCCAGCCACGTCAGCCAGAAGCTCGGCATACTTGAAGGGCGCCACAGTGGCGTCGACCACCGGGACGCCGAGCTGCTTCTGCAGCTCTTCAAAGAATCCGTACTCGGCAGTGCAGCCGAGGACAACCACCTCCGCTCCATCGTGGGTGACCGCCTCATGAGCCGCTTCGGTCAGTCGTTCGCGCGTGAGGTCAGGATTGTTCTGAAAGTCGTGGACCCCGAGCTCGACCACTTTGAATGACGCCAGACGGTCTCTGTACCCGTAGCGCGTCACGTTGTCGCGCATCTCCGGCACCCATTTGCGGCGACCAACGATGACGGAGAAGGAGTCACCGAGCGTGGACGCGATGTGGAGTGCGGACTCGCACGGCGCGGCCACCGCAATGCGGGTCGCCACCTCCCGCGCCGCGCGCAGGCCCGTGTCATAGAAGCAGCCGATGACCGCGGCGTCGAATCCGTCGAGCTCCGCCGCGACAACCGCGGTCAGAACATCGGGCGTGACCCATGCTTCGTAGGCGTGGTATTCGAGGTGGTGCGGCCCTCGTTTCAACGAGCGAACCTCAACCTCGGTGGTGGGACGCTTGACTCGTCGCAGCTCTGCGCCGATCGTGGCGTCGAAAACGGAAGTGCCGAGCGGGTTAATCCACAGAATTCGGCTCATAGGCTGACCTCACGCAACGCTTTCTGCCTCCAGCGCCAGCTCGCCGATCGCCTTGACTCGAATCCGCGCGGCGTTGCTCGGCAGGTAAGCCAGCGGGACCTCTTCCACGTCCA
>VBGM01000106.1:10486-21979 GCA_005880855.1 Chloroflexota bacterium
TTCCCGGCCCATCTGGTCGAGGGCGAAAATGCGGTCGACCTCTCCCCCCACCTGCGCGATGGCCGCCCCGATGGCGTTGGCAACGGCAAAGTGGTTGGGCTTGACCAGCTCCGACGCGCCGGCGAGGCGGTCTCCGAGGAGGATGCTGCCGCCCCCAACCACGACCAGCGGGATCGGATCAGCGCTGGTTTTCATTCGATCGACGGCCTGGCTGATGGATTCCTCGATCAGCGCCAGCGCGCCCTCGATGACTTGGCGCTTGAGGCCCCGGACTGCACGCGCGTCCCCGATCTCGGCCCTGCCCGCGGCCACCGCGATGTCTGTCGCTGTGAGGATTTCGCCGCCAAAAATCAGGGCCTTGGTGGTCAGCTCGTATCCCACGCTGTCCGGCCCGATCCGGAGCTCACCATCGGACCGCACGAGGCTGCCTCCACCGAGACCGAAGGACAAGACGTCCGGCATGCGGAAGTTGGTCCTGACCTGTCCAATCTCAACGGTGACGGATGCCTCGCGTGGAAAACCCTGCTGGAGAACGCCGACGTCACTCGTTGTGCCGCCTATGTCGACAACCGCGCAGTCGAGGCGACCCGACAGGAAGGCCGCCCCGCGCATCGAGTTCGTCGGTCCGGAAGCAAATGTCGCAACCGGATAGCGCTCGGCGTAGTCGACGCTCATCAGGGTGCCGTCGTTCTGGCTCAAGTACACCGGAGCCTTGACGCCGACCTGACGAAGGGCGGAGTCGAAAGCCTCGACGATGTGGACCGCGAGGTCACGGAGGCAAGCGTTCATGATCGTCGCGTTCTCGCGCTCCAACAGACCGATGCGGCCGATCTCATGAGACACGCTCACCATGACGCCAGGCAGCTCGCCCTCGAATAGGCGCGCCGCCTCGAGCTCCATCTCGGCGTTGACAGGCGAGAACACAGAAGAGATCGCGATCGAGCGTATGCCCTTCTTGCCGATGTCCTCCGCCACGGTTCGCAGCTCGTCCGGGTCCAGTTTTGAGATGACCCGGCCGTCGAATTCGTGGCCCCCGTGGCAGAGGTAGGTGTGGTTGCCGATCGCCTGTTTCAGCCTGTGCGGCCAGTCGACCATCGGCGGGAGGGCCTGTGTCGCCGGCAGACCTAGGCGAATCGCCGCAGTCGGCATGAGACGCTTGGCCTCGACCACAGCATTGGTAAAGTGGGTGGTGCCGATCATCACCGCCATTACCCTGGCCGGCTGCACATGGCTGTCGACAACCAGCCGGCGCAACGCTGTCACGATCCCGCTGGTGACGTCGGCGGTCGTCGGCGTTTTCACCTCGCCCAAGACACGCTCGCCGTCCATCAGGACCGCGTCGGTATTGGTGCCCCCAACGTCAATGCCGATACGGGTTGACATATGTGAGCTGCCGGCTCTTCGTATCCCCCAGTTCGCAACCGCTTAGGCCGGCCAGTGCCGGTCCGTTAGGGCGAGAATATGCGTCCGACGGGTTGCTGTCATCGGCCGATCGCACTGATTTCCAGGCTGTTTTATGCTGATCGCCACATAGGAAGCGATGACTCAGCTGAGAGCGGTCATGGAGGCACCCCACATTGCGCATGCCGTACGCGTGCTTTGTGCCGCCGGCCACGATCGCGACGTCAGCCGGGTCGTGCTCCTCGAGGACGCCCACGGCTTGGTCGGGGCCTCGTCCGACAGCATCGTCGTCCTCACGACCGCGGCCTCCCGCGACCTAGCTCGCTACGGCTTGGTCATGGCTGTCCGCCGAGCAGCCACGCGGAGCATCCCCGCCCTTTGCCTGACCGACTTCAACGACCAGAACCTTCCCTCGACCGCCCGGGATCTGGCGATCCATTACGGCATCACCGTGGTTGCGATTTCTCCGGGTGTCGATCTGGCGCAGCTCATCACCGCCGCTCACGACGAAATGCTGGGCGGGGTTGGCCGCCTACTGGCCCGGGCCGGTGCCGCCTCCGAGACGCTCAATCGAGCTGATGTGGAGGAGTCGTCCGTCAGCGACGTGGTGGCTACCGTCTCCGACGAGCTCGGAATTCGGATCACCGCGCGCGCTCCTGCTGTCGGCGAGCTGGGTGCGCAGGTGATAGTCGACGGAACCGACGAGGCCTGGTTTACAGTGCCCGCCACGCGATCGTCGGACGATGTGATCACCGGCCTGGTGCTGAATCGCCTGGCTCAGGTCGCGGAGCATCACATGATCGCTGCCCGCCGGGCATCGCAACGGCCGATACTCTCGCGCGCCGCGGTCCTTTCTGAGCTGCTCCTCACGGACGCCGACAACGCAGAACGACTCGTTCCCCGCGCTCGCCGGCTGGGAGTTCCCATCGACGGCTGGCTCACCGTGATCCGGCTGGAATTTGACAATCTCGGCCGCCTCACTCGGGGGGATGAGGTTCTCTCGCATGAGCTCGCGCTCACCGTCGCGGCCCGTGCCCTGGACGCCGCCACCCGGCACGGTGGATCCTGGCATCGAGCGGCGGTCGGCTCAGCCGCGATCCTGGTCCGAGCCGATCGAACTGAACCAAAGTCGATGGTCGGTGAGGTAACGGAAGTCGCCCGCGCTGTGATCGCAGACGTCAAAGCCAAGTTCCCCGACCTTGTGACGTACTGCGGGGTCGGAGGGTCTTACCTGGGAATCAGCGGCTTGCGGACCTCCGCCGCGGAAGCAGGCGCCGGAGCTACGGCGGCGCGCGCCGCCAAGCAACCCGACCGTCCCTTTGCCTATTTCGGCCTTGGGTTCCGCCGCATGCTCCTGCAGTTCTATGCGCTGGAAGGATCTCGCGCAATGATCGATCACCTGCTCGAGGCAATCGATCGGCTGGGGCCGCGCAAGAGCCGCGAGGCGATCCGGACGCTCGAGGCTTTCCTCAATCACCCCCACTCGCCAAGCCGCGCGGCCGCCGAGCTCGGGTTGCACCGCAACACCGTCGCGTACCGCGTCCGCCGGCTCTTTGAGTTCCTCGAGCTGGATCCAGAGGATCCGGAGCACAGGCTGATGCTCCAGCTCGCCTGCCGAGTTCGCTCCTTGTAGAGGCTGGGCTGCAGCGCGGGACCATCACAGCCTTGCAGTTAACAGATCGCTGCACCCCGTTCAGAAATCGCCGTTCGAGTACCGCGACCATCGCGGGGTGCCGCCAAATGCCGTGGTTTGCTATCGGCGTTGCTGTATGGCAGGAGTCTCGTGACCGGCGGACGGCTGCGATTGTGATGCGGTCGCGTACTGGCCCAGGTGAACCGCGTCGGTCGTCCAGCACCTCCGAGCCTTGGTCAGTTGTAGTAGGCGAGTATGTGTTGGGTGAAGGTCCCGTCAGGGTTCTCGACAATGATTGCCTTGAACCTCGTGGCCGTTACGCCGTCGAAATCCGAAAACCAAGGGACTTCTCCAAACGGCGGGACGTTAGCAGTCGGGTTTCCGACATAAGTGCCGGCAACGAGACCGCTTGTATCTCCCGTAACAGTGCATATCTCGCTGTCTTTGATACTGACGCAACCGCCGTCAAGCATCGGAGCCTGGAAGCTGGCCTTGTACTGAGTGGCAGCTCCTTCGCTGGCCATCGCGGCGGTCGATGTAGCAAACATGGCCACCATAAGACTGATCGCGACGACTAAACCTTTCACGCTTCTACCTCCGAGATGAGCCGATCTTGCCGTGCAGATGCGTATCCCGAAAACGTCCTCGACGAATCGACCATGTCACCCGGCGCGGAAACAAGGGCAAGGACGAGGATCGTTCACGTTGAGTCGTACTGCACCGGCTTCCAATGGAAACGCTAATCCGACTGACCAAAGCCGTCAAATCTATTTCTCTTAATGTGGGAGACGGTTCCACGACAGGCTTGGATCATCGTAGTTACATGAATCGTCCTGAGCTCAGCACGAAAGCAAAAGTCAAGATTTGGCTCCGGACCAGGGATTCGAACCCTGAACCTTGCGGTTAACAGATCGCTGCGGCCCTTTCAGAAATCGCGACTCCAATTCGTAGAGCGCTGCTGGGTGCCGCCGTTTGCCACTGTTTAGCGCCGGCGTTGCTGTACGAAGGGCGCGGGCCTCGAGAGCCCCTTTGCAGTCAGCAGTCCAACGCAATGCGCCACTCGCTGCGTACCGGTCCAGCGTAGATTCTCTCCAGCCTTCGCTTTGCCTATGGTGGCACCGGTAATCGCCTGGTCGCAATCCAACGCCCCGCCTTGTCTCCGTAATGCGCCTTTTCCTTCTGAGCTGACCTCGGGCGGTTTCGCACCGCTCGCCCCGTCAGGGGCCCTCTTGACGTCCTGTTACTCCGCAACGTCTCCCGCAACGCCGACAACGTTGGCCTGACCTCGGGCCCTTCATCGAGAATCCGCGCCTTGCGTGTGTCTGTGTCTATTCGAGGACGGCGATAGCATCGACCTCCATGAGCAAGTCGGGCAAACCGAGGTTAGCGACTTGCACCTGCGTGCAGATCGGATACCTACCCCTCTTGAAGAGCGCACCCCTGACTGCGATCTCATCCCCAGCGTGACGAATGTCCTTCAGAAAGACGGTGATCTTCACGATGTCGGTGACCTTGCCTCCCGCTGCCTCGACCGCAAGCCGGATGTTGTGCCAGACCCGTTCAGCCTGCTTCCGAGCATCACCTACCCCAACCACGCGATTCGATTCGTCAAAGGCGACCTGTCCGGCGATATAGATCGTGTTGCCGCAGCGGATCGCGTGGCTGTAGGGCTCGGGTGCCCCCGCGATGCCAAGCGGTTCGAGATACACACGTTCCATCGCCTCTCTCCTAGCTCTTCATTTTCCTGGTCGCTGTCTGGAGGTCCGGCATACCGACCGGACCGGCGGCGCGCTCAACCGCCAGCGCGACACGCAACGCGGTCTCCTCACCGAACGGCCGAGCGGCGATCTGCACGCTGGTCGGAAGCCCGAATACTCCAATTCCGGCGGGCACGGCCACCGTCGGCAACCCAGAGAGATTGAATGGCGCCGTGGTTCGAACCAGCGCTTGGATCACCGGTTCGGACTGTCCACCGAGCTGAAAGTCCAGCTGGTCGGCCAATTGCGCCTTGGCCGGAACCGTGGGCGCAATCACCGCATCCAGCCGGCGTTCGGTGAACAACCGTCTGAACGCCTCTTGAATGACGCGGCGCGTTTTCTGCGCTCGTAGGTAGACAGCAGCCGGCAGGAGAAGGCCGGTTTCAAGAAGACCACGGACGTCCTCGCCGATCAGACTCGCCCGGCCTGCCATGCGGGCTTCGTGGTACGAAGCTGCCTCGGCCGCCACGATCGAAAACTCTGCGGCCAGCCCAGCTTGCAGCTCAGGCAGCCTCGCCTCGGTCACTTCCGCTCCGGCGGCTTCAAGGTGTGCCGTCACCCTGCCGAGCGCGGCACTCATGTCGTCTTCAATTCGATCGAAAGGGCTTCCGCTCAGCACGGAGATCCGCATCCCGCGGAGCCCTTCATCGGAGATGTTGGCTCGTGGCGCCGGCGGGCGCCCGAGCGTCGTTGGGTCCGCCGGATCAGGGCCGGCCAGCACCGATAGCATCAAGGCACCGTCGGCGACTGTGCGGGTGAGCGTGCCGACATGGTCCAGCGACCAGCTGAGCGCCATGGCGCCGGCGCGGCTTACGCGGCCATAGGTGGGCTTTATGCCAACGAGTCCGCAGTGGGACGCAGGAATTCGAATCGAGCCTCCGGTGTCCGATCCGATCCCGCCGGGCGCGATTCGAGCCGCGACGGCTGCACCGGTGCCGCCACTCGATCCACCGGCGCTGCGCTCGAGGTCCCACGGATTTCTTGTGGGGGGCGTGTACACACCACACGCAAGCTCGTGTGTGGTCGTTTTCCCGAGGACGATCGCGCCCGCCGCCCTCAGCCTGGCGACAGCGGCTGAATCGTTGCGAGCCGGCGGCGCATCACTCATCGCCTTTGATCCGCAGCCGGTCGTCCAACCTGCTACGTCGAAGATGTCCTTGATCGCGACCGGAATTCCGTAGAGCGGACCACCTGAACGCCCATCCTGAGCCTTGGCGTCCCGCCGCACATGGTCCTCGTCGACCGAGACGAAGGCGTGGATCAACGGTTCGACGGCTCGCCACCGGTCGAGAACCGAGTCGGCCAACTCAGAGGGCTTCAGCTGCTTCCTTCTGATCAGCTCAGCGGCCTCGACCATGTCGAGCGACCAGGGGGCCGGCGTCATTCGCGCCACTCTGGCTCGAAAACCGTCGCGGGTTCGATCTCCTCGACGTCATCGGCCAGCAAGCCTCCCCCCTGCGCGATCTGGCCTTCGAGCTGTGCCGTGACTGTCTCGATTCGGTCGTCAGGCAGCTCGACCCGAAGCATTCGCGCCCACGCAGAAACTGTCTGCTCGTTCATTTCGTATCCTCCGGAAAGGCTCTGAACGTCGCCTCCACGTTCTCAACGAAGCGGACGCAGGCCTCTTCGATTTGGTCGAGATACTCGCGGCCCCGCTCCGCAGAGGATTGCGATGGATCTCCCCAGACACCGGATCGACTTGCCCTCGGCAGCGTTCCTAGCGCGGAGAAGAAATAGGCTGAAACCATGGCAGGTGATGGTTCCACCGGAAACTCCGGATACTCGCGGACGGCATGCTCGAGTTTGACGAGTGACGGATCAATCGCCATCACGGCAGACGTCTCGCCGACGTTCGCGTGGAGGCCAACCTCCGAGCTGAGGTACTTCGCCAGTTGATCCGGAGGCAGTGCGTCCCAGTAGTTGAACGGAAACGCGATCGTTCCTTTGGGCAGCTTCTCGCCGATTTCCATCAGAGCTGCGGAGAGCACGATCACGTTCGTGTAGTGACCGTTCACCAGGATGATCTCGCGGAATCCACCTTCGGCCAGCGACATGACCACGTCCTGGACGAAGTCAATCATCGTCTTAGCCTTGAGGAACGGAATGCCTGGATAGCCCTTGTGATCACCGGATAACCCGTAGGAGAAAGGCGGCGCAACGAGTGCTCCGATTCGCCGCGAGAGCCGGGCCGCAACCTCGCTGGCGAGGATCGCGTCGGTGCCGTACGGCGAATGCGGTCCATGCTGCTCTGTCGAACCTACTGGGATCACAACCTTCGCGCTTCGCTCGAGATGTGCCTCGACCTCGAGTAGCGTGCACTCGGCCAGATAGAGCGGCGACTCGTCCGAACCTGCCTTGCGCTTGTTCGTCGCTACCTCTTGACTCGCTGACGGTAGATGCCCAGAAGCGCCAGGATGATCAGGCCCTCGATAAGTTGCTGAAAGAAAGCGTTGACCTGGACGCTATCGAAGAACTGGCCAAGGAAGGCCAGGACCAGCGAGCCGCCGAGCACGCCGATCACCGATCCCTGACCGCCAAACAGGCTGACACCCCCGATCACCACCGCCGTGATCGTAGTCAGCAGGAGTGTGGCGCCAAGGTCAGGGGTGCCGACGTAGGTCTGCGTCAGTTCGAGCAGGCCCGCCGCGGCGGCGACCACCGAGCAGATCACGTATGAGGCAAAGCTGACGCGGGTGGTACGAACGCCCGCCAGGCGAGCCGCCCCGCTCTCTCCGCCCACCGCGTACAGGTGCTTCCCGAACGCCGTCTGTGTTGCGACGTACCAGCACGTCCCCCAGAACCCGACCATCACCAGTAGCAGGACGGGCACACCGGCGATCGAGTCCTCGTAGAGGTTGTAAAAGGTCGGCGCCGCCTGGCCGACTGGATTGACGCTGTAGGAGTAGGCAACGCCCTGAAGGACGTAGAGCATGCCAAAGGTCGCGACGAACGGGGTTATCTTCACCCAGGTGACCAGCAGGCCGTTGATCACGCCCACCACAAGCCCGACACCAAGCGCCGCGCCCACTGCCAGTGGGATGTTCTGATCGCGGCCGTTCATGAGCACCGCGGCAGCCATCCCGCTGATGGTCGCGACCGAGCCGATCGACAGATCGATGCCACCGGCAACCACGACGAAGAACTCGGCCGCCGCCGCCATGCCTACAAACGTTGCGCCCTTGAAAGTTTCGGTCACGACCGCCGGCGAGCGAAACGTCTCGGACAGGACGGTCGTGAGGAGAAACAGAAAAATGAGGAGTGACCAGGCAAGCAGGGTTCGCGCTTGGCGCTTGACCCAATGGTTTGGCCATCCGACAGATCGCATGGATAGCGCCGGTTGCGAGCTCATCGGGTCGTCATGTCGAGTTGATCAAACAGCATGCCCGCCGCCTTCGGACGTCGCCAGCTCCTGCTCTCGGCCGAGCACAGCAAGCCTGAGGATCCTCTCCTCGCTGAGCTCGCCACGTTCGAGCTCGCCCACGATGTTGCCAGCGCTCATAACAAGAACGCGGTCGCTCATCGCGATGACCTCGGGCAACTCCGAGGAGATGAGAACCACGCCGCTTCCTCGAGCAACCAGCTCATCAATCAGGTTGTAGATCTCGTACTTGGCCCCGACGTCGACGCCCCGTGTTGGTTCGTCCAGGACCACCACCTCGGCCGCCGGTTTGCGAACCAACCATTTGCCGAGAACGACTTTTTGTTGGTTTCCTCCGCTCAATGTTCCAGTCGCGACGTCGATCGCCGAAGGACGCACACCAAAGGCCTTGACTGCCTCCGAGGCAAGGCGACGTTCAGCCTTTGCGCTCACCATTCCGATCGTCGAGAGCTCCTTGAGCGAAGCCAGCGCGAGGTTCTCGCGCACAGAATGCGCCAGGATCAGGCCCTCGCGCTTACGGTCTTCAGGTATGACCACGATCCCGGCCCGTATGGCGTCGCTGGGTCGCTTCAGCCTGATCGGACGACCATTTCTCAAGACCGCGCCGGCTCGCGCGGGACGGATGCCACCCAGCGCGTTGGCCAGGCGGGTGCGGCCGGAGCCGACGAGCCCTGCGAGGCCCAGCACCTCGCCGGCGTGAAGCTCGAAGCTGATCGGCTCGCGGTCGTGGCCGAGCGCGAGTTTGTCCAGCTTCAGCACGATCTTGTCCTTGGCCGCTTCTGGCCTTAAACGCCGTGCTCCAATCTCACGGCCGACCATCAAACGGATCAGGCCCTCCATCGTCAATTCGTTGACGGGTCGGCCGGCCACCACGCGCCCGTCCTTCAGCACCGTCGCGCGGTCAGCGAGCTCGAAGATCTCGGCCAGCCGGTGCGAGATGTAGAGGATCCCTAGACCATGTGCGCGGAGCTCCTTGATCACGCGGAAGATTCGTTCGAGCTCGACTCCTGAAAGCACGGCCGACGGTTCGTCGAAGATCAGAACACGCGCTTGCAGGACGAGGGCGCGCGCGATCTCGACGAGCTGGCGGTCTGCGACGCTCAGGGTTGCGACTTCGGTTTCGAGATGGATTCGGGCGCCGATATTGTCGAGTGCGGCGGCGGCTTCTCGCCGCATCCTGCGGTGGTCGAGCAGGCGGAGACCGAAGCGCTGCTCCCAGCCAAGAAACACGTTTTCGAGCACGGTCATGGCCGGGACCAGGCTCGGCTCCTGATATACCGCGCCGATCCCAAGCTCACGTGCCTTCTCGGGCGTGAGCTGAGCCTCTCTGCCGTCGACCAGGACCTGGCCTGCGTCCTGCTTTTCGGCCCCGGTCATGATCTTCACCAGCGTCGACTTGCCCGCGCCGTTCTCGCCTACAAGAGCGTGGATTTCTGCGGACCCAATGTCCAGGGAAACGTCGGCGAGCGCTCGAATTCCGCCGTAGTGCTTGTAGATGCCTCGTGCCGAAACGAGCGCCCGCTCAGCCTTCATTAATATGGCCTTTGTCTTTACTTCACCAGGTTCAGAGCCTTCAGCTCATCGACCGTCAGAACTGAATCAGTTCCGACGTACATGTCGTCGCTGAATTGAGGCTTGTAATACTTGTCCAGCGGCGGAAGGATGGGCCCGTACTGCGGGAGCTCTGAGATGTTGACGCTCTTCGGAACAGTCTCGCCCTTGACTGCCTTGAATGCGGTGTCGATGCAAACCTGTGAGCTCGTGGGCGGGAACTGCAACGACGCGACCTCCATCTTGTTCTCGATGGCCAGCCGCAGAATGCCATTGGTCGCAGCTGCTCCTCCGAGCGGGGGCGCAGCGCTCACCTTCGCATCGATGAGCGCCTGCATCAGTCCGGTAACGGCTTCACCACCCACCCCCCAGGCACCAGTGAATGTCTTGCCTGAAGCGATGGCTGTGGCCGCCAGCTGCTTGGCTGTGCTAATCGAGTAGTTCGCGTTGCCGCCGTTGATGATGTGGATGTTTGGGTACTTCTGCATGACCGAGTTGAATCCCTGGTCATAGGTGATCGTCGTCGTGTTGCCGGGCAATCCTCCGATGTAGAGCAGGTTTCCCTGATGGTTCATCTTGTCTGCCAACCATTGGGCCAGGGGCACCGCGGCCGTCTCAGCATGCGGGGTTACCAATGATGTGTAGTTTTGAGATGTGATGGTGCTGTCGCAGAGTATGACCTTGATGTTTTGGGACATCGCTCGCTCGACCGGACCTGTGTCCGCAGCGCCACCGAGCGGGACCAGGACGATTGCATCAGGCTTCTGAGCAATCGCCGTGTCGATTTCGGGCAACTGTTTCGTCGCGTCACCCTGGCCATTGAAATAGACGAGTTTCACACCATCAGCCTTCGCGGCTTTGCGCGCCACCGCGTCGAGCTGCGCGGCCCAGCTGTTCGACGTTCCCTGGGAAATGAAAGCGATCGTGTATGTCTTTGCTCCTGGTGTGCCGGAAGGGCCGCCACACGCCGTCAACGCGAGCAGCGCGGCGGCGAGTACAGCAAAGCCAGTTCCCGAACGACTGAACACGCGAGGGACGGACTGTCGTGACATGACTCTCTCCTTTTGCTATGCGATTGAACTTCTCTTGACGAGGTGAAACAGCGATACCGCCACCAACATCACCACGCCCTGGACGATGAGCTGAGTGAACGGATTGAGCGAAGAAAGCGTGGTGACATTCAGCACGGTCAGCAGAAAAAGGGCGCCGATCAGAGCACCGGCTGGCCTGCCTTCGCCCCCGATGAAGGAAACCCCGCCAACCACGGCGGCTGCGATCGACTGCAGGTTGTAGGTGCCGCCGATTGCTGGATCGACATAACCGACGTATGCGCTCAGGATGATGCCGGCCAGAGCTGCGAAGACCCCGCAGAGCATGTAGGCCGAGACGCGAACCGCCGTCGTCGAGATTCCGACCCGCCGCGCGACCTCCGGTGAGCGCCCGACGGCATAGATCGTTCGACCGTAACTTCCTCTGGACAGAAAGACGATCACCATGAGTCCGATCGCAAGGCAGATCAGCAGCGAAAACGGCACGATCCCAATCCCATCCAGGGCGATTGGCCTGAGTGCGGTCGGGATGTTGCCCGCCGGGATGCCCTTGGTGTAAACGAGAATTGCCCCCTGCACGCATGCCGTCATGCCGAGCGTGGCCGCAAACGGCGGTACGTTACGGAGCGATACGAGCAATCCGTTCGTGACCCCGACGCCGGCTCCGATCAAGATGCACAGCACAAGAGAAAGGAGGAGGAGGTTCTCGTTGTAATGGTTCAT
>VBGM01000107.1 GCA_005880855.1 Chloroflexota bacterium
AACGCCGACCCCAAGGACCAGGCAAAGGACGAAGGCCACCCGCAGGCTTCGACTCACAGACCCCAGCTGAACTTGCGCACTCCCGCCAACCGGGCTCGCTCCGGACCGATCAGCTCGGCCCGACCCTGCACGGCGACACCCCGCTTGGGTCCCATCGCGTCGACGACCATGGCGGCGCGCGGCTCCGCGGTCAGGTTGCGCAGCTTCACGCCGTCGACGTCGAACTCGAACGCGCCGGATTCATCAAACGAATACATGACCGGCACTACATGCGGCCAGCCCGAGGGGCCGACTGTCGCCAGCCGGCCTATCCGCTGCGTGCGAAGAAAATCAAGCTCGGCCGATGTGAATTCCAATTCTGCCTCCATCCTATCTCCGCAGCGATGGGCGCCCCGCTCGTAGACTGCAAAGACTCGGTCAGACCAGTAGTCAATTACTACAGGCGCCACACGACAAACGGCGCCTTCATGGAGAGTGTGGATGGCAAGTATCAGCGCGCGCGGCGTGGACGTGATCGGCGGATACACGATCGTGCGTCGCGAGCCCCTGGAGCGGCTCGATGGAGCCTTTATCGAGCTCGTCCATGAGCGAACAGGTGCCCGGCACATTCACATCGAATGCGCCGACGACAACAACGCATTCGCGGTTTCTTTTCCCACCGTGCCCAAGGACTCGACTGGCGTAGCGCACATCCTCGAGCACGTCGTGCTCGCTGGGTCGAAACGCTTTCCGGTCCGCGATCCCTTCTTCTCGATGACCCGGCGGTCGCTGGCGACCTTCATGAACGCCTTGACCGGCGCTGATTCCACGACGTATCCCTTCAGTACTCGGAATCAGAAGGATTACGTGAATCTTCTGCAGGTTTACCTCGACGCGGTCTTCTTCCCGCTGCTGTCGGAGGATGCCTTCAAGCAAGAAGGCATCCGATTCGAATTCGAGGACCCTGCCGACCCCTCGAGCGGACTTCGTTTCAAGGGCGTCGTCTTCAACGAGATGAAGGGAGCTTTGGCGACGCCGCAGGCCGCAATGCAGCAAAACCTCGGCCGCACACTGTTTCCAGGTCTCACCTACGCAAGCGTCTCCGGCGGCGATCCAGAGCACATACCCGAGCTGACGTGGGCGGGGCTGCGCCGTTTCCACGCCGCTCATTACCACCCCAGCAACGCCTATTTCTATACATATGGCGACAAGCCACTGGACGGAACGCTCGCCGCCATCGAGCAGAACGCGCTCTCGAGCTTCGAACGCTCGGCGGTCGACACCTCGATTCCGAATGTAAAGCGATTCGACAAGCCGAGGACATCTACCGAGGCTTATGCGGCACCACCTGGCGAAGACAACTCGCGAAAAGGCCAGGCGCTCGTCGCGTGGGTCACGGTGCCGGCCGTCGACTCGTTCCAGCTGCTCGCCATGAGGGTCCTTTCGGAGGTCCTGCTTGGAAATCCCGCGGCGCCGCTGCGGAAAGCGTTGATCGACTCCAAGATCGGCAGCGCTCTGGCTGACGGCAGTGGTTATCAGGACGATTTCAAGGAGACCGTCTTCGGCGCCGGACTGAAGGGCATCGCCGTCGCTGATGCGCCCATGGTCGAGCAGGTCGTCCTGCGGACGCTGGAGAGACTGTTGGCCGATGGTGTCGATTCAAATCAGGTCGATGCGGCGATTCACAGGCTCGAGTTCGAGAAGAGAGAACGCTCGAACGCAGGCTTCCCTTATGCGCTCAAGGTTCTGTTCAACTTTCTCGGCACCTACTACTTCGGCGGCGATCCGTACAACGCCCTCAATCTCGATGCCGACCTCGAGCACCTCGAGCAGGCTCGCAAGGAGGGCCGCTTTTTCGAGAACCTCATCGCGGCCGAGATGCTGGACAACCAGCACCGCGCATTGCTGGTGCTCGAACCCGATCCCGATCTCGAAGAGAGCAAACGGCGTCGCGAGCTCGACCGTCTGGCGGCCATTGAGGCCCGTCTCACCGACGAGGAGCGCGCCCGTATCGTGGCCGACGCGCTCCGCCTCAAAGCCGAGCAGGAGGCCAAGCAGGACTTGGGCGTGCTGCCATCGCTGGCTCTTGCGGATATCCCGATGCGTTTCGACGACGTGGAGAGCCGCGAGGTGAGGCTCGGCACTACGAACGTGGAGTTCTTCCCTCTGCCCACGAACGGCATCACCTACCTCGACATCCGTACCGAGTTCGCGAGCCTCTCCAGCGATTTGAAGGAGCTGCTGCCACTGTTCAGCCGCGTCTTCACCCAGACTGGCGCCGCCGGTCAGGACTACGTGCAGATCGCCAACCGCATCGCCGCGGTTACGGGAGGCATCGGAGCTGGGCCCGCCGTACAGCCGCTGGCCGCGCGCGACGACTACCTCCAGTCGTTCCTCGTCTCTGGTCGGGCCCTCGACCGCAATGTGGGTCCGTTCATCGACCTGATCACTGATCTGACCGCCAGGCTGGAGATCGAGCCGCACCGGCTGAAGGAGATCATCGACGAAAGCGCAACCAGATTGGAGAGCTCGATAGCCGGCCTCGGCTTTCAGTTCGCCATTCTCAGGGCCACGTCCAAGCTGAGCTCCGAAGGCGCCATCAACGACGGGCTGCAGGGGATCGGCATGCTGCATGAGATCCGCCGCATCGCGCGGTTGAAGGAAGGTGAGCTCGGGGACGTGATCGCCAAGCTCCAAGCCATCCGCACGACCCTCTTCCGCAAGAGCGCAATCAACATCGTCGTCACCTGCGAGGAGTCGATGATCGAATCCATCGCGGAGCGATTGCGTGGCCTGGTGGAGGCGCTGCCGGACAGCACCAGTGATGGCCACGTCGAGAAACCGAAGCCGCTTGCCAGAGCCCCCGAGGCTCGAACCGCACCGCTCCCCGTGGCGTTCAACGTCCGAGGGTTCAAAACCGTCCGCTACACACATCCGGACGCTCCCGCGCTACTTGTGCTTGCCAACTATCTCCGCGACACATTCCTGCACCGCGAGCTGCGCGAGAAGGGCGGCGCCTACGGAGCCGTTGCGCAAGCGAGCATCGGCGGCGGCACGTTCTACATGGCTTCTTACCGAGATCCGGAGGTGGTACGCACGTACGACACGTTCGATCGCGCGACCGCTTGGGTCATCAATGGCGAGATCACCGAGGAAGCGCTCAAGGAGGCGATCCTCGGCGCATGCGGTGACGTCGATCCACTCGAGTCTCCAGACATCAAAGGCCGGCGGGAGGCCACCAATCGGCTCACCGGTTTCACACGAGTTGAGCGGGAACGGTTCAAAAAGCGCCTTCTCGACGTCTCAGCCGCGGACCTGAGACGGATTGCTGCGGCCTATCTATCCACCGACGAACAGGCCCAGGCTACGGTCGCCGGACCCGAGTTGATCGAGTCTGCAACCAAGGAGCGGCCCGGCCTGTTCGAGGTCGTCGCCCCGGTCTGAAACCTTCCGTGTCAGAATCGGCGCCATGAACTTCTGGCGCCGAGAGTATTTCTGGCCGGCCGTGCTGATCGTGCTCGGGTTGTATTTCCTTCTCAGCAACATGGGTTTGCTGAGCTGGCTGCGCGGCGATCTGGTGTGGCCGCTATTGCTGGTCGCGCTTGGCCTGTGGCTCATCCTGCGGCGAGCCCGCACCTGAAGCGATGACCAACCGGTATCGCAGCTTTTTCTGGCCGGCGATACTGATCCTGGTCGGGGTCTTCGCCCTGCTCGTCAACGCTGGTCTCGTGCCGGCCGAGCGCCTGGATCGACTGGTGGATCTCTGGCCGCTGATCCTGATCGTGATCGGACTCGAGCTCGTGGTGCGGCGTGCCGTCAAGGGCCCAATCGCCGAGATCGCCGCCGCGCTGGTTGTACTGCTGGCAATCGTCGGTTCGGCCGCGTACGTGGCCTTGGGGCCGGCGATTCCGACGGGCACGCAGACGCTCGACGAATCGGCGAAGCTGGGAAATCTCGACAAGGCCGGCGTGCGGGTCGATGTGGGAGCGGCGAACATCATGATGCAGGGGAGCAACTCACTTGGCGGCAACTTGTTCAAAGCACATATCGAGTACTCGGGGCGCAAGCCTGACGTGGGTCTGGACACGTCCACCGGCGAGGTGCACATCTCGCAGAGCAACACCTCAGGCTTCTTCTTCCAGAACCGGCGTTTCATTCTGAGCCTGCAGCTGAACGCCAGCGTTCCGTGGAAGATCGCAGTCAACAGTGGGGCTTCAAGCGACACATTCGACCTGTCGAGCCTCCATGTGAGCAGCATCGACGTGAACACCGGTGCGAGTCACGAAACGATCAATGTCGGGACTCCCTCGGGCACCGTGCCGATCACGATCAACGGCGGCGCCCTCACCGTCAACGCCCATCGCCCCCATGGCGTGGCAGCTTCGGTCGCTGTGTCGGGGGGTGCTGTCAACTTGAGCTTCGACGGCCACCAGAGCCACGCCGTCGGCACCCTCAACGCCCAGAGCGGTGATTACGACAGCGCAACCGACCGCTATCAGCTCCGGATCAATGGCGGCGCGTGCAATGTCACCGTGGACCAGAACCTCACGGAGAGCTAGTCGCGACCGGCCAGATCCAGCCTCCGATCGAGGGCCCTGATCCGAGTCGTAAAGGCTGCCTGGATTTCCGGTCCCATGGCAATCCGAAGTCCTTGCGCCGCGATCCGCAGCATGGCTTCGAGCTCGTCGGTGAGCACACGGGCCGCTTTCAAGACCCCAACCAGCGCGGCCGCCTGCTCCGCGGTGCTCAGCATCTGCTCGGGTTCGATGGCCGTCCGGGAAATCGCGTCGGCTGTTTGCTCGAGCCGGCCCGCCAGTCTCAAGTGTTCGTCATCGCGTTGCGCTGCACAGAGCTCCGCACCCCGCCGGGCGGCGGCGGCGGCAAGACGTGCCTCCAGCAGCCGTCCGGCCGCGGCCGAGGTGGCAACAGCGGCCGGACATAAACCGATGATCTGCTGCGTCCCCAGCGCCACGCCACGCTGCACGAGCTCGGTGATCACACCCGCAGGCGGCGTCTCACCCAGGCGGAAGAGGTTCATCGAGAGCTGGATGCGATCGCCCGGTAGCTCGAACACCAGTGCCTGCACGCCACGCAATCCGCCGGACGATTCTCTCAGCGACCGAGCCAGGGCGCGCGCTTTGCTGGCATCTACATCCGGAAGCAGCACATTGAATGCCACCAACGGGAGCCGAGCGCCAACACAGATTGCGCCCGCCGTGGGGTGGTGGGAGGAGTCTCCCACTCCCGGCGCCACGCGCCCAGCGCGGATGTCCGCCAGAGTGTTCGACTCGCCGTAGCCGTAGAAGTAGACCGGGACGTGTATCCGGGCCCAGATCAGGTTGCCGACCGCTTGGGCGATATCGCGCGCCGCGCGCAAAGAGGTGCCGCCCAGCGGAACGATCGGAACCACATCCGCGACGCCGACCCGAGGATGGACGCCCCGGTGCTCGCGGAGGTCGATCCGCTCCACGGCCATCTCAACAGACGCGACCAATGCGTCGACGAGGTCGTGTCGCCGACCGGCGACCGAGATGACAGCGCGATTGTGGTCGGCGTCTGCATCGACGTCGAGGACATGCGCCCGAGCCGCGGCGCCCGCCAGTTGGGCGATGACCTCGGGGCGGCTGCCCTCCGAAAAGTTGGGAATGGACTCAAACAGGTCGTGATCCATGCGCCTGCTAGCCTACGTGCCCATGTCGGGACCTGTCGTGCTCGTGTACGGAGACGAGCTGATGAAGCACCGACTGGCTGACCAGCACCCGCTGCAGCCCATCAGAGTCAAGCTGGCCGTCGACCAGATCCGCTCGACCGGCCTTATCGAACACGCTCACCTGCTGCCTCCGCGTCCGGCGACGATCGCCGAGCTAGAGCTGGTTCACTCGCCTGAATATGTGGACCTGGTACGCAAGCTGAGCGATCCGGCGCAGCGTCGCTACGTGCCGGTCGAGCTCGTCGAAACTGCCGGGTTCGGATCGGCCGACAACCCGATCTCCGACGAGCTGCACGATGGCGCGTCGCTCGTGGTCGGGGCGACGTTGATCGGAGCCGAGGCGGTGGAAGGCGGCGCCGCGCTGCATGCGTTCAGCCCGTCGGGGGGCCTGCATCACGCGCACCGCGACCGTGCTTCTGGCTTCTGCACCTACGACGATCCGGCCATCGCGTGCAGGTGGCTCAAGGATCGTGGGCACCGCGTCGCTTATATCGATGTCGACGTACACCACGGTGACGGGGTGGAGGACATCTTCTACGCGGACCCCGACGTGCTCACCATCAGCCTCCATGAGAGCGGCCGGTATCTGTTCCCGGGCACGGGTTTCCCCGAGGACCACGGCGTGGGGAAGGGGGAGGGTGCCGCGGCGAACCTGCCGTTCATGCCGTTCACGTGGGACGAGCCGTGGCTGGACGGTTTCGAGAAGGTCGTGCCGGCGTTGTTGCGCCGATTCAAGCCGACCGTGCTGGTGACGCAGGATGGTTGCGACACCCACTACCTGGATCCGCTCGCACACATCGCGGCCTCGACGCGCATCTGGCCGCGGGTGGGGCGCATTTTCCACGAGCTCGCGCATGAGCTGTGCGACGGCCGGTGGCTGGCGCTGGGGGGCGGGGGATATGCGATCTACGAGGTGGTTCCGCGCGCGTGGACGTTGTTCTTCGCCGAGATGGTAGGGCGCCCGGACCTGGCCGAAGATCTCAACGACCCTTCGAGTGTGATCCCCAGCGAGGAGACACAGGAACGGGTGTGGACGGCACTGCACACCGATCTGCGGGCGCTGGGTGAGTTTCACGGCCTCGACTTCGGCTGATCGCTCGCGCCGCACAACACAAAAGACACCGAAAACCACCCATCCCAAACCCCCACCCTCCCTTGGGGTTTCCTTGTGGGTGAACCGTATTCGCCGGGCCGAGGCGTGGAAAGCCTGCCTGTTAAGAACCTCGGCTTGCCCTGAGGATCGCGAACACAGCCACCTGTAGGGGAATCGCGGTTCCGAACACCGCCCCGATCGCCGGCGCGACCCAGGCATAGCCAGTCGGATGTGCGGAGCTCAACAACGCGACGTAGCCCGCGGCAACCACCAGCACCACCACCTGCCAGGCGAGCACCACCTTCAACCACCGGCCGACCGCCGAGCGCATCTGCGCCTCGTCATGTGTGAGCAAGGGGCCGCGGAGCAGCCTGTGAAAGAGGCCGTACTGAACGGCCAGCGTGATCAGAAAGGCGAGAAACCCGAAGCTGAGAAACGCGCTGTCGCTCAGGCGGAGTAGGTGCGGAGGCAGCGGGTGCAGATGCGCGCGCGAATCGAGCGGCCGGCCACGGTCACCCGGCCCATCTGCAGGTTGGGCTCAAATCTCCGGTTGACCCGGTTCTTGGCGTGACTGACGTGGTGTCCGTACTGCGGCTCCTTGCCGCATATCGCGCATCGTTTGGCCATGAGTCACCTTCAGCGGGGGGATTGCTCGGAAAAGAAGACGCCAAGGCTCGCCGAGATCACCTGAGCGTGACCGAATTGTACCATGGGCACTCCATGGCCTCGAGAACTCCAACCGCGCTCGGTCAAGCCCAGCGCTGGGGCCGGATCGAGGTCTTTCCATCGGCCGTCGCGGCCATCGCCGGCCACGCCGCCCTGCGCTGCTACGGCGTCTCTGGAATGGCCGCGAGAGGACTCAGAGACGGCGTGGCGGAGCTGCTGCGCCGGGAGAGCGTGGATCGCGGCACCGACGTGCTCGAGGTCGAGGGTGGGCTCGCCATCGACCTGTACGTGATCGTGCAGTACGGGATGCGCATCTCCGAGGTCGCCCACAACCTTCAGGAGACGGTCAAGTTCGAGGTCGAGCGGGCGGTGAACGTCCCTGTTGTGCAGGTCAACGTGAACGTCCAGGGCGTCAAGGAAGAGCGGCGCTGAGTGAAGGGGTCCCCGCGAACTCGCGGCGCAGCCTCTGAGTTCGTGGGGCTCAACTATGGCCTCTCGTAGGCCGGCCGGGGTGGACGGGCCCCTGTTCAAGCAGGCCCTGCTTGGCAGCTTGACCTGGCTGTCGGCCAACCACGAGGAGGTCAATCGCCTCAACGTGTTCCCGGTTCCCGACGGGGACACGGGTACCAACATGTTGCTCACGCTGCAGTCGGCAGTCGAGGACATCAGGGAATCGAATGCCGCCGAGGTGAGCAAGATCGCCAAGTTGGCCTCGCATGGCAGCCTGATGGGCGCCCGCGGCAACTCGGGCGTGATCCTGTCGCAGATCTTTCGCGGCTTCGCAAGGGCGGTCGAAGGCAAGAGCTCGCTGACGCCCAGGGAGCTCGCGGACGCCTTCGAGGAGGCTGCCAACGCCGCCTATCGCGCGGTCAACAAGCCGACCGAGGGCACCATCCTCACCGTCGCGCGCGAAGCTGGGCGCGCAGCGGCCGCCGCCGCCAGTGAGGTTGACGCCACAGTGCCTGGTGTGATCGCCGCCGCCGCCGGCGGTGCGAGGGCGGCTGTAACAAAGACGCCCAGCCAGCTCCAGATCCTCCGCGACGCCGGCGTGGTGGACGCCGGCGGGTTCGGCTTGCAGATCATCCTCGAGGGAATGCTCAAGACATTCGAGCAGGCTGAAACCTTCCACATCGACATGGTCGCCCCGAAACCGAAGGCCGCGCAGGTCGCGCTCGATCTGCCCGAAGGCGGGTGGGGATACTGCACGGAGTTCCTCATCGAGGGCGCGGCGCTCGACGTGGACGTGATACGCGGCGAGATCGAGGCCCTCGGCAACTCTGTGCTCGTCGTCGGCGAGCCCGAGCTGGTCAAGGTCCACGTCCATACCGACGACCCCACCCGAGTCATCACCCTCGCGGGTGGTTTCGGAAAACTGCTGAAGCTCAACGTCGGAGACATGTCGACTCAGCACAAACGAATCCTCGACAGCGAAGGCGCCGCCGGCCGGCCGCCGCGCGCAAACGGCGTCGGTCTCGTGGCGGTGGTCGCCGGCAGCGGCCTCGTCGACATATTCAGAGGCCTGGGAGTCGATGCGATCGTCGAGGGCGGCCAGACCATGAACCCCAGCACACAGGACATGCTCACGGCAGTCGACGGCGTCCCATACGACGAGGTGGTGCTCCTGCCCAACAACGGCAACGTCGTCCTTGCCGCGAGCCAGGTGGCCGGCCTCACCAAAAAGACAGTCCACGTCATCGAGACGCATTCCGTTCCGCAGGGCGTTGCGGCTGTGGTCGCCTTCAGGCCCGAGCGCAGCGGTGGCGAAAATGTAGAGACGATGAAGGCAGAGGCCGCACGCGTACAGACCATCGAGGTCACGCATGCGGTTCGCGACACCCGATCCAACGGGCTCAAGGTAAAGAAGGGAGACGTGATCGGGCTTGTCAACGACAAGCTGGAATTTGCCGGCGGCGATTACGCCGAGGTCGTCAACAAGGCGCTCGGCAAGCTGGGGCCGGACGCGTACGAGCTCGTCACCGTGTATCGCGGACAGGGGGCGAGCGACGAGGAGCTGGCGCAGCTCGAATCGGCGATCCGTTCCAGCTTCCCCGGCCTCGAGGTCGAGGTCCAGCAGGGCGGGCAGCAGCACTACCCTTTCATCCTTTCGGTCGAATAGCGCCGACCCGGTGAGCTCCAAGCGTCGCTTCGCGGTGGTCACCGACTCCACCGCCGACCTACCCGACGAATGGCGTGCTCGCTATGGCATCGAGGTGGTCCCGCTGAAGGTCATCTTCGGCAGCGAAACGTTTCGCGATCGCGTCGACATAACCGACGACGAGTTCTTCCGCAGGCTCTCGGCCGCGACGAAACTCCCGACCACCTCGGCGCCCTCGCCAGGGGAATTCGCCGAGGTCTACCGGCGATTGGCCGCCGAATTCGACGCCTGCATCTCCATCCACCTCGGCGCGCAGCTTTCCGCGACAGTCGAGTCGGCGAAGTTGGGCGCCCAGGCGGTGGACGGCTTCCGGGTCGAGGTGATCGACAGCGAGACCGTGACCATGCCCATCGCCTTTCTATGCAAGGTCGCCGCCGAGAGCGAATCGCTCGAGGCAGCCAGCGCGGCGGTCAGGGCACGGGTTCCCAAGGCTCGCGTCCTCGCGCTCCTGGACACGCTGCGCTACCTCGAGATGGGCGGCCGGC
>VBGM01000243.1 GCA_005880855.1 Chloroflexota bacterium
CGAAGTACGAGATGAAGGCCGCCTGCGAAGGACAATCCGGCGGCGCCACCATCCGCAGGGGGCGCGCGAGGTCCAGGCCCTGGGTGGTGGCTAGTTCCTCAGCGGTCGATGGACGCACGGCGCCATCGAGGTGGCAGTGCAGCTCGGCTTTACGCCAGGTTTGGTAAATCAATCCGATTCCGTCACACCGCTCATGCCAATCGGGTCATTCCTGTTATGAATCTCCCCATCGTGGCCGCCACCAGCTCGACTCCTTTGATCTTCGCCAAGAACCTCAGCAAGCGCTTTGGCAAGCTCGTCGCCGTCGACGGTATCGAATTTGCGGTGGCGCGCGGCGAGGCGTTCGGCTTCCTCGGCCCCAACGGCGCCGGCAAGACGTCGACCATGCGCATGATCGCGTGCGTATCACCGGTCACGTCCGGCAGCCTGACCATATTCGGCCTCGACCCCGCCACGCACGGCGCGGAGATCCGGGCCCGGCTGGGAGTCGTGCCGCAGGAGGACACGCTCGACCTCGAGCTGACGGTACGCGAGAACCTGCAGATGTACGGGCGGTTTTTCGACCTCCCCTGGGACGAGGCGGCCCGAAGGGCTGACGAGCTCCTCGAGTTCGTTCAGCTCCAGGAGCGCGCCAAGGACAAGGTCGACCAGCTCAGCGGCGGCATGAAGCGGCGCCTGTCGGTCGCGCGTGCGTTGATCAACCAGCCGGACCTGCTGCTCCTGGACGAGCCGACGACAGGCCTGGACCCGCAAGCCAGGCATCTCGTCTGGGACCGCCTGTACCGCCTCAAGCAGCGCGGGGCGACGATCGTGCTCACGACCCACTACATGGACGAGGCCGAGCAGCTGTGCGACCGGCTCGTGGTGATGGACAAGGCCAAGATCGCGGCGGCAGGAACACCGCGCGAGCTGATCGACGAGTACTCGACCCGCGAGGTCGTCGAGCTTCGCTTTCCGCCCGATGAGCAGCCCAACCTCGACGGCGTGCTGACGAGTGTGGTGGAGCGTATAGAGGCGCTGCCGGATCGCGTGCTCCTGTACACGGCAGACGGGGATGCCGCAACGGCGGCCGTGCACCGCCAGGGGCTGCGGCCGGAGAGCGCGCTAATCCGGCGCGGAACGCTCGAGGATGTCTTCCTCCGGCTGACGGGAAGGAGCCTCATCGAGTGATCGCGCCAGCGGGGGCAAGCCACGTCGTCGAGTACAACCTCCTCGTCTTCAAGCGAGTGTGGCGAGGCTCGCTCACAGTTTCCTTTTTCACGCCCCTCTTCTTCCTCACAGCGATGGGCCTCGGCCTGGGTGGTCTCGTCAACCGCGGCTCTGGAGGTGTGGGTGGCGTGCCCTACATCGACTTCCTCGCACCGGGCCTCATCGCGGCGACGACGATGCAGACGGCGGCCTTCGAGAGCATGTACCCGATCCTCGGCAAGATCATGTGGGATCGCACCTACTTCGCGATGCTGGCCACTCCCATCGCCGTCCGCGATCTTCTGGCGGGCGAGGTCGCGTGGTTGACACTGCGGCTGACGATGGTGGCATCGCTCTTCTGGCTGGCGATGGCGGTCTTCGGCGTGGCTCGCACACCGGCGTCATTGCTCGTCATCCCCGCCGCGGCTCTGAACGGGCTCGCGTTCGCCACGCCGATCATGGCGTTCACAGCCTCTCAGCGCAGCGACACCGGGTTCGGCACGATCGCTCGATTCGTCATCACGCCGCTGTTCCTCCTGGGGGGTGCGTTCTTTCCGATCGACAAGCTGCCCCTGTTTCTGCAGGCCGTGGCCTGGGCGACTCCGCTGGCCCACGGCGTTGCCCTCTGCCGCGGAATCGTGCTCGGAAGTCTGCTCCCCGGGGATGCACTTGCTCACGTGACGGTGCTCCTCGCTTTCGCGGCCGCCGGAGTGGTCATCGCCAGGCCACGGCTCGCGCGGAGGCTCGCCAATTGAGCATTGCCTCCAGGCGCCCGCCGACGCGAGCGATTCACATGCTCGAGCGCAACGTCATGGCGTACCGCCATCAGTGGATCGTCCTGCTCACCGGGTTCGTCGAGCCGGTCCTGTACCTCCTCGGGATCGGTTTTGGCATCGGTTCGCTGGTGCGAAACGTCCCCATCGGCC
>VBGM01000019.1:0-30927 GCA_005880855.1 Chloroflexota bacterium
GGGAAGTAGTAAACGCACAGTCGCGCGGTCTCGAACATCATCATCGCCCGGCAGCTGTCGGCGATGGCCACACCACCGACAAAGGCACGAACGCGCTTGGCGATCGGCTCCATGCGGACGACGATCTCTTTGGGCGCCGGTCCCAGCAGCATGTTCTCGAGGACGGGTGGGCCCTGAAAGGCGACGCTCATCCCTGCTCTCCCTCTTTTCGGCGCGCCTTTGGGAGTGGGACAGCGCCGATCCAGTAGGGGTTGTAAGTGCTTGACTCGACATAGCTCTGGGCGATGGCCCTGAGACACCGGAGGGCGAAGCTGCCACAGGTCCCGGCGAGCGATCGGCGGCTGGCAGGTCGCTGCGCGAGGGTTAGACGGTTTGCAACCAGAGCATTTCTTTCCATGCCGGCAGCGTATGGACCGCCCCCGGTACCGAACATCGTGGAAAGTACCGAAAATCAGGGACGCTAGGCGTCCCCGGTGTCGCCTCCCGGATGCTCGGCGACCCAACGTGCGACCTGGGCCCGCGAGCTGAAATCCAGCTTGGTCAGGATGTGCTCGAGATGGCTCTCAATCGTTCGTTCCGACAGGAACAGGCGCTCGGCGATGGCACGGCTCGTCATCCCCGAGGCCACCAGGCGGGCTACATCCAGCTCGCGCTTGCTCAGGCCACCGGCGCTACCGGCCGCTTTGCCGCTGCCCGTCCCGCCGAGCGCCTGGCGTGCCAACGCAAGGAGCTGGGCCGGCGACATCGCCCGTCCCGATTCCCAGGCCTTCTTGGCGATTCCCTCCTGCAAAGCGGCGCGGGCGCCGGCCATCGCCGGCTCGAGCCAGATCGACCAGGGCAGCTGCACCGGCGTATCGACCTCTTCCCTGAGCTTTGACGCTGCACCGAACAGGGTGACCGCTCGCCGTGGGTCGGCGGCCATTCCGGCCACCGCAATGCCTTCGAGCTGTTGCGCCACAGAGAGCGCATCGTTTTCCCCGACCAGGTCCAGGGCCGCGATGAACCGCCGGCGTGCGGCTTCGGTATTGCCGGACAGAAACTCCAGCCAACCGAACGTGTAATGAGCGCCAACCGCGCCATAGTCGTCCTCTGCCTCGACAGCCACCTCGAGCGCTCGCTGGACCCAGGGACGCGCCGCGTCGACGTTGCCCCGCTGAAGCTCGACACCGCCAATCGAGGCAAGGGCCATCGCAAGATCGGGTAGGTTGCGGGACCGCGTAAGTTCCGCGACCGCCTTCAGCAAGTATTCGTGTGCCGTGTCCAGGTCGCGATGTATTCGCTCGGACGTGTAGGCGACCCCGAGGTACCCCGCAGCGATCAGAGACTCCTCACCCGACTCGAGTGCCAGCTCAATGAGCTGCTGAGCGCTGGCGAGCGAGCTTTCGTGATGACCGGTTTGGCCAACCAGGGCCTGCAGGCTCCAAAGCGCGCGAGCGTACCCCGGTGTGGTTCTGGCGGTCATACCGGAAAGGACGGCGAAGAGCCGGCGAAGCCCCTCGTGTGGTGCGAAGATCATCCACAGCTTTCTGAGGTTGCCGAGCAGTCGCACCTCGGTGTCCAGGTCGCGCTTGGCCACGTCCAGCGCAGCGCGCACATCAGCCATCTCATCCCAGAGGCGCGTGTGTTCCGCCATTGCGCCCCGCTGCATCCGCGCCTCGTACGCCTCTTCGGTCAAGCGCGCGTAAAACGCCAGGTGCAGGTCGCGAAGTCGCGTCTCGTCGCGAATCACGGCCAGCTTGCCGGCCGCGTAGTCGCGGATGGTCTCCAGGAGCCGGTATCGGGTGACGCCGTCGACACCCGGTTCGATTTGGAGCATCGACTTATCTGCCAGCTGTTGGAGGACGTCGGCCACTTCCGGAGCCTGCAGAGGCGCTTCGCCGCAAACCTCCTCGATCGCGTCGACTCGGACCGGCCCTGCAAATATCGAGAGCCGTTGCAGCAGCGTTCGCTCCGATGGATCGAGCAGCTGATAGCTCCAGTCGATGGCCGCGCGCAGCGTGCGGTGGCGCGCGGCCGCATCGCGGGGTCCCCCGGTCAGCAAGCGAAGACGGTCGTCGAGTCGAGCCAAGATCTCGGCCGGTGAAAGGCCGGATGCCCGCGCCGCCGCCAGTTCGATGGCCAGCGGCATCCCATCGAGCCGGCGGCAGATCGCCACGACGGCGGCCAGGTTTTCAGGCTTGATATCGAAACCGGGACTGACGTTGCGAGCCCGATCCACAAAGAGCCGGACGGCCTCGGCGCCGGACGCGACGGCAAACGCATCCGCTGTCTGCGGAAGCGCGAGCGGCGGCAGGCGCCAAACGACTTCGCCCTCGAGGTTGAGCCGCTCACGGCTGGTGGCCACGACCACCAGGCGCGGACAGGTCGCCAGCAGTCGCGCGACGACAGTCGCCGCTGCCTGTGTCACGTGCTCGCAGTTGTCAACCACAAGGAGCATCTGGCTCGAGATGAGGCGATGCACCAGGGTGCCAATGGTGTTTTCGGCCTGAAGCCGGATTCCGGCGGCGCGCGCGAATGCATCGGGTACGAGCGCTGGGTCGCGGACCTCGACGAGCTCGATCGTGATCTGGCCGTCCGCGAACCGGAGGCCTTGCGCCCGAGCAAACTCCGTGACGATGCGCGTTTTTCCGGCGCCCCCCGGCCCCAAGACGGTCAGAAGACGGGTGTGGGCCAGCAGGCGGCGCAGCTCGCCCATTTCCCTCTTGCGTCCGATGAACGTGGAAAGCCGCACCGGGACACCGCGGGGTGCGCTCATCGGCTCCAATTTTGGTCCTGGGTCGAAGTTCCGGCGCGCACGACAGTCATGGGGATTCTTTGACGGCCGCGAATTGATGGCAATGCCGCGCGAAGGCTGCGGATTTCGGTGGACTGACTCGACTAGTCGCCGTCCAGGTGCCAAGCTACCATTGCCCGCGATGCATACCGACGAAAACGTCCTCCGACTTCGCAAGCCGGCGACGATCCTTGACGTCGCCCTGGAAGCCGGTGTCTCAAAGTCGACGGTTTCAAACGTCGTTCGCGGCGCGCCCGGTGTTTCGGAGGCGACCCGCCACAGCGTTCGCGGCGCGATCGAACGTCTGGGTTACAGGCCGAATGTCATCGCACGGCAGCTGGTGAAGCGGCGCACCCAGATCCTGGGAGTCGTGGTCGGCGACCTTGTCAATCCCTTCTTTGCCGAGATGGCCAAGCTCATCGAAAGACACGCCGCGTCACGTGGCTACACTGCGATGTTCTGCAACACCGAGGGCGACAGCCAGAGTGAGCTCGAAGGTGTGGGGTCGCTCCTCGCGCACCGCGTCGCGGGAATCGTCTTTCTCGCCTTCTCAGGCGAATCACGGACGATGCGCGAAGCTCTCGAGCACCAGGTTCCTGTCATCTTCGTCGCCTGCTCGGGTGAGTGGGGTGATGTCGTCTCGGTCGACGACGTGCAGGGGGGCAAGGTTGCCACCGAGCACCTGATCGCCGCCGGCCATAAGCGCATCGCGTACCTCTCGGTGCCGGAGCTCGAAGAGCGATCCGACTTGATGCGGCTCAAGGGATACGCCGATGCCCTCCGGGCAGCCGGGTTGGGACCTCCGCTTCGCATCAGCTGGTCGCCACCCGCCGATCAGGCGGTGGTGGACGGCGAACCGCGCAAGCTGGTGGAGGTCCTCACTGGTCCGGATCGCGTCACCGCCGTCTTCGCATCGAACGACTTTGCCGCGATCTATTTGCAGGAGCTTGCCGATCGTTACCACCTGGGCGTTCCGGGCGATCTTTCGATCGTCGGCTTCGACGATATCGCAATGTCCGGTCTGGCCCGAATCGCGCTGACGACAGTCGCTCAGCCACGCGAGGAGCTGGCTCGGCTGGGCATCGAGACACTGGTCGCGCGCATCGAAGGCAAGCTGACGGCACCGCCGCAAACCACGCTGGTCGGGGTCGAGCTGGTGAAGCGAATGTCGACCGCGCATCTGGCGTAGCCTCGACGGCCGGACCGAACTTGACAGCGGTCAGTTGTCGTGGCAAGGTCGCAGCGGAATTGGAACGTTGCAAAGGGCCTGCTAGACCTCCAGCCCGCTGACACGAAATGGAACTGCGCTACGAACAGGTATGCAAGCGTTTCGGGGCCAGTGACGCGTTGATCGACCTCGACTTGCACGCGCCCGACGGCTGCTTCCTGGTCATGCTCGGCCCGTCAGGATGCGGCAAGACGACCGCGCTGCGCCTCCTGGCGGGTCTCGAGGAGCCAACGAGCGGCCGGATGTTCATCGGTCACCGAGACGTGACTCGGCTGCAGCCTCGCGATCGCGACATCGCCATGGTGTTCCAGAGCTACGCGCTGTACCCGCACAAGACGGTGGCGGAGAACATCGAATACCCGTTGCGCATCCGGGGTCTCTCGCGAGAGGGCCGGCGGGAAAGCGTAGAGCGCGTCGCCAACATGCTCAGCATCGATGCATATCTCGGGCGCTATCCGCGTGAGCTGTCCGGAGGCCAGCGGCAGCGCGTCGCACTCGCGAGGGCCATCGTTCGCCAGCCGCAGGCCTTCCTTATGGACGAGCCGCTTTCGAACCTCGACGCCCAGCTGCGCTTTCAGATGCGGGCTGAGCTGAAACGCCTCCAGAAGACCCTGGGCACGACAACTGTCTATGTGACCCATGACCAGCTCGAGGCCATGACCATGGCCGACCTCATCGCGGTGCTGTCCGCCGGGCGGCTCCAGCAGCTCGCGTCGCCGGCGGACATCTACGCCCGGCCGGCGAACCTTTTCGTGGCCAGCTTCTGCGGCTCGCCGCCGATGAATCTGCTCGAGGGCGCTGTCACCGGCGGTCGTTTTCAGCGAGGGGAGGGCAGCATCCCCGTCGAGAAGGGTACGGCGACCGAGCGCGTTCTCGGATTCCGCCCGGAGCACGCGCAGATCACCATTCGAGGCGCTCCAGATTCATTCGCCGGCGAGATCTACGTGGTCGAGCCCCTGGGCAGCGAGACTCTGGTCTCGGTCAAAGTAGGCGACGATCGCGTAAACGTGCGCGTCTGGGCAGGCTTTGAAGGCCAGATCGGCGACCAGTGTGGCGTCCGGCCCGATGCCGGCCGCGTCGTGCTTTTTGAAAAGGAAAGCGGGCAGCTCATCCAGGGCAGCACCAACGGCTCGTCGAAGCAGCCCGGGCCCAGCAGCGTCCGTGAATCAGCTTGACCGGCTTACTGGCCGGCGCGCCGCCACATGCGAGGAGGGATACATGGCGCAGAAAGAAGACATGAAGTCCGATTCCATCCTTACCCGGCAATTCAGCCGTCGATCTGTGCTGAAGGCGGGCCTGGTCGGAGCAGCCGGCCTCAGCGTGGCACCGATTCTCGAGGCTTGCTCACCCTTCTCTTCTTCCAGTGGAAATACCGACAGGATCGTGATCGGCACATTCCAGGACAACGCGATGGTCCCCTTCCGGGACGTCTTCATCAAACGCTTCCAGACTGAGACGGGGATCAAAGTTCAGTACAACGAGACCAACTACGACGCCTGGTATCAGAACTCAAAGAACGATGGCTTGCACAAGACCGGCGCGTACGACATCTATGTCATGGACGACAACTGGGTGCCTGAATTCGCGGCCGGTCACGTGATTCAAAGCCTCGACAAGCTCGGCTTCAAGGTCAATCCCGACATTCTGGCCAATGGCCTCAACCAGGGCTACTGGCCGCCCAAGACCGGGGCGAAGATGAAAGCCTTTGCCAGTGCGACGCCTGAGCTTTACGCAATCGTCATCATCGACGACGTCGAGATCCTCTACTACAACAAGCAGTATTTCGATGGCGCTCCCAAGACCTGGGACGACATCGCTCGCGCGGCCCAGTCCAAGAGCAAGCCACCGAGCCTGTATGGGTGGTCGCCCCGCGGCGTCAAAGGCAACCCCATCGTGCAGACGTACTTGCCTCTGCTGAATTCGTACGGCGGCAACTTTGTCAACCAGGACTGGTCGCCGGGCTTTGCGGGGCCGGAGGGGCTAGGTGCGCTGGAGCGGCTCTTCAGCTTTATTCCGTACATGCCCTCCGGTAGCGCCGAATTCGACACCGACCAGGAAGTCCAGGTTCTGCTCCAGGGCCAGTGCATGGCGCTGACGGAATACACCGGCCTCACCCACCAGGTCGACGACCCCAGCGCCTCCAAGGTGTCTGGCCAGATCAACATGGCGGCGACACCCAGCCAGGAAAAAAGCGGGCCGGCCATCGGTACGTTCATCTGCGGCATCGCATCCGGTGCACCGAATCCGCAAGGCGCCAAGAAGTTCCTGGAATGGTTCACCAGCAGCTCGGTCCAGCTCGACTTTGCGAAGACGAACGGCTCGGCGGCTGTGACCGGTTCGGCGCTGACGGACAAGACCATCAGCTCCCAGTTCCGCTGGCTGCCCGCGATAGCCGACGCCGTCAACAATTCGGTGGCGAAGCCGCACACGCCCGATGAACCGAAGCTGGAAGACATCCTCGGCACGCGACTGAATGAGGCCCTGGTGCAGGCTTTGAGCCAGAAGAGCGGCTACAGAGCCATCGCCAACGCGAAGCTGACCCAGGCGGCCAACGAGGTCACCGCCTATTTGAAGCAGCAGGGCGGCTACTTCTAGTCGTGAGCGCTAGAAGCAGCTAACAGGCTTCATGGCCACAGCTGGCGCCACTCGAGCGCGGCCGCGGAGCCGGCGGGCCGCGCTGGTCGCCGGCTCCCATGTCCTGCTGGTTCCGGCCGCCATCGCGCTGGCAGCTGTGAGCGTGTACCCGCTGGCCTTCGGAATCGTTGCCAGCCTGCGCCAGTACCGTTACGGGCTGGACCTTGGCTTTGCGGGCGCCGCCAACTACCTGAACGTTCTCCAGGACGACACTTTCATCACCGCACTCGGAACGACCGCGAAGTACGTCGTCCTGTGCGTCGTCATCGAGACTCTGCTCGGGCTGGGGCTCGCGTTGTTGGTGAACCGCCAGCTTGTCGGCATGAGCCTCTGGCGGATCGGAATCATCTTGCCGATGACGGTTGCTCCCGTTGTGGTCGGGGTGATGTGGCGACTGATCTACGCCTCGGACATCGGCATCACCGACCCGGTCCTTGGAGTGCTGGGTGTGCACGGCGTCCATGTTCTGGGCACCGAGTCGACTGCCTTCCTGGGCATCGTCCTGCTCGATGTCTGGGAATGGACCCCCCTGATGTTCTTGATCTTGCTCGCCGGCCTGCAGACCATTCCGCAGGAGCCGCTCGAAGCCGCGCTGATAGATGGCGCGAGCGCACTGCGCGTCTTCTTCGATCATGTGCTGCCCATGCTCAGGCCGGTGCTCTTTGTAGCCATCGTGCTGCGCACGATTGACGCGATCGGCACCTTCGACCAGGTCTACGTGCTGACCCGGGGAGGACCGGGGGTATCGACCCAGCTGTTCAGCATCTATGCCTACAACACCGCTTTCCTGTTCACGCAGTACGGGCGGGCAATGGCCATGGTGGTGCTCCTGCTTTTCGCCGTGATGCTGCTCGCTGGGGTCGCGATCCGCCTCGTCCGGCTGGGACCCGGAACGAGGTGAAACGCTGGTGGCGCGCGGCGCTGGTCTACCTCGCTTTGGTCGCCGCTGAGGTTTTCGCGCTGTTCCCGTTCTGGTGGATGATCACCACGTCCCTCAAACACCAGGTCGAGATCTTCGGCGGCCTGGAGCTCGTGCCCCAGATTCCCACGCTGGACAACTTTGCCGCCCTCTTTGACAAGTACAACTTCGGACCCTTCCTCCTCAACAGTCTCCTTGTGGTCGCGTTTTCGGTGGTGTTCAGCCTGCTGCTCGGAACCCCGGCCGCATACGCGCTTACCAAACTCCCCACGGAGAGCTGGCTACAGAGGCAGGCCTTGATCGTGGTTCTCCTGGTCCGCGTGCTGCCGGCGATCCTGCTCGTGGTTCCGTTCTACATCGTGCTGGCCGATTACGGGCTTTTGAACACCAGGCTCGGCCTCATTCTTCTCTATACCGGCCTCAACACCGGGTTCGTGATCTGGTTGATGCAGAGCTTCCTGGCAGAGATACCGCGCGACATCGAGGAGGCTGCGCTCGTCGATGGCGATACGCGCCTTTCCGCGCTGCGTCGAATCGTGCTGCCCCTGGCAGCACCGGGACTGGCGGCGACGGCAATCTTCAGCGTCATCAACATCTACAACGACTTCTTGATCGCCCTCACGATCACCTCGACCCCGGACGCGCAGACGATACCGGTCGGCGTCTCGACCCTTATCGGAAAGATTCAGATCCAGTGGGGGCCCATGGCGGCGGCGGGAGTCGTCGGCGCCTTGCCGATCATCCTCTTTGCATTGCTCGTCCAGCGCCATTTCGTACGCGGGCTCACTTTGGGCGCTGTGAAATGACCGCTGCAGAGGATGCTCAAAGGGTCATTCAACAGAACACTCGCTGAGTGAATGTGTGGCGGTCTAGCGACTGCTCGTGGGCTGCTAGGCTCGGGCAAGTGACCGTGCTGGACTGGCTCCTCGACTCCGATCCCGCCATCCGCTGGCAGGCGTTGCGCGATCTTGCCGACGCCCCGGCCGATGTCCTCGCGGCCGAGCGCGCGCGGGTGGCCACTGAGGGGTGGGGTGCCCGGCTGCTGGCTTTGCAGGGCGAAGACGGCCAGTGGGAGGGAGGCGCGTTATTTCCCGCGCGGAGGACTGAATCGCAACCCAAGGGCCAGCCTTGGACCGCCACGGCGTACAGTCTCGTGTCGCTCAGTGATTTCGGGGTCGACCCACGGAGCCGGCAGCTGCGCCGCGTCGTGGCGGAGGTCAGAGAGCACTGCCGTTGGGAGCACGCCGGTCAGCCGTTCTTCGCCGGCGAGGTCGAGCCGTGCATCAACGGCATGGTCGTCGCGCTGGGTGCCTACTTCGACCAGGATGTGGATGATGTCGTCGCGCGGCTGGTCGGGGAGCAGCTAGACGACGGCGGGTGGAACTGCGAGGTGGAGAACGGTTCGGTTCGCTCTTCCTTCCATACCACCATCAGAGTCCTGGAGGGGCTGCTGGCGCACGAACGCGCAACCGGTGGCTCGTCGGGATCCATCGCGGCTCGCCGCCGGGGTGAGGAATACCTCCTCGAACGGAAGCTTCTCCGGCGTAAGAGCACCGGCGAAGTTGTCGATCCGGCGTGGCTGCAGTTCTCGTTTCCAACCCGCTGGCACTACGACGCGCTGCGTGCTCTGGAGTATTTCCGGGCGGCTGCGGATCCGCCCGACCCGCGCGTGGACGAGGCGATTGATTTGCTCCGATCCAAGCAGCAGCCTGATGGTAAGTGGCTTCTGGAGAACACCCATCCCGGCGCGGTCCCCTTCGCGCTCGAGGACGGCGATGGCCGGCCCAGCCGGTGGATCACCCTGCGTGCGCTGCGGGTCCTCCGTTGGTACGAGCAATGACGCTCACTCCGAGGTCGCGATCCCCCGGTCGACCTCTGGCGGCTCAATGGCCTGAAGTGCTGTGAACGGCTGCGGGTTCCAGCAGCGTAGGAGGTGCCGGTCCGGTGGCGTGCCCCCGTCAGCACGATCGGCGCTGACGGTGGCTTCCAGCTCGGGATGCTCGTGCCAGCATCGGCGAAGCGCGTAGGGACACCGCGGTGCGAAGAGGCACGCGGGCGGCAGGACCCTCGGATCGGGTACCCGGCCGGGAATCGTGTACAGGTGCTTGTGGTCGCCGGCCGCAGATGGGATTGAGCTGAGCAAGCCCTGCGTGTAAGGGTGCTGGGGGTCCGCGAAAATCTCAGAGGCGGGCGCCTCCTCGACGACCTCGCCGGCGTACATGACTGCGACCCGGTCAGCTACCTGGGAAACGACGGGGAGGTTGTGCGTGATCAACAGCACGGCCAGCCGCCGCTGCTCCTGCTCGGTGCGGATCAGGTCGAGAATCTGAGCCTGGATCGTGACGTCGAGCGCCGTAGTGGGCTCGTCCGCAATCAAGACCTTCGGGTCGAGCACCAGCGCCATCGCGATCATCACCCGTTGGCGCATGCCGCCTGAGAGCTGGTGCGGATAGTCTTTGAGGCGTTGCCCCGGAGATGGGATCTGGACCTCCTTGAGGATTTCCACTGCCATCTCCCGTGCCTCCCCGCGGTGCAGCTTGCGGTGAGCGGTTATCGCCTCCACGATCTGATCCCCGATCGTGAAGACCGGATCCAGTGAGGTGAGCGGCTCCTGGAACACGATGGAAACCGTTTCGCCGCGCAGCGACCTCATCTGGTGCTCGGGCATGACAGACACGTCGGCGCCGGCTAGCAGCACCTGGCCGTGGGTCACGCGGGCTGGTGGATCTGGCAGCAGCCGCATGATCGATAACGCTGTCATCGTCTTGCCGCACCCAGATTCGCCGACGAGTGCCAGTGTCTCGCCTTCCCTCAATTGAAAGGAGATGCCTCGCACTACGTCGACCGGTCCCTCGCGCAGAAACAGAGTGGTCCGAAGGTCCCTGACCTCGAGCGCGAACTCGGACCCGCTCACCCCAGGCCTTTCAATCGGGGGTCGAAGACGTCGCGAAGGCCGTCACCAAGCACGTTCAGGCCGAGCACGAGCAGGACGATGACAATGCCGGGGATCGTGCTCAGCCAGTGGTTCAAGAGCATGTACCCGCTACCCTCGTTGATCATCTGCCCGAGGCTCGGCAGCGGCGGCTGTGCACCCATGCCGATGAAGGAGAGCGCAGCCTCAGCGATGATCGCGATCGCGATGTAGTAGGAGCCCATCACGAGCGCTGAGCCGACCACGTTTGGCAGCAGGTGACGGATCATGATTTCCAGGTCGCCCTTGCCGAGGGCTCGCGCCGCGGCGACGAACTCTTTCTCGCGGAGAGCGAAGACATCGCCGCGGACGATCCGTGCGAAGCCGGCCCAATTCACGAATCCAACCGCAATGACCACTCCCGTCAACCCGGGTCCGATGGCGCCGATCAACAGCACGGCGATGAGGATCAATGGGAAGCCCCAGATCAGCTCGACGAAACCATTGAGGACTCTGTCCACCCAGCCTCGGTAATAACCGGCCAGCATCCCCACGATCGTGCCGATGCTCAAAGCGATGGCGGTCGTGCCGAGGCCGACCGCCATCGAGATGCGGATCCCCAACAGCAGTCGGCTCAGCAGGTCGCGTCCGAGCTCGTCGGTGCCGAGCAGGTGGCCCTTGCTGAGCGGTGGCAACAGATTGTCACTGAGTACCTGTTTCGCGTAGTCGTAAGGCGCCAGAGCCGGGCCCACGATCGCCACCAAGGTGAAGAACAGCACGATCACCGCGCCGCCCAGCGCAAGCTTGTTGCGGGACAGCTCGTACCAGGCATCTTGAAATCGAGAGGGCTGGGCCGACCACAGGCGCTCGACCCTCGACTCCCAGGTCGCCTTGTCGTCAAGGACGGATAGGTCGGACATCACGCGACCCGAATTCGCGGGTTCGCCAGACCGTATGCGATGTCGGCGAACCAATTGGCCAGCAGCACGAAGAAGATCAGCAGCAGGGAGAAGAACTGCGCGACCGGATAGTCACGGCGCAGCACCGAGTCGACCAACAGGTAGCCGACACCCGGCCAGCGGAAGATCGTTTCCACGATCAGCGCATATCCCACGAGCCACCCGAGGCGCAATCCGGTCAGGGAAATGACGGGAATCAGGGCATTGCGGAGCACGTGGCGGATGATCACTTGCCACTCCGGCAGGCCTTTGGCGCGCAGCGCACGAACGAAATCGTCGTGCAGGTGCTCGAGCATGGAAGACCTCGTCATGCGCATCGTCACCGCGGTTCCTTCGGCCGCGAGGACGAGAGCCGGCAGGATGAGCTGCGGGGGGTCGCAGCAGCCGGCGGATGGCAGCAGACTCAGGCGCAACGAGAAGAAGTACACGAGGATTAGCGCCAACCAGAAGTTTGGAATTCCCATGCCGAGGATGGCCCCTCCCATGGCGAGCTGGTCGACCCAGGTGTTGCGCTTCACGGCGGCGAGCACGCCTAGCGGGATCGCGATCACATATGAGATGAGAAGGGCGGTGAGGCCGAGCACAAGGCTGTTGCGCGCGTGCGTCCCCAGCAGCTCGACGATCGGCGTGCCATTTGCGAGCGACGTGCCCAGGTCCCCCGTGGCGAGGTGACCGAGGTAGATGAAATATTGGGTGTACACAGGCTTGTCAAGTCCCATGCGCTTGTCGTACGCCTGCCGGATCTCTTGCGATGACAGCGCGCTGAGCACGCCGCCGCCGCTAGGACCACCCGGAGCCGTGCGCAGGGCGTAGAAGATGACGACCGACGAGATCGTGAGGATGAGAAGCATGTAGCCCGTGCGGCGCGCCAGGTAGGAAGCCACCTTGCTCCAGTATGTGAATTTTCTAGCGTCAGCTCACCGGTTGAGCGCGAGCGGCGCTAGCCGAGCCAGACGTCGTTGTAATACGGATAGAGGTTCCACTGGTCGGGGTGCCAGCCGTGCACGTTCTGCCGGCTGACCCAGAATGCGTCCCGGTTGATGACCGGCACGAAGGGAAGCTGCTCCGCGACGGCAAGCTGGAACTTCTTGCCGGCTGCAATCAGCTCGGCCTCGCTGGCAGCGCTCTGCCAGGCGGCGATCGCCTGGTCCATCTGAGGTATGACGGCGTTGCTCCAGTTCGGTCCCTTTCCGTGGGCATTTGCGCTGTTGACGAAGAGAGTGACCACGTCGATCGGGACCGGCCAGAGGTAGAAGAACATGAGCGAATCCGGGATGGCGAACGCCCGGTTGAAGAAGGTGCCGCGGTCGAGAGAGGTGACCTTGAGGTCTACCCCGACCGTCTTGAGCTGTGCCTGGAGCACGGAACCCAGCTGCTGATTGAAGCTCTCGGCCTGGATGATCATCTCAAAGGCGAACCGGACGCCGTTCTTGGTCAGAATCCCATCCGAGCCGGCCTTCCAGCCCGCCGCGCTGAGCATGCTCTTTGACTTGCCGACATCGAATTGGTTGAACTGCTCGACGTCCTTCGTATACGACTTGTCGGCCGACGTTATCGGACCGTAAAGCGGCTCGCCATGAGTGAAGAGCAGCGCCTTGACGATACCGGCGCGATCGACGGCGTGGGACAACGCCTGGCGCACGTTCACGTCGTCGAAGCCCAGGTCGGTGCGTCCAAAGTTGAGCGTAAAGAAATATCCAGACCACTCCTTGAGCTGGGTGACGGTCAGGTTTTTGTCCGCTTGAAGGCGGGTGATGTCCTGGAACGCCGGCCCACGGAGGGTGTCGATCTCACCGTTCTGAATCTGGATCGCCCGCTGCGGAGCATCGAGGATGGTGAGCCAGTTGATGCCGTCGAGATAAGGCTTGCCCTTGTTCTGGATGAAGGGACTTCCGGTGCCAGGGTAGCTTTCCCAGCGCTTGACCGAAGTGTGGCTGCCGGGCACCCACTCGGTGAGCTTGAAAGGCCCTGACCCGTCAACGCCCTGCTGGCCGTACTTATCTCCGAGCTGGGTCCTGAAGGCCATGTTGACGATGTCCCAGTAGCCAGTCTTGACGATGTTGAAGAGGTCGAAGTAGGGGTGCTTGAGCTTGATGATGAGCGTGGTCGGGTCAGGCGCCTCTGTGCTGGCGACCGGAACCCAGACCGAGCCTAGTGGTGAGCCGTTCTTGGGGTCTGCGATCCCATCGTAGACGGCCTTGATGGCCGCCGCGTCCAGGGTGGCACCAGACTGGAACTTGAGTCCGCTGCGAATCTTGAACGTGACCGACAGGCCGTCGGATGCGACCTTCCAGCTCGAAGCGATCTGCGGGACATAGTTGCCCTGGGCGTCGTTGGTCACCAACGACTCGTACACCGCATAGAAAGCCGGGTCGTACCAGTTGGTGTTGATGGGATCGAGGCGAGAGAAGTCCAGGTCGTAGCCCTCTTTGAGCGTCCCACCCTGCTTGGGAGTGGCCGACTGGCCGTTAGACGCACTGGTGCAGGCTGCCAGCAGACTGCCGATGGCAGTCATGCCTAAGCCGAGTGCCAGAGCGCCCTTGACAAATTGGCGGCGAGACACCCCGCCTTCCAGGTATTCCGCAACAAGACTGTGCACCGCCGGCTGGCTGATGCCACTGTTCATTTTGCGTCCCTCACCAAAAAACGAGCCGCTGAGTTGATAATTTATAGGATCGTAGCATTGAGCGGGCGGCTGTCAAGTTGCGGCCTCCTCGGTTCCAGAAGGACCAATGATCGAGTCACCTCGAGCGCGGCCTGAGCGCAGCGGAAGCAATGTCCGACTGCCCCTGATGGACTCCACGATGTTTGATGGCTCCGAGCCACTTCAGCTCATCACCGCGGTTGACGTTGCATACCACGGGATTCGGACGTCCATTCTCAGCGGCGAGTTTGAGCCCGGGATGCAGCTCAAGCTCCAGAACTTGGGCGCCCGCTATTCGATCAGCCTGATACCTGTACGCGAGGCTCTCAGACTGCTGCAAGCCGAGGGTCTCGTCGAGTCAGTTCGAAACAAGGGTGCACGAGTCGCACCCATCTCGCTGGCCGAGACGATCGACGTGTACAGGCTGCGGCTGGTTCTAGAGACTGCCGCGCTGAAGCTTGCCTTTCCACATGTCGATGACGAGTTGATCGAGGCGCTCGAGGAGTGTCAGCGAGATATGAGGAAGATCTTTGCAAAGGATCGCATTCAGTACCTCGCGCTCCACCAGAAGCTGCATTTCGCGATCTATTCCCGAGGTGGTTCCAAATGGACCATGAAGATGCTCGGGCTCGTGTGGAGTCACAGTGACCGCTGGCGAAGAGTGGCTCTGCCGAACGATGTCAATGCCCAGACGGAGGATCACATCCCAATTCTTGCGGCGCTCAAGGCGAGAAACCTGCGCGCGGCGTGCAAGGCTTTGGAGCAGCACATACACCTCAGTGTCAAGTCTCTGGAGCAAACAGTCCTTGCCGTGCCTGGCGGCAGTGGGGGCGGAGTCTCGGCGGGCGGCTTGCGGGCTCCTGCACACAAATAGGTAGGCGGTTGGGGATCGAGCCGGCACACGTGGATCGCGCGCGCGTCGTGCCCGTCGAGTTTGCCGGGCCCGGCGCCCGTACGCTGCGGGGCTTACGCTCCGGTGAGGGGGATCGTTGGGCAGTGCTCGTGCATGGTGAGGGCCGAGACCTGGACGGATGGCGGCCGTTGGCCGGCTTTCTCGCCGGCCGCGGCTTTACCGCCCTGGCCATCGACCTGCCTGGTCACGGCGCCTCAGACGACCCGTGGGAATCGGCGCTTGCCGTACCAGCTGTTTTGGCGGCAATTGAGTTTGCCAGATCGCAAAGCTCTCAACAGATCCACCTGGTGGGCGAGGGAGTTGGGGCGATAGCGGCGCTCGCGGCGGCAACGGACCCGATGCGCCGGGTGGCTTCGATCGTCGCCATCTCGCCTGATGCGGACGACCGAGTGGCGGAGTTGACTGAGATCAGGGAAGCCAGGGCTCCAAAGTTGATCCTCGTGGGGTCGCTCTCGCCAGGCGCTCTGGAAATTGCCGAAGCTGTATTTCGGGGTGCAATCGGACCCTGCGCGATGGTCAAGCTCCCGGTTGCTGCCCAGGGCACCGACCTGCTCGCCGGCGAGTGGGGCGTGCACGCCCGGGAGAAGGTGCTAGAGCACCTGGTCCGCCAGTTCTGACTACCAGGCCGAGACCATCTGCTCCGGGATCAGCAGACGATCGAGCACCTGGTTGGCGCGCTCGATGTGTCGCTGTCCATCACTCAGCGACACCGTCAGGTGGCCGGGAAACAGCGCCGAGACCGCAAGCTGGCGCAGTTTCCGCAGAGAGCTGCTCAGCGCGTCGATACGGCAATCGTGGATGTTCTGGAGAAGGATCTTGCCGCCAAAGAAGATCACGTCGCCGGCGAACAGTGTCGTTCTGCCGGCATCGTCGAGGAGCAGGGACACGTGGCCGTCCGAATGTCCGGGCGTATCGAGGACAGTGAATCGCAGGCTGCCGACCTCAACGGTGGCGTGCTCCTCGAGCTCGTGATCCACGGGACACGGCTCCAGGTGGTAATCGAGCGGGTAGATGCCCGCCTGCTTGGCGACGTCCACACTGGTCGCTCTTTCATCCCCGTTGCGCAAGCTGTCGGCGATCGCTCCAGAGGCATAGATCGCCGGCTCGCCGAGCAGCTTGCGCATTCGTGCGGCGCCTCCGGCGTGGTCGCCGTGGCCATGGGTGAGAACCACGTGACGGATTCGCGCCGGGTCGAATCCTTCGTGCTTTACGTTTTCGATAATCCCTGCGGCGCCCATTCCGGCGCCGACATCGATCAACGCAAGCTCGCGTCCGCCATCGATGAGATAGACATGACAGTCAAACGGGTCGGTCATATCGAAACCACTGCTGCCCGATCCGACCAGGTACACGCGCTCGGACAGTCTCACGGCATCAGCAAGCTTAAGCTTTGAAATCGATGATGTCGGCCGTCCGCCAACCGACCGAGCGACCTCGCGCGGCTGAGCCCTTGGTCGAAATCAAAGGGCTCACCAAGCTCTATCCGATGGACACCGGCTGGCTGGGAAAGAAGAGATCCTGGTTGAGCGCTCTCGAGGATGTCGACCTCACGGTCAGGCGCGGCGAGATCCTTGCGCTGGTCGGTGAGAGCGGAAGCGGAAAGTCGACCCTGGCCAGGCTCCTGATCAAGCTCATCGAACCAACCCGTGGCGAGATTCGCTACGAGGGCGAGAACATCTTCGGTCTCTCGCGGGCACAGGTCCGGGGCCTCCGCCGCAAGGTTCAGATCGTCTTCCAGGACCCGTATTCCTCGCTCAACCCGCGGCACAACGTCGGCCAGATCGTGAGCGAAGGAATCAATGGCCTGGCCCCGGTCTTTCGGCGCCGTCGCACCAATGAGCTGCTAGAGCTCGTCGGCCTCTCCCCGAACATCATCGACCGCTATCCGCACGAGTTCAGTGGAGGCCAGCGCCAGCGCATCTGTATCGCGCGCGCACTCGCGGTGAACCCAGAATTCCTGATCCTCGATGAGCCCGTGAGTGCCCTCGACGTCTCTGTTCAGTCGAAGATCCTGAACCTTCTCGCTGACCTGAGAGACGAGCTGCAGCTCACCTACGTACTCATCTCGCACGACCTCGGGGTCGTCCGGCACGTTGCGGATCGTGTCGCGGTGATGTACCTGGGCCACATGGTCGAGGTGGCGCCGAAGCAGTTGCTGTTCTCGAACCCACGTCATCCGTACACGCAGGCGCTCCTGTCAGCGGTGCCGATGATCTCGAGCAAGCGCGAGAAGAGAAGCCGCATCATGCTCGCCGGCGAGATCCCGACAGCCATCAACATCCCGGCCCGATGCCGCTTCGCGACCCGCTGTTTCCGGGCCATCGACGTGTGCTGGAACGAAGTTCCACGACTGAAAGAGGTCGAGCGCGAGCACGTCGTCGCATGCTTCAACCACGCCCCGGTGGCAGAGGCTCTGACCCGCTGACCGTGTCGCTGCGAGAGGCTCTGACCAGCACAAAGCCCGCGGTCGGTGGCTGGTGCGTCATCCCGGGTTCGTTCACGGCCGAAGTCATGGCTCGGGCAGGTTTCGATTGGGTGTGCATCGACGTGCAGCACGGGCTCATCGGGTACCAGGAAATGCTCAGCATGCTGCAGGCGGTCGGGGTGGTGGGGGTACCAGCACTCGTCCGAGTTCCCTGGAACGATCCGGGCTGGATCATGAAGGCACTCGACGCCGGCGCTGCCGGCGTGATCGTGCCTATGGTCAACTCACCAGCCGAGGCGGTAGCCGCGGTTGGAGCCTGTCGATACCCACCGGACGGATATCGGAGCTGGGGACCGACGAGAGCCTCACTCGGGGTTGCCGACTACAGTCCTGCGCTGGCAAACAGCTCGGTGATCTGCGCCGTCATGGTCGAGACGGTGCCGGCGCTCGAGCGACTTGATGAAATCGTGTCGGTCCCAGGTGTTGACGCGGTCTTCATCGGACCCAGCGACTTCGCTTTGTCGATGGGCTTTGGTCCTCGGTCTGATGAGCCGGAGCACCGGCGGCAGCTGGAGGCGGTGCCAGCGGTGTGTCGCGACCATGGGGTCGTGGCCGGTATTGCCTGTGGCAGCACCGAGCTCTTGGAGCGATGGCGCCAGGCAGGCTACACCATGCTCGCGGCTCCATCGGACCTTGTCACGCTGCGGCGGGCTACGGCCGAAATGCTCGATTCAGTCAGGCGATGAAGCCGCTCTCGGAGGCGGCGCTGCGTCGAATGGCGAGCGGGCTCCATCTGGAGTTGAATGCGCATGAGTTGACCCGCTTGCGGCCGATGGTGCAGGACCTCCTGGATGTGGCTGAAGCGCTTCGCGGACGCCAGTCGGGCGGCCCCGATCGCGTCGGTCATGGCGAACACCGTCCTCAGAAGTCGGGGTGACCCGACCGGAGGAACTCCATTTCCTTACGGTGGCGGCAGCCGGCCGGCTGATCCGCGACGGCGCACTGGCGCCAAGCCGCTATGTCGGAGCCATGATCGACCGGGTTCGGCAGCTCGATCCGATGCTCAGGTGCACCATCACACTCGCGGCTGAGACTGCACTGGCAGACGCGCAGTCGGCCGAGTTGGAACTTGGGCGTGGCGACTGGAGAGGCCCGCTGCATGGGATTCCGATCGGGATCAAAGATTGCATCGCGACGGCCGGCATACGGACAACGGCCAATTCGCGCCTGTTCACCGACTGGGTTCCCGCCGAGGACGCCCCCTCGGTGACCGCGCTTCGCGCCGCAGGCGCAATCGTCCTCGCCAAGCTGAACCTGAACGAGCTCGCCTGGAGCATCCCCGCTGAAGACGACCTGCATCCCCCGCCGCGCAACCCCTGGAGTCGTGAGCACTACGCGATGGGGTCGAGCAGCGGCTCGGCCGTTGCAGTCGCGGCCGGACTCTGTCCCGCCGCACTTGGAACCGACGCCGGCGGTTCAGTCCGACAGCCTGCCGCCAATTGCGGCGTTGTCGGCCTGAAGCCCACACACGGGCTGATCGATTCCGCGGGTGCTTTGGGGCCTCGGACGATTTGCGAAGTCGGTCCCATCACTCGCTCGGTCGAGGACGCCGCGCTGCTCCTTGGAGGGCTGGTTGGTCGGCGCCAGTCGTATATCGATGGCGTCGGGCGCCTGCCGGCGCGGTCGCGGGTTGGTATCCCTCGGCGCCACATAGAGCTGGCGCAAGCCGACCCCGAAATCGCGGCCGCGTTTGTGGAGGTGACTCACGTTTTAGCTGATCTCGGGATGGAAATCGTAGAAGTCGATGTCGAGGGGCTCGCGGACGCGGCTGCCGCCAATTTCGTCGTTCTCAACGCCGAGGCATTCGCCGCACACGAGGCAACGCTCCGCTCCCGCATGCAGATGTACGGCTCCAGTGCGCGGCTCTATCACGTCCAGGGTGCATTCCTGTCAGCTGCCGACTACATCGCTGCCCGTGCCGTGGGCCAAATAGCGCAACACCAGGTGGACGAGGCCCTCACCGCTGTCGATGTCCTCGCCACGCCGGTCGTCCCGTTTCTCACCGCCGAGGCGGCCAGGAGCGCGAAAGCCCAACCCCACACCGGCGGCGGTGCCATCTTCACCGCCCCTTTCAACCTGACCGGCCACCCGGCGCTCGCACTCCCGTGCGGCAGGAGCGCCGAAGGCATCCCCATCGGACTTCAGCTGGTTGGTCGCAGGGATGGAGATGCGGAGCTGTTGCGGTTCGGTCACGCCTACGAGCAAGCGACCCGGTGGCACACCATGAACCCATCTCTGGATGCGGCCTGAGCCTGTGCCAGATCTATCCAGGAATTTCAGCTAGTAGGTGGCGCGGCCTCCCGATATGTCGAAGACGGCTCCGGTCGAGAACGTGCACTCATCCGAAACCAGCCAGCTCACGAGGGCAGCGACCTCCGCGGGCTGACCGAGGCGGCCCATCGGGATCTTCGACAGCATGTACTTCAAGTGGTCTTCCGAGACCTGCCCGAGCATTGGCGTCTCGATCACAGCCGGGGTAACGCAGTTCACGAGCACCCCTGTCTCTGCGACCTCCTTTGCCAGTGACTTGGTCAAGCCGATGACGCCGGCCTTTGACGCCGAGTAGGCCGATGCGTTCGGGTTGCCCTCCTTGCCTGCGATCGAGGCAATGTTGACGATGCGTCCCCACCCCCGCTCGACCATGCCAGGGATCACGGCGCGGCACATGTAGTAGGTGCCGACGAGGTTGACCGCTATCACGCGCTCGAATTCCCCATCCGGCAGCTCCCAGCTTCTGGCGTTCTGGCCCGCAACGCCGGCGCTGTTGACAAGAATGTCTATCGGTCCGGCGGCTGCGATCGCCTGCCGGCAGGCTCTTTCATTGGTGACGTCGACCTGAATTGTTTCGCCGCCTCCGGCGATGTCGAAACTGTGGACCTGAACCCCCGCGGTCTGGAGCCGATGAGCGATCGCCGCCCCGATTCCACTTGCTCCTCCCGTGACCACAGCAGATCGCTCCTTTTTCGCCATTCGACCTCCCTACGTGTGGTCGGCGGCGCCGAGGTATCGCATCGCCGTGAGGGCATAGATGCGGGCCGCCTCCACCACCTCGGACACAGTGACGTACTCGTTCGGGCGGTGCGCAACCAGAAGGGTGCCAGGACCGAATGCCGGGATGCACGCGCTGCCGGCAAGGTGCCAATGAGTTCCATCCGTGAACGCAGGCATCGTCCCGAGCGGTACGTCGCGCCCAAGCACGTCTCGAGCAGCGCTTTGAGCCGCCGCGACGAGCGGATGCCCTGGATCGATGTGTGAGGGTTGAAACCACGCCAGCTCTGGCACCGGTTCTACGGCCACGTCCAGCTCTGGATCCTCACGGCTCAGCACTTCGAGAAAGCCTGCCAGGTCGGCTTGAAGTTCAGGATGTGTCATCCCGGGCACGGTACGAACATCGATGCCGAATTCAGCGTGTCCGGGATAGATTCCATAGAAGACCCCACCACTCAGGGTCACCCCGAGATTGACCGTTGGTCCGCCCGGCACCCGCGAGTTGCTCGGATAGCGGGGCCGGAACTCTGAATCCATCCGAGCCAGCACCTGGCTCAGTTTCACGCTCGCATTGACCGATGGGACCTGGTCGCTGAGGCTCGAGTGCATCTGTGTGCCGCGGACGCTGACGCGAAAGCACGCGATGCCTCGCGACGCGACTGCTATGTAAGCCCAGGGCGATTGCATGCCGGTTGCCTCGCCGACGACGACTGCGTCCGCGGCAAAATCGGGGCGTCCGGCTAAAAAGCGCGCGCCGAATCGACTGCCGTTCTCCTCGTCGGCGGTCAGCACGACGCGCAGAGTGCCTTGCGGCGGCCCGACCTCGGCCAATGCCGCGCCTGCGTAAACCATCGCGGCGACCGCTCCCTTCATGTCTGCTGAGCCGAGTCCATGAAGGCGTCCGTCTCGAACAACGGGGTCATAAGGGCCGGTCGCCCATTGGGAGATGTCCCCGGTCGGCTTCGTGTCGATGTGACCGTTGAGCGTCAGGATCTGGCCTGTCCGTTTCCCAACAACCTCTCCGACAACGTTGGGGCGGGTGGGTTCCATGGCGACCATGCGGATCGCTGAGAACCCGAGCCTGGCCATCTCGCCTCGCGCCCGCTCGGCGAGCTCGCGTTCGTCTCCTGGCGGGTTCGGACTCGGAATTGCAATCAGGTCGCGCGCAAACTCGACCAGCTCGCGCTCGCGCGCGGCGAGAGCATGGAGCACATCCCGCTCGCCGGCCGTATCTGAGCTCCTAGACGGAGGCGTGCGCCTCCTCGTAGCTGGCTCCGCCGGTTCCTTCGACCCAGTATCGGCGGGCCCAGCCGACGCCCTGCCAGGTCTCGAACTTATCCGGCTTGATCTTGAAGAGCCATCGAGGCTGCTTCATCGTAGATTCGAGATAGGTCGGGCCGTTCTCGCCGAGATATCGATAGCTCATGCGGGTTGCGATCGCCACCCATTCGCCGCCGATGTTGGGACGCTCGACCAGGTCGGCCTTGCCGCTGCCGAGAACCTTACCGAGGTTCTTGGGTTGCTCGATCACGAATGAGACTCGCGGATCGCTTTCGAGATAGGCAGCCCAGCGGGAGTGCTGGCGCGGAATCACCCAGAAGTAACCATCCCTCCACTCGTGCCAGCAGACGGTTATGTATGGACCTCCATCAGGCGTGAGACATGCGAGGTACATGTTGACTCCGAGGCCGAGGAACTCATCGACCTCTTCCGGCGTCATGCCCCTGACCTTGCCCCGCCAGGTCTCTTTGGTTTCCGCCATGTGCACCTCCCCAAACAAAGGCGATCGGCCGATTCCATGGTAGCGATCAGGTGCGAACGTTGAGGCGCCGATAAGTTTCGTCCACGTCCTGGATATGCCGCACGACTCCGTCCTCGATCCAGCCGTAGAACTTCGTCCCGAGCTCAGCGCTCGAGCCTCGAGGGTCGCCCCACACCCCCGACCGTGATGCTCGCCAAACCGAGCCGGGGTTTGTCTCGAAGTAAGCCAGAACCGTCGGGAACGACGGTGAGTGGAAGTCGGGAAAGTCAGGCCATTCTGCGACCGCTTGGTTGAGGTCCACGAGCTCCGGCCGGACTGCCATCACCGCGCTCGTCTCGCCGATGTTCGCGTGGAGGCCGGTCTTCATGCTCAGGTATTCCTCCAGCTGCTCCGGCGGCAGGGTCTCCCAGTAGGACACTCCCCAAGCGTGGGTGCCCTCGGGCAGCCGAGTCGACACATTCATGCAAGCCATATTCACAGGGAAATAGTTGGTGTAGTGACCGTTGACGAACACGATCCGCCGGAAACCGACCTCGGCGAGCGAGAAGGCCAGATCCTCGATCACGGACATGAACGTCGGAACGTTCAGATAGGCGAGAGCCTTGAAGCCCCGATGTCCAGCGGAGATGCCGTAGTTGACCGCGGGCGCTACCAACGCGTCGAGTCGCTCCGCGACGCGGCGGCAAACCTCGGTCGGGATGATGACGTCGGTTGAAAGCGGACTGTGCGGCCCGTGTTGCTCAGTCGAGCCCGTCGGCACCAACACGAGATCACTGCCCGTGAGGTGTTTGTCGACCTGAGTCATGGTGAGTTCGGACATGAAGACGGAATTTCTCGGCATACGCTCCCTCATGGCTGGTGCGCCGGGGTCGCGGGCCCCAAGGAACTGGTGCCACCGCGGAACACCTGCAAGCCTCGACTCGCAAGGCTAGCGCTTTCGGTCAGACCAATCAAGGCGTCCGGACCGCATCACTCTCTTGCCGAGCGGCCATTGGCCTGACCAATCGCTTGACCGTCTCGCCGAACGCGGTTTATGCTCCCCAATGAGTGGCCAACGGGCCTGGGGTTTCGTAAAGCTTGCCGCCGGGCTGAGCACGAAGGAGGCTGCCATGGCTGTGACTCCGGCAACTGCGCAGATGCCTCGTTTGCTCCGCGACCAATGGCACCTGTTCTTTGACCCTGACGAGAAGCCGAAGCTGCGTGTCCCCTCGGGCGGACGGGTGGTGGTCGAGACCGAGGACGCCCACATCGGAAGCATCCGCACCGAGAAGGACGTTTACCGCTCGCTGGCGGAGGTCTTCGAAAAGCTTGGCGGGGCCAATCCGGTCACCGGCCCGATTTACATTGAAGGGGTCGAGGCCGGCGACTGCGTAGCAATGACCATCGAGGACATCGTGCCGGGAGCGGTCCAGGGCCAGGGCTACACCGTCCTCACGCCCGGCCTCGGCGGCCTCGTCAGCAACTACACACTCCAGCCTGCGCTGGAGCCGCGCACAGTGATCTGCAAGATCCGCGACGGCAAGGTCCAGTTTCCGACCGGCAAAGGGATCGTCGAGATCCCGACAGCGCCGTTCCTGGGCACCATCGGTCTTGCGCCGGCCAAGGAACGCAAGCTCTCGTTTGTCCAGGGCCCTGATTTCCTGGGCAACGTGGATCTGCCTCTGAACGGAATCGGCGCCACCATCGTCATGCGCGCGAACGTGCCCGGCGGGCTGGTCTCGTTCGGCGACGCCCATGCCGTCCAGGGCGACGGCGAGATCTCCGGTGCGGCGATCGAGTGCCAGGCGGATGTGACCGTGAAGCTCGAGCGGGTGCCCAAGGCCAGCGCTCAGTACGTGGCCTTGCCGCAGGTCAACACCCCAGAATTCATCGGCTCCATCGCCGCTTTCACCGGCGTGCAGATCGCGGACTGCATTCGGGCCGCCTACGTGGACATCATCAACCGCATGGTCCAGTTCCATGGCTTCACGATGCCTGAGGCATACCTGCTCGCCTGCCAGACGGCGCGGGTCCGCATCGGCCAGGTCGTCGACCCGCTCTACTGCGCCGCGGTCACGATCGAGCGCCGCTACATCGTGTAGGAGGAGTGGAATCATGATCGAGACCGTCAAGAAAGAGGTCGTCCGGCCCGAGCGTGGCATCCACCCACTGCCGTGGCCCTACTCGCACGGAATCAAGGTGGGCAATCTGCTCTTCATCGCCGGCCAGGTGGCGCTGGACGAGGAGCTGCGGCTTATCGGCCCCGGCGACGCTGAAGCGCAGGCGCGCCAAACATGGAAAAACATTCAGACCGTCGTCGAGGCGGCGGGCGGCAAGGTCACAGACGTCGTGAGAGTGACCACGTACCTGGCTGATCTTGCCGACGTGGATGCGATTCACAAGGTTCGCAGGGAGTTCTTCCCGAGCGGAGACTTCCCGGCGGCGACCGTGGTTCAGGCCGCCAAGCTGGGCCTGCCCGGGCTGCTGCTCGAGACCGAAGCTTTCGCGATCATCGGCTGTTCGTAACCGAGCCTGGCGCGAATGCCCCGAGTTGAGCTCTCGACTGGCGTGGGCATCCACTACGAGACGGTGGGTGCCGGCGAGCCAGTGCTCCTGATCATGGGCACCGGCGCCGACCATTCATTGTGGAACGACACCGCGAAGGCTTATGCGCAGCGCTTCCAGGTCATCACATACGACAACCGCGGGACAGGCCGGTCAGACCATCCGCCGGACCCGGAGCAGTACACCATGCGGCTCCTCGCCGAGGACGCCGCCGACCTCCTCGACACTCTGAAGATCGACAGCGCTCACATCTCGGGTCTCTCGCTTGGGTCGGCGGTGGCGCAAGAGCTGGCCATCAACCATTCGGGAAAGGTCCGCTCACTGCAGCTGCACTGCACCTGGGGTCGGACCGATGCATGGCTGGCGCGCCTGTTCGAGGGCATGCGCTATCCGCTGGACCACAACGACATGGCGATGTTCGTTCGAACTGCGTTCATGTGGGTGATGAGCCCGGCGCGGCTCAACGACCAGCCGGCGGAGGTGGCAGAGATCGAGCGTGCGTACCTCGAGGAAAATCCCTACCCGCCATCGAAGGAGGGGCTGATCGGTCACTTGCACGCTGATCTCACTCATGACGCGCTCAACCGGATGGACCGGATAAAGGCGCCCACACTCATCACCTCTGGGGAGATGGACTGGCAGGTCCCGACGCGCTACGGACGCGAAGTGCAGGAGCGCCTACCGGGCAGTGCTCTTCATGTCTTCAGCGGCCCCTACTCGAGCCACATGGCGTTCGTCGAGATGGCGGAGGAGTTCAACCGTCTCACGCTTGACTTCCTGGGGAAGCACGCCGCGTAGCCGTGCCCTACATTCAGCTGCCCGACGGTGTGCCGCTCTACTACGAGGAGCACGGCGCGGGCAAGCCCATCCTCCTGCTTCCAGGTTGGACGGTCACGACCGGCTTTTGGCAGCGGCAGATCGCCGACCTCAGCCGCGACCACCGCGTCCTGACTTTCGACCTGCGCGGTGCCGGAGCCTCCGGCAAAACGCCCGATGGACACACGCTGAGTGGATATGCCGCGGACCTGGCGCGTTTCTTGACCGAGAAGAACCTCGAAGGCGTCACGTTGGTCGCGTGGGCGATGGGCGTCTCGGTCTCAGTGCACTATCTTGCCGCGCCGGGCAGCAGCAGGGTGTCGCGATTCGTCTGGGTGGATCACAGCCCGCGCTTCTTTGCCAACCCGGACTGGCCTTTCGGTCTCTCCGGAGACTTCAGCCCACAGGCGCTTGACGCCATCCTGCATCAGCTCAGACACGATCGCCGCGCGGCCACTCTCGACATGCTCAAGATCATGTTTCCCAACGGTCTGTCCGCATCCGAAGAAGAGTGGATGTACGGCGAGATGCTCAAGACCCCGACCGAGGTCGCCATCACCATGTTGGCGGCGGTTGCTGGAACAGACCTGCGGCCGCTGCTGCCGGATCTGAAGCTCCCTGTCCTGCTCGTCAACGGGAGCCTCAGCGCTGTTCCCCATGAGGTCGGGGGCTGGTTGGAAAAGCACCTTCCAGAAGGCCGGCGCCTGGTCCTCGAGGGCGCCGGCCACGCTCCGTATTGGGACGCCCCGGAAAGATTCAACGGGGGGATCCGGCAATTCATCGAGGAGACGTCGTGAAAATTGCGTCGCGGATTCGCACGGAGAAATTGACATGAGCGAAGGCGCTGGACAGCCCCCGATGGCCCGGATCGTCGCGTTCCACAAACCGCCGCCCGACCCCGAAGCCTGGCTCAAGTACTACCGGGATGTTCATATACCGATCGTCCGCAAGATTCCCGGCGTGCGAAACATTCGCTGGGGCAACGTGCTCCGGACCACGGACGGCTCGCCTCCGCCTTGTTGGCTCATCTCAGACGTGTACTTCGACAACATGGATGCCCTTGAGACCGCGCTGCAATCCGACGAGATGCGGGAAGCCTTCGCCGATACCTCCAAATTCATCCTTGACGGCAACGTTCAGATCATGTTCTGCGAAGCGCAGGACACCGCTCCGCTGGAACAAGAAGAGCTCATTTAGCTGTGGCCGGTCAGGGTGACGAGCAGCTGCGAGAAGCGCGACTGCGAGGCAAGGTTGCCATCGTCACCGGCGGCGGGCGCGGACTTGGCAGAGCCGTGGCCGAACGCCTGTCGAAGGAAGGTGCCGCCGTCTGCATCATGTCGCTCCACCATGAGAGCGCTCAGGCTGCCGCCGCGGAGATCGCCAGAAAGTTCGGAGCGACTATCGCGGTCGGGGGCGACGTCGCGGTCGAGGAGGACATGCATGCCTGCGTCGAGCGAGCGGTCTCGATGTTTGGGCGCCTCGACATCATGGTCAACAACGCGGGAACCATCGCGGTCGACCCTGTCACCGACACCTCGGTCGAGGAATGGGACCGGGTGATCACAACCAATCTTCGCGGGACCTTTCTGGGGTGTCGAGAAGCCGCTCGCCAGATGATTCGTCAGGGTGATGGTGGCCGGATTCTCAATTGTTCGTCTGGTGCCGGGCGCCGAGGCAGTGGGCTGGTCGCTGCATACACGGCCTCCAAGTTCGGAATCATCGGGCTGACGCAGAGCCTCGCGGTCGAGCTGGCCAAACATCGCATCACCGTGAACGCGTACTGTCCAGGACACGTCACCAGCACTCCCATGTGGGACTACCTGGCAGAACGTTTCAGCCAGTTGAATGGCGTCACACCGGCAGATGTCAAGAAAGCCGTCGCTCATGAAGCCCCGCTCGATCGAGCTGGGACACCTGAGGAGATAGCGGGGCTGGTCGCCTATCTGGCCAGTGACGAAGCAGCCTTCGTGACCGGGGAGTCGGTGCTGATCGACGGAGGGCTGGTGCGATTTTGAACGTTCAGGATGTCAGGTGAGGGCCGCCCTCCCACCGCTTGTTGCATTCGAGCCAGGTCCGGCAGATGCCGCCGGCTGGATCCGGCACCTCGTCGTGTCCGGGCGGTTTGCTCCGGGTCAGCGTTTGCCTCCCGAGCGGGAGCTGGCGACACAATTCCGGGTCTCCAGGAGTTCCGTGCGCGAGGCGATCCGCGAGCTGGTCGCTCTCAACATCCTGGTCACGCGACGGGGTGCGGGAACCTATGTGACCGACCTGAGCGCAGCGGAGCTCTTTGCGCCGCTGCATTTCGCACTGCGGGTGGACCCAACGTCCTTATTGCACCTGTTCGAGCTCCGGCGGGTTCTCGAGCCGGTCGCCGCCGCGGTTGCCGCCACCCGGCTCGGCGATGATGCCGTTGCCGAGCTCGAGGCCCTGGTCGCGAACGTGAAGAGGCGTTTCACGGGCGGCGACCAAGACCTCGGGGGCCTGGTCCAGGCGGATGAGCGCCTTCACGAACAGATCATCGATACCATGCACAACCCGCTGATCTCCGCCATCATCCGCAGCCTCCGTGAAGTCTCGCACCAGAGCCGGGAGTTCACGGTCTCCGTTCCAAGCGTTCCGGAGCAGACCCTGGACGAGCTCGAATCGATCGTGGCTGCGCTCGCCGCTCATGACCCACTGCGGGCAGAGGCGACAATGCTTCGCCATCTTTCGAGGCTCGAGGACACGGCACGCAAGGCGATCGCGGATCGAGGTATCTAGTTCACCATGCCAAGGCCTGGCAACGTGATCTCGTTCAGCGCCAATATGCTTTTCGGCAGCTCGAACCGGCAGTGCACCAGTGCGGCGTGTGGAATGTATTGGCAGACGCGCAGGTGACCCGCGGCGCTCATCAAGAACCCGGCATCGATTCGATCCATGCCGCCCGCTGACAACACGTCGACCGCTTTGGCCATCGCCGCCTGGGCCGCCTCGTCAAACGTCGCGCCGCTCGCGATCACGGCCACCAGCTCGTCGGTCTCCACGAGCGGAGTCGGTAGCGACCAGTTCGCGGCGACCGTGACCCGGGCTCGAGTCCGGCCGGCGATCTCGACGCCGCTCAGGAAGACCTCGCCGTCGCCCATGGCCGCGTGCACGTCGCCGAAGTAGACCATCCCGGCGTCCGAGAATGTAGGTAGAAATACGCGGCTCCCGGCCCCGATGAGCAGGGTGTCCATGTTGCCGCCGTGCTCGGCCCCCCGAAACGTCGAGACGGGATCCCCGTTCGGCGCGACTCCCAACAGGCCGATCATGGGCGTCACCGGCACGCGGAATGCGCCGACGTTCGCGTGCGAGTCATCGCAAGTCACGATGCGCAGCTGTGGCTCGTCTGTAATCGCCAATCCCGTCACACCCGGCCGGGTGACCATCAGCCCGAGCCGGCTGTCGATGTGCAGCTCTTCGATCTCGACGCATATCGTGTCGCCCGCGATCACTCCCTCGATCGCAATTGGGCCGGTCGCCGGGTTGACGCAGCGAGTGTCGAGGAGGTCGCGGACCTGGTCAGGGCGCGTTATCGTCCCGGTGCGGCAGTCATGCGTCTCGACGATGAACGACTCACCTTGGCCCACCTTCGCAACAGCCACGTGCCCAGAGTCGAGCGCATATTTCGGATCCTCTCGCGAGATCGTCTTCATCTACCCATCCCTCATCAACTCGAGTCTCGCTTCATTCGCGGTTGGGCACGGGCGCCCGAATGTGGCACCGTCACCACGCGATTCGCGAGTCGACCAACGCCTTCGATCTCGATGGAGATCATGTCTTGGGCCTCGGCAGTGTACGGAGGCGGCGGGACCAACGACGTGCCTGTGAGCAGCCAGGCCCCCACTGGCAGCGGATAGGCGGCATGCAGCACCGAAATGAGCTCCGCAGGCTCACGCACCATGTCCGAAATGGTGCCCGAGCCATCGAATACAGTACTGTCGCCGCGCGATATTCGCATCCTGATCCGTGCGTTTGACGGTTCTGCTTCCCATGCCAGGACTGCCGCCGGGCCGATGGAGCAACTACGGTCGTAAACCTTGGCTTGAGGGAGGTAGAGCGGGTTCTCGCCCTCGATGCTGCGCGAGCTCATGTCGTTGCCACACGCGTATGCGACCACCTCACCTCGACTGTTGGAGAGAACTGCCAGCTCCGGCTCGGGAACGCTCCACGTTGAGTCTGGCCTCACGCCCGCTTCACCTCGATGGCCCACCACGCGCCACCCGGCGGATTTGAAGAACAGCTCGGGGCGCTCGGCCTCGTAGACCTTCGCGTAGACGTCCTGGCTGGCCGACTCCTCCATCCGGGCTTCGCGACTCCGCGAGTACGTCACCCCGGCGGCCCAGACCTCCTGCGACTCCGCGGGCGCGAGCAGCTCGCACGCATCCATATCCAGGCTTTCCGCAGTCTCCTCGAGGGCCGCGCGCATGTCCGCTCGGGTCAGGCGCAGCAGATCGTCGAGACCGGCGCCGAGCTTGTTGAGGCGCCCACCGGACCACAGCGCCATCTGGTCACGGCCGGCGTGGGCGACTCTGACGAGACATGCTTTTGCCGGCAGGTCGCCGGCGCTCACCGGCATCGCCGCTACAGCCTAACCGACACCGGCGGCGAGGCACTCTCTGCTTGACACGCCGACCGAGGCAGCGCATATTAGCCGCTTCGAGGAAATCCATTTCCGTGGGGAGATGGACTCACCAACTTTGGGGAGGGTTGGCGCAGCACCTGATGACCAAGAAATACGGCGTGGCGATTCTCGGCGCGGGCTGGGTGGCGGGCGAGTACGTCAAAGCCTTTCGCGACCATCCGCTGACCGAGATCTCAGGCATCTACAGCCACACGCCTGGCAAAGCGGGCAAGCTGCTGAAGCTGCATGGAGTCGAGGCACGTGAGTATTCGTCAGAGGACGAGCTCTTCGACGACGATCGCGTCAAGATCGTGGCGTCATGCACGCCGCCCGACGTGCGGCCGCAGCAGCTCGAGAGGGCCGCCAAGTCCGGCCGGCACATCGTGATCGAGAAGCCGATCGCCCTCGACTACGCCGGCGTGAAGCGCGTCTACAATGCGGTGCGCGACGCCAAGGTGAAAAGTGTCACCTCGTTCGTCCTCCGCTGGAACCCGCAGTTCGAGACTGTCAAGCAGCTGCAGGCGGATGGGGTGATCGGGACGATGATCTATGCGGAGGCCGATTACTGGCATCCGATGAAGACCGAATACCCCAGCTATCCGTGGGCGGTGACAAAGGAAAGGGGCGGGAGCTCGTTTATCAGTGCCGGCTGTCACGCGGCAGATGCGATCCGCTATTTCGCCGGTGAGGTCAGCGAAGTCTCGGCCTT
>VBGM01000019.1:30943-31396 GCA_005880855.1 Chloroflexota bacterium
CGCGGTGGGAAAGCTCTCATCTGTCATCGAGGGCGAGACGCCGTACATCTTCAACGTCCGGCTGTTCGGCACGAACGGCACCATCCAGAACAATCGGGTCTTCTCGAGGAAGCACTATCCCGGCTCGCTCAACTACTGGGCTTTCCCGACGATCGAGCCTGACTCCGGCGACGTGACACACCACCCATTCGTCCCCGAGATCAGGCATTTCCTCGAGTGCATTGAAAACAACGTCGAGTCACACGCGGCCATCTACGACTCGTACAAGTCGATGGCACTGTGCTTTGCCATCGATGAATCCGCGGCCAACAACGGCAAGCCGGTCAAGGTCGACTACAAGGTATGAGCCGGTGCGCGACGGCGCACTGGGCGTCTTTATCAGTTCGGACAAGGAGGAGGAGTTAAGTGGCGGGCGATTCATTCACGCGGCGCGAGGTTACTCGGAGGTCGTTG
>VBGM01000108.1 GCA_005880855.1 Chloroflexota bacterium
CGATCGTGCCACCTCGCTCGCTCGAGCTCGGCCTGCCGCGCCGCGGCTTTGTGCGAAGCCTTTGCATCCAGCTCGCGAGCCACTGCCGCCGCTTCGGCTTCCGCCTCGCCGGCGGCGCGCTCCAGGTCCGGCAGACGCTCGGCCTCGACCCGCTCCGCCTCACGCGCGGCGTCCAGCAGCCGACTGGAATCTTCCAGGCCGGCCGCTCCAGCGGCGCGGGTGCGCAGCTCGTCAAGCGCCGACTCAGTCTCCTTGAGGCGTATCGCTGTGGAATCTGTGCGCGAGGCGGACGGCGCGAGGCTGTCGATCTCATCGTGCAGCCGCGTTCGGCGGGCATCGATCTCGACCCTCGGGTCGGCACCTGCGCGGACGACTCCGGGCTCCCGATAGACGCCTGCGATGGTGACGTCGACGCCCACGACCACGTGCCCCAGCAGCCGGCGGGCGACCAGCTCGTGGCCCTGCCTGATCCGCACGTGCTGGAACATCGAACCTGGCTTCGGTATGCCGGCGGCCTCGAGGGGATACAGGATCGTGCGCTGCGTGGTGTCGGTGTCACCTGCTCGTGAGGCCGATTCCTCGTCGGGCGCGACGTGGGCATCGACGAGGGGACCTAGCACAGCGGACAGCGCCCGTTCGTAACCGGGCTCTGCCGTCACGACGTCGCCCAGACGCACAAGGCCCGGGATGGTCTCGCCTCGCAACGACTCCAGGCCTTCGAGCTCAGAGCGAAGCCTGGCGACGGATACGGCAGCGGACTCGGCGGTCCTGGCCGCCGTCCGAGCTTCCGCAACCGCAGCCTCTGCGACCGGTATTCGGCGCGCGGCCTCCGCCCCTACCTGCAGGCGGCCGACCTGCTGCTCGAGGAACTCGCGCCTCGTGTGCGCCGCCGCGAGCGAAGAGGCCGCTGCCGCCACTGCGCGGCGCGCCTGCTCGGCCGCGCGCTGCGCGTGCTGCGCATTGCGAGGATCGGCGTCTGGCGCGGATTCGGCCGGCTGCGGCACGGCCTCGAGAGCCCCCAGGGCCGCCGCGGTCTCGCTCTTCAGCTGGTCGCCGAGCGCGGCCGCGGCAGACGCCTGGGTTCGGTTCTCCATCTCCTCGCGCTGCAGCGCGGCTGCCAGCGCCCGATGGCTTTCGGCGCGCTCCTCGGCAAGCTCCAGCGAGTGGTCGGTGGCTGCGACGTCGAGGCGTAGCCGTCCGAGCGAGGTCTGCCGGGCGAGGCGGCGGTCCTGTGCGGCCTGCATCTCCTCCCGCCAGCCCGCGAACTCGGTCTCGGCCGACTGCGCGAGCTCGCGTGCCTCGATCAAACGTCGCTCGAGCTGCTGCGCCTGAGAGGAGGCCTTCCGATGGGCGTCGCGTGCCTCGCGCCACTCTTCCCAGACGATGCTGCCACGCAGCACCTCGAGTCGCGCCAGTGCCTCGGCCGCCTCCCTCGCGGCTGACGCCTGCGCACGAACCACCTCGAGGCGGGGCTGGATCTCGGAGCGCAGGTCTTCGAGCCGGAGCAGGTTCTGGGCCAGCTCGGTCAGCCGCTGGGCCGCCTCCTGGCGGCGCGCCTTGACGCCGCGCACCTGCGCCGCCTCCTCGAGCAGCGCACGCCGCTCGGCGGGCGAGCACACGACGATCGTCTCGATGTCGTGCTGGTCGATGATCGCGTAAGAGTCGACCGTGAGGCCGGTCGAGGACAGCATGTGGATGAGGTCGCGCCTTCGCACCCGCGCGCCGTTCAGGAAGTAATCGCTCTCCCCATCGCGTTCGACGCGGCGCTTGATCGCAACCTCGTGATAGTCGACCGGGAGCCGGCCGGCGGTGTTGTCGAAGACCATCGTGACCTCGGCGTACGAGGCCCTCGAACGGCGCTCACCGCCGGCATAGATGACCTCCTCCATCTTCTTACCGCGGAGGTCGCGTGCCTGGCCCGAGCCAAGGACCCATTTGATCGAGTCGACGATGTTGGTCTTGCCGGAGCCGTTGGGCCCGACGATTGCCGTGACGCCGCCTTCGAATCGGATCTCGGTCTGCCGGGCAAAGGTCTTGAAGCCCAGCAGGCTCAGTGATCTCAGAAACAAGTTCGGCCCAAGGTAGCAGATGTTGGGCTCATCTGAGCCGTGGGCACAAGATGTGCCCTAGTCGATCACCTCTCCGAACTGGCGGCTGCGGCTCGGCTCGCCGACCGCAGTGTTGGGTTCGCCGGCCGGCTGGGTCTCGGACGCCGGCACCATGGTCACGATCTCGGCCGCCTCACCAGTCCCGTCGCCGGCCCGTAATGCGGTCTTGGAGCGCGGCGACGGAGCCCTGCGCTTCCGCGGGCGGGCCGTCCGTCCTGGTTTTGGCGCGATCGGCACGACAGCGGCGCCTTCGCCAAGGCTCTGCAGCGCCGCGCGGGCGGCCTCCTGCTCGGCCTCCTGCTTCGTCCCCCCGTGGCCGGTGCCCAGCGGATCGCCCCCCGCGAAAACCACCGACGTGTACTCACGCTGATTGCCGACCCGCGCGCCCTCGCTGTCATAAAACGGTGTCAGGCCGAACCGCTCCTGCGCCACTTGCTGGAGGCGACCCTTGAAATTCTCATCCTGCGCCGGGGAGGGCAGAGATCGGTAGCGGTTGAGGTAGTAGTGGTAGGCGGCATCGTAGCCGGCGTCGAGGAACACCGCGCCGAGCACCGCCTCGAACCCGTTGGCGAGCAGCGATTTCAGGTTTCGCCCGCCGCCCTTCGCGATGCCTCTACCCAGGTACAGATAGCTGCCAAGATCGAGCTGCTCCGCCATCTGCGCCAGCGTGTTGGTGTTGACCATCGCCGACCGCGTCTGCGTCAGCTCGCCTTCGGTTGCGCCAGGGTGATGCTTGTACAGGTACTCGGCAGTGATCAGCTGCAGGACAGCGTCGCCGAGATATTCGAGTCGCTCGTTGTCGCGCGGCGACTGATGCGGACTCTCGTTCGCGAACGAGCTGTGCGTGACCGCCTCGAGTAAAAGGCCTGGATCGCGAAAGTGAATCCCGATCTTCTGCTGGAGCTGTTGTAACGACTGCGCGAGAGGCGCTGCGCCTTGTGCTATGAGCCGGCCTTCTCCTGTATGTATTCCCAGGCTTGGCCGACCGTCGTGATCTTCTCGGCGTCTTCGTCGGGAATCTCCAGACCGGTGTTCTCTTCGAATGCGTAAATCAGCTCAACGAGGTCGAGCGAGTCGGCGTTCAGGTCCTCCTGGAAGGAGGCATCCATGGTCACCTGCTCAGGCTCACAGCCAAGCCGCTCCACCACGATGTTCTTGAAGTCTTCGAAGCTCAGTTTCTGGGTTTCCAATCTCGCCTCCAGTGCGATTGCACATAGGGGTGTTTCGACGAACTACTGTACCAGCACTCGCCAGGTGCCCTCCTGGGCCCGGGCTCCCAGCGGCCCGGGCCCCCTTTCAACTTCGATTTGCTAGGCGGTCGACTTGGCCCCGGCCGGCGCCATGCCAAGCTGGGTCATGACCTCGACCTGGTCGTACATGAGGTAGTTCCTCTTCACGAGGCCGCGGTCGATCTCGAAGACCTGGATGAACTCGCCCTTCAGCTTGCGCCCGGTCGGCGGGACGTCGCCCATCGGGGTCTTCAGCGGACCCGCGTGAGTGCCGCTGAATGTGCCCTCGACGACGATGGTGTTGCCCTGGGCGATGAGCTTCTTGTTCTCGATCCGTGCGTCCGGGAACGCCTTGAGCCAGCTCTGGTTGTATTCCTTCGCTGCCTGCACGCCCTTCAGCTTGACGCCGCCTGGTGCCGTGAGCTCGATGTCCGGCGCGGAGTCACGAGCTACTGCTTCGAGGTCGTGGGCGTTGAAGGCCTTGAGGCCGCGCTCCACAACGGCCTTGGCTTCCTGCTGCGTCGAGGTCGCGATCTCGAACAGCTCGCGCTTGGGCTCGTTCGCGCCGCTGCGATACTTCTTGAAGGACTCCAGCAGCTTCGCGGCCTTGGGACCAAACGCCTTCGCGGACGCTTCGTCCTCGTAGATGGCGATGGAAATCGCGTCGCCACTGTCGTGATCGACCAGGAGCATGCCCGATCGGCTGCCTTGATGAGACGCCAGCGCCGGAAGAGCGGACTCCTTGTACTCCTTGACGACCTGGTTCAAGTCGCCCTTCTTGTACGTGCTTCGAATTACGCCTACGTGCATGTCTCACCTCCATGAGAAATGGTTTTGGAATGGTTGGTCTCAGAAGGAGGTCCCCATTGGGAACCAGGTTCTAGCGGCATCCCCACTCCTAGACACGGGAGGCCGGCTACCGGGCCAGTGTGCGCCTTCCCAAGGGCGATAAGTCAACGCACTATGAACCGGTAAGCAACGAATGATCGCCTCGCGGCGCTGGGGCCTAAGCCGGGACCTCTTGAACCGCCGCGGGGGCTCCCACCGCGATCGCGGTCTTGCCCGGTGCGAGCTCGCGCATCATCCCGGTCAGCGCTCGCTTCGGACCGACCTCGATGAACGTGTCACAGCCAACCTCGACGAGCGCGGCCACGCAGGCGGCCCATCGCACCGGCGACCGCAGCTGCATCTCCAGCACATGCGGGATGCGATCGCCACCCTGGTGCTGCCGCCCTGTGAGGTTGGCAATGACCGGCACGCGCGGCGACCGCCATTCGATACGGTCGAGCGCGACCCGGAGCCGCTCCGCCGCGGGCGCCATCAATGGGGTGTGGAACGCTGCGCTTACGTTGAGCGGGATGACCCTCTTGGCGCCGGCCTCCTGCAACCGCCTTGTCGCGACCTCGAGGCCGGCGGTCGTGCCAGCGATCACGGTTTGCGTGGGCGTGTTGTAGTTCGCGGGCCAAGCGTCATTCATGCCTGCCAGCGCCACCTCAACCGCCCGCGGGTCGAGGCCGAGCACGGCCGCCATCGAGCTGGTGCCCGCGGGGATCGCTTCTGCCATGGCGCGGCCACGCTCAACGACCGCTTTGATCACTTGCTGCGGGCCCACGGCCCGGCCCGCCGCGAGCGCTGCATATTCGCCGACGGAATGACCCGCCGCGGCCGCCGGCTCGATGCCGCGTTTCTCGAGCAGCATGGTGAGCGCGACGCCCATGAAACACAGGGCCGGCTGGGCGTTCTGCGTCAGCCGCAGCTCGTCGTCGTCAGCGGCGATCAGCAGGTGCCGGAGGTCGACGTCCGCGGCGCTCGAGCAGCGATCGCAGAGGTCTGCGACTGAGGAATCCGCGAGCAGCTCAGCGCCCATGCCCGAGTGCTGAGAGCCCTGTCCTGGGAACAGGAAAGCGACCTTCCCCAACTACTCTTTGGCTTTGATTACCTCTCGGCCGGCGTAGTGACCGCAGTTGCGGCAGATCGTGTGCGGCCGCGTGAGCTTCTTGCAGTTCGGACACGCCTGCAGGCGCACATGAACCAGCGCCAGGTGCGAGCGGCGGCGACCTTTCTTCGACTTGGAGAGCTTGACCTTCGGCAGAGCCACGGCTGCCGAATTTTACCGGAAGCTACTTGGACGCCGCTTCGCCGCCCTCTTCCGACTCCGGCTGGCTCGACTGCAGCGCCTCGACGCCCCGCCGAACAGTCGCCAGCGTGCGCCCCAGGTGAGCCTCGAGCTGCTTCAGCTGCTCGAGCGCATAAGCCTCGGCCTGGCGGATGATCTCGTCCGATTTCGCCTGCGCGTCCTTGACCACCTGCGTTCCGTGGCGCTCGGCCCGCCTGAGGATCTCGTGCTCGCCGGCGGTCTCTTCGGCTCGCTCGTTGGCGCGCGACATGATTCGCGCGGCCTCGGCATGGGCCTCCGTGATGATGCGCTGCTGTTCTGACACCGTCCAGTTCGCCTGCTTGATCTCGTCGGGCAGGTTGAAGCGAAGCTGGTCGATGAGCTCCATGATCTCGTCCTCGTTGACCATCACCTGGGTCGACAGAGGAACGTGACGAGCGTTCTGAATCAGGTACTCGAAGCGGTCAAGCAGCTCGTCGACCTTTATGTGAACTTCTCCTTCAACGCCTTGGCGACACCCGCAGGCACCAGGTCAGACACGTTGCCGCCGTAGCTCGCGATGTCCTTCAAGATACTTGACGACACGTATATGTGGGCGAAGCTCGACATCAGGAACACCGTGTGGATGTCGGGCGCCAGCTTCCGGTTCATGAGCGCCTGCTGAAGCTCCGCATCGAAATCAGAGTAGGCGCGCAGTCCTTTCACCAGCGTCGAAGCGCCTTTCGATCTCGCGTACTCGACCGTCAGGCCCGTATAGCTCGCCACCTCCACACGGTCGTGGCCCTTGAGCGCGTCGTTGATGAGACGAACACGTTCGTCAACGCTGAAAAGCGGCTGCCGCTTGTCGGGGTTCGCGGCCACGGCAACGATGAGGTGGTCGAAGATCCCAAGCGCCCGCTCGACCACGTCGAGATGACCGTTGGTAAAGGGATCGAAGCTACCCGGATAGACTGCGGTCTTGTTGGTCATACGCGAAGAAGCGTGAGCATCGTGTCGCCGTAGCGCCGCCCGCGATCAACGCGAAGTCGGGTGAGATCAGGCAAGGTCTGGCGGCGTGAATGCTCCGCCACCACGAGTGCATCAGTCAGGGTCCGATCCAGCACTTTTAGCGCGCGGTCGAGGACGACGTCGTCGTAAGGCGGATCAAGAAAAACCAGGCCTGCCTGCCCGACCTCGGCCGGAGAGCTCTCGAGCCAGCGAACGACGTCACCACGCACGACGTGGGCCCGCTCCTTCAGCTCGAGGGCTTCCAAGTTCTGGCGCAGGATAGCAAGACCGCGCGGCTCCCGGTCCACGAAGGTGACCTGGGCGGCGCCGCGCGAAAGTGCCTCGATGCCGATGGCTCCCGAGCCCGCGAAGAGGTCGAGCACGTGGGCGCCTTCGATGCCCGGCCCGACAAGATTGAAGATCGCGGCCTTGACGATGCCCTGTGTCGGCCGGATTCCCTTCGGAGCTTTGAGGCGGCGGCCGCGAGCCTCCCCGCCGCCGACTCGAAGCTTCGACATCAGTTGAGCTTGGGGCGGCGGCCGCTCCACGGCCTCGCCTGCTCGAGCTGTGCGGCCAGGCCGAGGATCAGGGCCTCGCCGCGCGGCGGGCCGACCAGCTGCACACCGATCGGCATCCCGCGAGAATCGACGCCTAGCGGCAGCGAGATCGCGGGCTGGCCGGTGCAGTTGTAGGGGTACGTGAACCCGACGAAGTCCATGTAATCGTCGCCGGCCGCGGAGAGGTCCGCGCCCAATGTGCCTAGCGGTGGCGCCGTGCGCGGCACCGTCGGCGTCACCAGCACGTCATGCGAATCCCAGAAGGCGACCACGATGCGGCTGTGCATGCGAATCGCGTCGACCGAGCGAACGTAGTCGATCGCCGAGACCTGCTTGGCCAGTGCGAGCCCGAGCGCGTTGAACGGCTCGAGCTTGCTCTCGTCGGTGATCGGCAGCGAGCCGAGCCCCGCCACCACGATCACCTGCATCGGAGTGCGGAAGGGTTCCGTATCAGGACCGCCCTCCGTTACGCGGTGGCCGAGTCCCTCCAGCAGCCTCGCGACCTCCCGCACGCACCTGGACACCTCGTCATCGACCTTCGTGCTCGAGCGAACGGTGAAGCCGATCCGCAGCTTGCGGTCAGTCGGCGTGGCAGCGTCCGCGAACCGGCCGTCGAGCTCGGCCCAGTACGCATCGCCGGGAAGGTGGCCGGCGATGGCGTCGAGCCCAGCCGCCGCATCCGAGACGGTGCGGGCGATCACGCCGTCCGTCGAGAGCCCGGCCCAATGCTCGCCGAGCAGCGGACCGGCGGACACCCGCCCGCGCGACGGCTTGAGGCCGACCGTTCCGCAGCAACTCGACGGGATGCGCACCGAGCCGCCGCCGTCGGTGCCATGCGCAAAGGCGCACAGGCCCGCGGCCACCGCAACGGCAGCGCCTCCGCTAGACCCGCCCGCGGAGTGACCGAGGTTCCATGGGTTGTGCGTGGCGCCGAAAAGGCCGTGCTCGGTCGTCGGCCTGGTGCCGAACTCGGAGAGGTTGGTCTTGCCGAGGATGGGACAGCCCTCCTCTTTCAATCGCGCCACGGGAAAGAAATCGATCGGCAGCGAGTAGTCCTCGAACGCCCTGGATCCAAAGGTCACGGGGTAACCTGCCAGAGAGACGAGGTCCTTGACTGACGTCGGCACCCCGCGCAGCGGGTAGCCGATGTTTGCCTCGTCGGCCGATTTCGCCTGCTCGAGGGCAAGCTCAGGTGTGGTGAGGACGAAAGCGTTCAGCCGCGGGTTGAGGCGTTCGATCCGTTCGAGGTACGCACGCGTCAGCTCGGTCGAAGAAACGTCGCGGCGACGCACCGCCGCGGCCTGATCAAGGGCGGACGCGAATGGATCCATGGCCGTTAATGGTGCCGATTCTCGCGGCCGGGTACGGAGCGGAGCTCAGCGCATGCTCGAATGCACCTGCGCTTGCCGGCGGGATGGCCACGAGCAGGCCGCCGCTCGTCTGCGCGTCACAGAGCATCATCTGGTCGATCTCGGCAGCGCCACCCCAGTCCACCTGCTCGCGATACGCCTCGTAGTTGCGCCGGCTGCCGGACGGGAACAGGTCGCGCTGCGCCAGGTCGCGCACGCCTTCGAGGAACGGAACCGCACCAAGGTCGATGTCCGCGCCGCCTTCCAGGTTGGCGAGGTGACCGATCAACCCGTAACCGGTGACATCAGTCGCCGCGGTCGCGCCTGCGGCGACCATCGCCTCGGAGGCCAGCCGATTGAGGGTCGACATCATGGCAATCGCTGCGCGTTCGAGGGCAGGCGGGCACAGCCCGCGCTTGATGGCCGTCGCCACGAGACCTGATCCCAGCGGTTTGGTCAGAAAGAGCACATCGCCTGAGTGCGCGCCAGAGTGGCCGACCACCCGATCGGGATGCACCTCACCGATGACGGTGTAACCAAATTTCGGCTCGGCGTCGTCGACGGAATGACCGCCCACGACTGCGATGCCGGCCTCGCTCATCTTGTTGGCGCCGCCGGCGACGATCTTCTCCAGCAATCCGGCGCTGAGCTTCTCGCGCGGGAACGCTGTGATGTTGAGCGCGAAGAGCGGGCGCGCACCCACCGCGTACACGTCGCTGATGGAGTTCGCCGCGGCGATGGCCCCGAAGTCCGCAGGGTCATCGACGATTGGCGTGAAGAAGTCAACCGTCGCGACGAGCGCGCGATCGGGCGCGATTCGATAGACCGCCGCATCATCGCGCGATGACGCCGCAGTCAGGACGTTCGGATCAACGATCGGGGGTAGAGCCCCGAGAATCTGCCCTAGCTCCACCGGGCTGAGCTTGCAGGCTCAACCAGCCCCGTGGCTGTACTCCGTCAAACGCATCGGTGACTCCATCGCTGCTTAGTATCACGACCATGGCTCTTGTGTTCGCGGCCATCGCTCCCCATGGAGGTCTCGCTATCGCGGAGGCGTGCACGCCAGAAGAGATGCGCATGGCACACGCAACGCGCTCCGGAATGGAGGAGCTGGGACGTGCGTTCGCGGCGACGAGGCCCGAGGTGGTCGTCGTCGCCACGCCACACAACGTTCACATCTCGGGAGCATTTGCCGTCGTTGTCGCCGGTCGCGTGACCGGAAGCCTCGACGGCACACCGCAGCCGGTGGAGCTCGATGTACCGGGCGATGCTCCGCTTGCCTGGCGCCTGCTGGAAACGCTTATCACGGACGGGCTCCCGGCGGTCGGTGTGAGCTTCGGATCCAACGACCCATCGACCGCGGTCGCGCCGATGGACTGGGGAGTGCTCATCCCACTGTGGTTCATGGGCGGTCGCCAGGATCCGCCGCTCCCGGTGGTGGTGATGGCGCCGGCGCGAGACCTGTCGGCGGAGGAGCACGTGCGAGCGGGAGCCGCCGTGGCCAGCGCCGCGGCCGCATCGGGCCGGCGCGTCGCCTTCATCGCCAGCGCCGACCACGGGCACGCCTCGCGTCTATGACGACCTCGTGGTCGAGCTGGTCGGCGGCGACCGGCTGGCCGGCCTGGTGGACATCCCGGTCGCCCTGGTCGAGGAGGCCAAAGCCGACAGCTGGTGGCAGATGCTCATGCTCCTGGGAGCGACCGGCGAGGGTTGGCGAGGGCGGCTGATCAGCTACGAGGCGCCGACTTATTTCGGGATGCTGACCGCGGCTTACGAGCCTTTGGCTAACCGCCGTACCTCATCACGGCCTCGTAAACGCACTCGGCCCCGAACTCGAGCGCGCTGACCGGTACGCGCTCGTCGGCGGCGTGGATGGTTGGCGACGAGTTGAAATCGGGCGGGACGTTGAGGGGCAGGAAGCCATATGTGCGAATGCCCAACCTCGCGAAGTGCCGAGCGTCAGTGCCGCCGGTGACGAGGGATGGCACTGGCACGCATCCTGGATCCGCCTCCTTCAACACCGAGGCGAAGAGGTCGAACTGCGAGAGGTCGATCTCGGGCTGGGCAGGTCCGACGAGCGTCACCTCGACTTCCGGCTCAGGCCCGATGACGGCACGCAGCTCCTTGACCATCTCTTCGGGCCCGAAGCCAGGCAGCAGGCGGCCATCGAGCTGCACACGCACCTCGCTCGGGATGACGTTGACCTTCAAGCCTCCGCTCACGATCGTGGCGTTGACGGTGTTGTGCAGAGACGCGTCGAGTCCGCGACTGAGCGGTCCGAGGTCAGTAAGGGCGGCGTCGGTTCGCACTGGATCCAGAAGTGCGCCGATGCGACCCTTCAGCGGCTCCGCCAGCGCGTCACGCATCGCCTCGAGCTGGACGCGTACAGGGGTTGTGATGTGGACGGGCAGCCGCGAGGCGTCCAGCTTTGCGAGCAGCTCTCCAAGCTTTGCCATCGCCCCGCCGCGCGCGGGGATCGACCCGTGCCCACCCGGGCCGCGAAGCGTGACCTGCATCTGGCAGCCGCGCTTTTCGGAGACCATGATCGGGTAGAAGCGGCGCCCGCCCAGGTGGAGCGCGACGCCGCCGGACTCGCCGATCGCGTGCCGGATGCCGTCGAAGAGCTCGGGATGTGCCTCGACCAGCCACCTGGCGCCGAAGACTCCCCCCGCCTCCTCGTCCGCCAGCGCCGCGAGCACGAGGTCGCCCGGCGCTCCACCGCGCTTCTGGGCGCGGACCAGGGCGGCGACCATCATCGCGACGCCGCTCTTCATGTCGAGGGCCCCGCGGCCCCACAGGTAGCCATCGACGATGTCGCCGCCGAAAGGCCTCTGCCGCCAGTCCTGATTGACGGTGGTGACGACGTCGACGTGCCCCTGCAGCAGCAGCGGGGGCGCCTCCCCGCGACCCTTCACTCGCGCGACCAGGTTGGGACGGCCGGGTGCACTTTCGTATCGAGCGCATTCGATGCCCGCGTCCCCCAGCACCCGCTCGATGAGCTCGACGGCCATGTGCTCCTCGCCCGGCGGGTTGGTGGTGTCGAGGCGAATGAGGTCGCGGGTGAGCTCGACGACAAACGGGAGCGTCTGCATGCAGCTACGAGGCTAACTGATCGAGATTTTTTCTAGACGGGCTTCCACCGCATCTCTGAGCAGCGGGTGCGCTTCGAGTCTCGGATCTGAGAGTAAGAGGGCCTGAGCTTCATCTCTTACCTCGTCGAGCAGCAGCGGCTTTCTCAGCGCATCCATCGCGGCATCCGACATCCCATGCTGCTTTGAGCCCATCAGCTCACCTATTCCTCGACGTTCCATGTCCTCGCGAGCGAGTCGAAAGCCGTCCGAGATCGTCTCAACCAGCTTCAGGCGCTCGAGGCTGGCAGCGGACGGGTCGTCGGCGAGGAGCAGGCAGTGGCTTTCAGCTGCGCCGCGTCCCACGCGACCGCGGAACTGATGCAGCTGCGCAAGCCCGAAACGGTCAGCGCCCTCGATCATCATCACCGTCGCGTTTGGAATGTCGACGCCAACCTCGACCACTGCCGTGGCCACCAGGACCTGCGTCTCGCCGGCCACGAACCGCTTCATCACCTCTTCCTTTTCTTTGAGCCGCCCATGCATCAGGTCGAGCTTCAGGTCGGGGAAGACGTCTTTGCCAAGTCGCTCGAACTCCGCGGTCGCCGAGCGGGCGACCACCTTCTCGGATTCTTCGATCAGCGGGCAGATCACGAACGCCTGCCGTCCCAGCCTCACCTGGTTCCTCACGAGCTCGTGCGCCCGATCGCGCTCGCCGGGCGGCACGACCTCGGTCGCGACCGGCGTGCGGCCGATGGGGAGCTCGTCGATGATCGACACGGACATCTCGCCGAACCGTGCCAGCGCGAGGGTTCTGGGGATGGGCGTGGCGGTCATGGCGAGGAAATGCGGGCGCCCGCTGCCCTTTGCCCTCAGCAGCTCCCGCTGGTTGGTGCCGAAACGGTGCTGCTCGTCGACGATCGCCAGCCCGAGGTCGGCGAACTGAACGTTTTCTTCGATGAGCGAGTGCGTGCCGACGACGAGCGCGCAGTGCCCGCTCGCCGCAGCGGCGAGGACGCGACGCCGTTCCGCCGTGCTCTGGCTGCTGACGAGGAGCTCCACGGTCAGGCCGGGGAAACTCTCCTCCAGGTAGCCGCGGAACTTGTGCAGGTGCTGCCGCGCGAGTAACTCTGTCGGCGCCATCACCACCGATTGCAGGCCGGCGGCATGAGCCATTGCGGCGCATGCAGCCGCGACCGCCGTCTTGCCGGATCCGACATCGCCGTTCAGCAGCCGGTTCATCGGCGTCGGTTTGGCCATGTCCTGGAACGCCTCCCACATCGAGCGTTTCTGAGCCCTCGTCAGCTCGAAGCCCAGGCCGGCCTTGAACGAGTCGATCACGTCCTGCCGGTAGGGGATCGGCGCGGCCGGCTCGGCCGCGATGCTGGCTCGCATCAGGGCAAACGCAGCCTGCAGCTCGAACAGCTCGGCGAAGCCCATCCGCCGCCGGGCCTCGGACCATTCGCTCTGTGTGTCCGGCTTGTGGCCGAGCCTCACGGCTTCCGCCAGCGGCAGGAGGTGGTGCCGGGCGCGCACATCTTCGGGCAGCTCGTCCTCGAGCTTTGGCGCCAGCGGCAGCGCGGCGTCGACCCAGCCGGCGAGCTTCTTGGACGTCAGGCCCTTGACCACGTGGTACTTCGGCATGAGGCCGCCGATGTACTTCGGGGCGTTACTACTGCCGCCGTCTAGACGTTCGTGGTGCGGATTGCGCATCTCGAACTCGCGATAGCGGCCGGCTTTGACCGTCCCGGCTACGGCGACCCTGTCACCCTTGTGAAGCTGCTTGGCGACCCATGGCTGGTTGAACCAGACCAGGGTCAGCTCGTCGTCGGCCTGGTCGGCGAGTGTGGCTTTCGTGAGCTTGAGCCTCTTCAACCTGGTGATGCCGGGCGCGATCCGGAGGATCGTGCCAACCACCGTTGCGAGGGTCCC
>VBGM01000109.1:0-17279 GCA_005880855.1 Chloroflexota bacterium
GTAACCCTTCAGGTCCTCCAGCCGCAAGAACGCATGTGGCGGCAACGAGGACGAGCTCACCTGCGCGAGCGACACCATGTCGATCGTGATCGGCTCTCGTGCCTGGATGTCGACCGCGGCGATGACCACCGGGACCTGCCGCCCGGTCAATCCGCGGTTCGCGAATATGATCCCGAACGCGAACATGGCTATGAACGCAAGCAACGCCATACCTACCCCGAGCAAGAACAGCGGGGTGCGGACGCCTGCGTTGGGCCGTGCAGGAGGCGGTATGGGCAAAGGCAGCGCCATCGCTACAGCTCCGCCGGCGGGAGCGTTGCGGGTGCCACCCAGCGCCTGCCATCCCAGTAATCGGCCAGACCCGAGCCCGGTACGTGCGCAGCGACTGGATAGCCCTGCCTGCTGACCACGAGTGTGCCTGCAAACAGGTCGTGTAGTGCCTGCTTGCGCGGCGTGAAAGCGGCCATCAGCCAGCCCACCCCCAAGGTCAGGTTCGAGAGCACCTTCAGCCAGTAGCGGGCAGATGCACGCCAGAAGCTGATGGGGTCGCCATACCGGTCGGTCACGTAAATCCCGACGGCGTATTTGCCGACGGTCCCCTGCATCGGTGAGCTCTCGAAGAGCGCGAAATAGGCCCACGACAGCGCCGCCGCCACGAGGTAGAAATTGAGCAACCCGTAGAGGATGTCCACGACACCGATGACGCGAGGGCTCATCATCACCACGCCGACCGCGAGGACGCTCTCGACGATGTAGATGAGCGTGAGGTCGATGAGATACGCGGCAAGACGCAGCCAGAAACCCGCGTAATGGTGCTGGTTCGGAATGACTCGACTCATGTGGATTCGTTCACCGCTGGATGCCGATGAGGTCTCGAGTCACAAGGCACGCGATAACAACGCGCTCCGCGCGCCTTCACCCCTTCGGATGCGACAGCACTTGCCGGCGTGCAATCACTTCCCACCACAGGTACCTAGGTCGCGTTCACGTTAGTAGCGGCCATGCCCCTCCACAAGGGGGACTTTTGTCACCATGAGCTTCGACGGAGCGCCAGATTTGCGCGCATTTTGCGAGCATGAGCTGCGTTGGGATTAAAGACCCATTGAGTGCACGCCCAACCACGATTAGGGTGAGCAAATACCGCATGTCCTAACTTACCGACCAATCACGCGCCGCGAAGCGCAAATGCTTCGCGTGACGCAGAGAGGAAGGGGGGCTGCCTTGCCGGAGGTGGCTCCCCTTCCCCCACCGGACGGTCTGACGCAAATCAGACGGTCAGCAAACCGAGCCGCATGGCTTTCATGACGGCCTCGGTCCGATTGCCGGCACGGAGCTTGTGGAAGATCCGGCTCAGGTGATTGCGCACCGTCTTCTGGCTGATCCCCAGGAGCCTTCCGATCTGCTTGTTGGATTGGCCGGCCGCCACAGAAGAGAGGACGCTCAACTCCCGCCTGGATATTTCTGGGCGCCGTTCCGGAACACCCTCGTTTTTGGCGGCATATAGAGCCAGGATCCGAGAAACGACACCATCGGGAATGACGTCCGGTCCGGCAGCTCCGTTGTTCTGCATCGCCCGCATGGTGTCGAGATCGAAGTCGGCGGCGAGAACGACGACCTTGAAGGTGGATGCGGAAGAGCTGCTTCCACTCTTCTCGGCGCCGGCCAGGCCCGGGACCTGTACATCCATCAGAACGATGTCCGGAGTGAGCTGAAGAGTCCGCTCTACGGTGTTGAGGCCGTCATCTGTCGGGTTGACCACTCTCAGCTGCGCATCGGCCGCCATCAACCGGGCCAACCCGGCCCGGAAAAGTGCCTGGTCGTCGGTGACCAGAATCCTGGGTCGATCGGCGACGGAGCCTACGGCCGGGTTCGCCAGCGACGCGGCGAGATCCACCTGCCTCGAAGTCGGCGCCAGCCCTTGCGGGCGGGCGTGATTCTGCCCCAGCCCAATAGGCTTGGAAAACTCAAGCATCAAATCCCTTCCCTTCCCTTCTAACCGCGGCGATGCCTTAACGGAGGCTGAAATCCCCTCGCGGAAACCCAACTATGGTCGCCTCAGCGCCAGACGTCAAGCACCGACTTTACCCACCCCACCTGGACCCCGACCCCATTGGGACAAAAGTCCTATATAAGAAAGCCGTATTGCTCGTTGGCCCGGCCGCGGAAGGGGGCTCTAGCCCAGCGCTGCGACGATGTTCGAGAACACGTTTTGGATCTGGTTGCCCATCGTGAGCAGGATGACTATGACCACGATCGATACCAGGACAAGGATGAGCGCGTACTCGACCATTCCCTGACCGCGTTGGGTCCGCGACGCAGAGCCGGCGGGATTTGACATCACTCGAAACCACCTCGTGAACAACATGGCCGGCACCTTTTCCTCGCGGTCAAGCGGCCCGAGCAGCGGAGGCTCGAGCCCTCTGGCCTTTGACGTTAGCTCTCACGAGCAATGCGAAGACGTAGAGCCAGAAGGCCGCAAGCACGAGCGCGAGCGCGAGCGGCAACCACCAGTCCTGGTCTGAGTCGGGCGACGGCCGAAGCAAGGCACCGCTCTGAACATCAGAGCTCGCGGATGTCTTGACGGCCACGTCATTCGTGCCATCGCCGGCTCCACCGCCGGCAGATGTTCCGTCCTGGCCGTGGGTGATGTGTGGCAGTAACACCGGAGGCTGTGTCGGTGGCGACGTCGGACGAGGCGGAGGCGGCGCAGGAGCTGGCGGTGGCGGCGGACGGAGATGCTGTTTGTACCAGCCGTAGTGATGGCCGTGGTTGTCAGGATCTGCGTCGGCATAAACTTTCACGCTTGACAGCGGGACCAATGCCAGCGATACGAGAAATGCCAGAGCAGCTCCGCTTACGGCCAGACGCCCACGTATCACCCCTCTTCCTCCGCTGCCAACCCTAAATGCAGTGCCCGATAGTCGCATTGGGCCAAAGGTCCCAACGGGCCACGTTCAAGGGCAAGATGAGCTGACCGTCGACTCCCTCAGGTCTCGCTGGAGGCGGCCCAGATGTTGATCCCGCTCTCGGTCGCGTAGCGGTCGATCTCCTCGAGCTCGCCGGGCGAGAACTCGAGCTTGTCCAGGGCGGCGACGTTCTGCTCCAGCTGCGCAACGCTGCTCGCTCCGACGAGCGCTGAGGTCACGACCGGGTCGCGCAGCGTCCATGCCACCGCCATCTGGGCCAGCGACTGGCCGCGCCGCTTCGCGATCTCGTTGAGGGCGCGAATCTTGGCGAGGTTCTCTTCGGTGAGCATGTCCGGCGACATGGGACTGGCATGGCTGGCGCGCGAGCCTTCGGGAATGCCTTTGAGGTACTTGTCGGTGAGCAAGCCCTGCGCGAGCGGGGAGAAGACGATGCAGCCGATGCCTTCGTCATCAAGCGCGCCGAGCAGGTCCGGCTCGATCCATCGGTTGACCATCGAGTACGACGGCTGATGGATGAGCAGCGGGGTTCCCATGCGCCGCAGGATGTCCACGGCCTCGCGTGTACGGCGGGCCGAATACGACGAGATGCCGGCGTAAAGCGCTTTGCCCTGGCGCACCGCAGTGTCGAGCGCCCCCATCGTCTCTTCCAGGGGAGTGTCGGGGTCGAAGCGATGTGAGTAGAAGATGTCGACGTATTCCAGGCCCATGCGCTTCAGGCTCTGGTCGAGGCTCGCCAGCACGTACTTGCGCGAGCCCCACTCCCCATACGGGCCGGCCCACATCAAGTAACCGGCCTTGGTCGAGATGACGAGCTCGTCGCGATGACCGGCAAGGTCGGTCGCGAGGATCCGGCCGAAGTTCTCCTCTGCCGAGCCGGGCGGCGGGCCGTAGTTGTTGGCGAGGTCGAAATGCGTGATCCCGAGGTCGAACGCCCGCCGAACGATCGCGCGCTGGACCTCGACTGGCCCCTCGCCACCGAAGTTCTGCCACAGGCCGAGCGAGACGGCCGGCAGCTTCAGCCCGCTGCGGCCGCAGCGGCGGTACCGCATGCGCGCATATCGGTCACTCATTCGCCAACCAAGACGATCAGGAGGCGCTCCGGCGAGATCGTTCCATGATCGAACCTGATTTTCCGTGATATAGGTTGCGCATGAATCGATTCTTCGATGACCTCGGTGAGCGGTGGGTCGCGGCGGCGGGCCGCCGTTCGGCCCAGATCGAAGCGCCTACCCTTGACGCCGAGCTGGCGTTGGAGCTGTTGGAGCTGGCCCGCGTCGCCGCCCGCACTCAGGAGCGCCGCTTCGCTCCCCTGGCTTGCTACCTGGCGGGCGTGGCGGCGGAGCGACTACGCGTGGCGAAGGGCGGCATCGATGACGCTGCGGTGGCGGCTTTCATCCTCGAGGTCAGGCAGGAGCTCGAGACGGAGTATCCCCTCCCTACCGAACGCTGATCACCGGCAGCTGCCGGAAGCTCTGCACCGACACCCGCGCCGCGATCGCTGAGGCGACATCGCGGAACGCTTTCGCGCCGGCGGTGTCCGGCCGAGACACCACCACCGGCGCGCCGGCGTCAGCCTCCTCGCGGATCACCTTCTCGAGCGGTATGCCGCCAAGGTAAGGCACTCCGAGTCGCCTCGCCGCCCGCTCCGCCCCGCCGTGATCGAAGATGAAGTGCTCCTCGCTGCACCGGCCGCAGACGAACCAGCTCATGTTCTCGACCAGGCCCAGCGGGGTCACGTTAAGGCCGCGAAACATCTGTAGCGCCTTGACTGCGATGTTGAGCGCGGAAGCCTGCGGTGTGCAGACGATCGCGACGCCTGTGAGCGGCACCGCCTGAGCCAGCGTCAGCGAAGCATCGCCGGTGCCAGGCGGAAGATCGATGACGAGGTAGTCGAGCTCGCCCCAATGAACGTCGGTGAGCATCTGCTCGATCGCCCGCGACACCATTGGTCCGCGCCAGACCATCGCCTTGTCCGCGCCGGCGAGGAAGCCGATCGACATGAGCCTGACGCCGAAAGCCTCGAGCGGTACGAGCTTGGAGTCCACCACCTTCGGCTCGCCCTGGACGCCCATCATGCCCGGGATCGACGGACCGTAGATGTCGGCATCGAGCAGCCCGACCCCGGCCCCGCTGCCACCGAGCGCGCAGGCGAGATTTATCGCCACCGTGGACTTGCCGACGCCTCCCTTTCCGGACGCGACCGCGATCACCTGCTTGACCCCTGGCAGCATCTGGTCGGGCCGGCGCCCGTTGAAGGCCGAGCGCACGTTGGCAGTCATCTTCAAATCGACCGCAGTCACGCCGGGAAGATCGCCGACCAGCTTTTTGGCCATGGTCTGGAAACTGTCCCGAACCGGGCAGGCAGGCGTCGTCAGCTCGAAGGTGAAGCTGACCTTTCCGTCGCCGCCGATGACGAGATCTTTGATCATGCCGAGGCTGACGACGTCGCGGCCGAGGTCGGGATCCTGGATCGCGGCGAGCACGCCCAGGATCTGCTCGGAGGTTGGCGGCCCCAATGGGCCGTTATTGAGCACTGAAGATCACCGCCGCGCGCATGGCGAGCACCCCGAGCAGCACCAAGAGCGACACCACGAGCGCGCTCGTGCCGGCTCGGGCGACAACGGCCTCTCCCGCGGCCCGACGGATACGCATCTCCCCCCTCCCGGCCACCAGCGACGAGGCGATGCCAACGAGCGCGAGCACCCACAGCGGGAGCCATACCAGCGTCCGGCCCGCCGTGCCGGCGGCGATGATCGTGATGAAGAACGCAACCAACAGGACGAGCTCGAGGACCGAGAAATACCCATCCGCCTGATGGAGGCGGCCCAGCGTGAATGCCGCCTGAGGACGGTACCGGGTCATCAGCGCCATCAAGGCGGCTGAACCGCTCAGGCCGGAGGCGACGAACAGGCCGCCAAGCACCCATGTATCGCTCCAGACAGGCTGGTTGCTGACGCTGAGGAGCACACCGGTGTAAGACGCGATGAACAACCCAAGGACCCCCCCGACGAGGTTGAACGCGCGGCCGAGGATACCGCCGAGCGGGCGGCTGGGATCGCCGGCGACGCTTCGGTCGCGGCGGTCGAGGACGAACGCTTCGATTGCAGACACGGTCGCGAAGAGGCCGAAGACCAGCAGCGCCCAGGCCCCGACCGACATCGGCGACCAGTACTTGAAGCTCAGGCCCCCCTCCCCCGGGGTGACGTTGATGATCATGTGCCAGAACTTCCACCAGCTCGCTCCCAGGTCAAGGGTCAGGAGCAGCGGGCAGGCGATCAGGGTGGCGAAGCTGGCGTAGAAGCCGAGCCGGGCGGCCGCCTCATCGCGCGGGTCGCCCACCAGGCGCAAAAGGGTCGCCAGTGCGTAGCACCCGCCGGTGAGGCCGGCGAAGAAGAAGTAGCCCAGGATGTACCACTCCCACTGCTGCGCCCGCACAAAATGCTCCGCGGCCGCAAGGTACATCAGGCCGTTCCCCGGCGCCTGAAGGCGACGATGCCGGCGACCATGGCAACCGCCGCGGTCGCGAGCGCGCCGATGTAACCGCCGATGTCGTTGCGGGTCGGCAGCTTGGCGTTGTCGGCGTTGGGCAGGCCGTATGTCTCGGGCTTGTCCATGAGCAGGAAGAAGGCATTCAGCCCTCCGTAAACGGTGTCGTCGCGACCGTAAAGCTGGGCCTGGGTGCTGCCCTGAGAGTGCAGCGTCGCGAGCCGGACGTCGGCGGCTTTCTGCAGGTCGGCGAGCGGCCCGAACTGAATCGATTGGGTTGGGCACGCCTTGGCGCAGGCCGGCTCGAGGCCGCCCTGCAAGCGGTCATAGCAGAGCGTGCACTTATGCGCGGTGCCAGTGCTCTGATTCATGGCGATCACGCTGTACGGACAGGCGGCGATGCAGTTCCGGCAGCCGTTGCAGACATCCTGCTGTATGAAAACCGTGTCGAACTCGGTGCGGATGATCGCCCCGGTCGGGCAGACCTCCATGCAGCTCGCGTGCTTGCAGTGCTTACAGACATCGGACATCATCAGGAAGGCCTGACCATTGCCGGCATTGGCCGACTGCGCCGGCACGTTGTCGACGAACTTCACGTGGCGCCAGTTCTGAGCGTCGAGCTGGCCCGTGTTGTCGTAACTGTCGGCGAGGAACTTGGGTTCGTTGCCCTGGAGCTGGTTCCACTCCTTGCAGGCAACCTCACAGGCCTTACAGCCGATGCAGATGCTCGTGTCGGTGAAGAAACCGTACGACTCGCCGGGCGTGATCTTTGTGGCCATCGCTTAAAAACCCATGAGGTTGGGAGTGATCTTCGAGAAGCCCCTTTCGCCGGCATACAGGTCGAGCGGAAGGGCGGCAATCTCGTCGACGATCGGGACGGCGTCAGGATCCGCCAGCAGGTCGATGTTGAGCAGGTAGCCGCGACAGCTCTCGCATGCTTCGATGCGAATGTGAGGAAAGACGGCCTTGTTCTCCTTACGATGATCGCCAAGCCTCCCTTCGAGCCCGCGGACCACGCTGCCGCGCTCACCGGAGGCATTGCCTTCCTCGTTGAAGATCGGGAGGCGTGAGCTCGAGTCCTCGCCGCAACCGGGACACGTCATGCGGGCATAGCCCCACGTGGAATGGCAGCGAGAGCAGAGAAGAAAACGGCCGCCGGCGGCCAGGTCTTCGCTTGCGACCGCGAAATAGCTGAGCTGCGGGACTCCGCCGCAGGTCTTGCAGTGCCGCTCATCGCGAGGCCCGATACAGGACGACGCCACATCCGCGCCGAGGGCTTCGAGCACCGGGCCCACCGACGCACGGGCCAGGTACCGATCGACCAGGTCCTGCTGTTCGCCGCCGATCCAGGCGGCGACGAGCTCGCGAGGATTGCTGCTGTGGAAGCGATCCGCCACGGCCTCCCGCAGCTTCTCCGGCCCGGTGGCCACGGTCACCTCCACCACCGCCGGCACCACCCTCTCGGCCACGTACGCGACCAGGTCTGGGGCCCCGGGCCTTGCCGAGATCACCTCCCCGTACGCATTTTCCTGAACTCCCAGCAGCGCGCCATAAAGGTCGAGCACCTCGCGGGCGAACGGGTACCGAGCCAGGAGGTCGCGGGTGCGGGAACGGCGGTCCGCGAAAGGCCCGGCGGCGACGGCTGCCTGCCCCATCACATCTTCTCCAGGTTGACCAGGAAGGCCTTGAACTCGGGCGTCCGTGAATTGGCGTCGCCGACGAAGGGCGTCAGCGCGTTGGCCAGCCAGTAGCGGCCATGACTCGGGTCGGCGTCGGCCGAGATGCCGACGTAGCCCCAGTGAATGGGGATTCCGATCTGGTACACCTTTTGCCCCGCCACGGTCATCGGGCCGAGGCGTTTGGTGACGAGCGCGAGCACCTCCACCTTGCCGCGCTTGGACGAAACCCGAACCTTGTCGCCGGACTTGATGCCTTTGTCCTGGGCGAGCTCGAAGGGAATCTCGACGAAGGGATCCGGCTGCAGCTGGACCAGGTGCGGCACGTGCTGCGTGACGTAATGCTCGTGCTCGGTGAGCCGGTAGCTGGTGGCGATGTAGGGGTAGTCGGTGACGGTGCCGAATCGGTTTGGCCGTCCAGCGGCTGCGTCGTAGAGGAAGGCGACAGGCGACGCCGACACGGCCGAGTGAAGTGGATTGGTGACCGGCGACTCGACCGGCTCGTAGTGCTCGGGGAACGGTCCGTCGACCATGCCGTTGCTGAAGAGCCGGCCGACCCCCTCGCCGTTCATGATGAACGGCAGCCACGCCTTGGGGTCGTGAGGGTCCATGGTCGCCGGGTAGTCGGGCACGTCGCCCACCCACCTCGTCCCGTTCCAGGTGATCCCCGGCCTGGTCGCATCCCACGGCTTGCCGTCCAGGTCGGCGGAGGCGCGGTTGTAGAGCACGCGCCGGTTCAGCGGCCAACTCCACGCCCGATCCTGAAGGCCGTTCCGCCGTTTCATGAGGTTCCCCGCGTCGGGATAGCTGCCGGTGTAGATCCAATCCCCGGCCGTGGTCGTGCCGTCGTCCTTCAGGTTGGCGAACGAGGTCATCTGCTTGCCGGTGGACAGATCTTTGCCGTTGATCTCCTTGGCGATCTCGTCCAGCTGCGGCTTCAACGGGTCCTTGTAATCCATGGTGACGGCGAGGATCGGGTCAGGGAACTTGCCACCCTGCTTGTATAGATCTTTCACGCGGTTGAACAGGTCGGCGAGGATCCAGTGGTCGTGTCTCGCCTGCCCCTGCGGCGGAATCACCTGGTCCTTCCATTGCGCCCACCGTCCGCTGTTGGTGAACGAGCCGTCCTTCTCGATCCAGTGCGTGGTCGGCAGCATGAAGACCTCGGTCTTGACCTGGCTCGAGTCGACGCCCGGCGCCCGCCAAAACTCAGAGCTCGTGGTCGGCAGGGGGTCCATGACCACGAGCCACTTGAGGTTGGCCAGTGCCTGCTGGACCTGGTTGGCGTCCGGGCCGATGCTCGCGGCAGTCATCCCGGAAAGGATTACGCCCTCCATCTTGCTCTTGAGCGCCTGGTCGTAGATCGACATCCACGAAGCGTTCTGGGCAGGCTTGGGGATGTAATGGAACGCGAATTCGTTGTCCGCGGTCGCGGCCGGGCCATACCAGGCCTTGAGCAGGCTGACCATGAACTTCCTGTAGTTGGTGCCGAAGAAGTTCCACGAGTTCGGGTCTGACTTCTTAGCCGCGCTCTGCGCCACATAGTCGGCGATCGTCCTCTGGCCCGGTGCCGAGATCCTCAGATAGCCGGGTAGTAGCTCCCACGAGATGGCGTGGTCGGTATTGCCCTGGATGTTGGCGTGGCCGCGCTCCGCGTTCATGCCCCCACCGGGCCGGCCCATGTTGCCGAGCAGCAGCTGCAGCACAGCGCCCGAGCGGATCAGCTGGCCGCCGGTGGTGTGGTGTGTCAGGCCGACTGCGTAAACGATCGTCATCACCTTGTCGGGCTTGCCCATTTGGCCGACGAGGTCGGCCACCTTCTTGAACTGGTCGGCCGGAATTCCGGTGATGCTCGAAACCATGTCGGGCGTGTATCGCGAGTAATGCGTCTTCATGAGCTGGAAGACCGACCGTGGGTCCTGCAGCGTCATGTCGCGCTTGGCAAACCCATCGCTGCCGAGCTCATAGCTCCAGCTGCTAATGTCGTAAGAACGCTTGGCTGGGCTGTAGCCCGAGAACAGCCCGTCCGTGAAACCGAATCCCTGCTTGACGATGAAGGACGCGTTCGTGTAATTGCGCACATACACGTCCGAGTACAGGTTGTTCTGCAGGACGTGGTTGATGAGGCCGCCGAAGTACGCCACGTCGGTGCCTGTGCGAATGCGCAGGTACATGTCCGCGACGGCCGAGGTCCGCGTGAACCGCGGATCGGCGTGGATGATCTTGGCCCCGCGGTCGAGCTTCGCGCGCATGAACCATTGAAAGCCGACCGGGTGCGCCTCCGCCGGGTTGGCGCCGTTGACCAGGATCAGGTCGGCGTTCTTGATGTCGCGCCAGTGGTTTGTCATCGCTCCCCTTCCGAATGTGGCGGCCAAACTGACCACCGTCGGGCCGTGTCAAACCCTGGCCTGCTGCTCGAGGTATACCAGTCCCAGGCCCCGCATCAGCTTGGTGGCGAAGTAGCCCTCCTCCGAGCTGAATGCGGCGCCGCCCGCGAAGGCGATGCCTTCGGTCCGATTGACCGTATTACCGTTTCCATCCGTCGCCACGAAAGTCGCATCGCGGGACGCCTTGATGTTCTGGGCGACCTTGCCCAGCGCGAAATCCCACGAGACGCTCTTCCAACCCGTCGCGCCCGCCGCGCGGTACTGCGGCGATTCGACCCTTCGGGGCGAGGTCGCCAGCTGCATCGCGGTCGCGCCCTTCGGGCAGAGGCGGCCTTCGTTGACGGGGCTATCGGGATCACCCTCGATCTGCAGGAGCTGCACGCTGCCATCGCTTTTCTGGCTTGTGTACGCGACCAGGGAGCAGCCGACCGCGCAATACGGGCAGACCGAGTGGGACTCTTTGGCCCCCGCGATCCTCAGGTTCTGCTTGACCTTGGTGGATTCGGCGACCGCGGCATCGAAGCCGAGCCCGGCCGCCACAAGGGCGCCGGCCCCGGCCATTCCGGCCTTGAGTACATCCCGACGTGTGACGGTAGGCAATGCAGCCAGCTCTCCTCACCCACACCCGGCGGAGCGACTTGACGCTATCTCAGCCCTGAATTGGTGTCAAGTTGTCAACCGGTTGACATCAATAGGTCGGATCGATCATCGGGTTCTGGGTTTCGAAGCAGATCGACGAGGCGGGCGTCCCACGGCACGATCACGCCGGTCGCGCCGGCCGCCTCGTACTCACTGAGGGCGCGCTTCCAGGCCTCGCGATCGGGTGGGATGGGGATAGCAGCCCATACCTCTATATATGTGCGGGCTTCGTCGCTGATCTGATCGGCCGATTCCACGGCCAAGATGACGCCGTCGGATGCCTTGTCCGGGGATCCCGCGGTGAGGATCTTCGAGCCGGCCGCTTGAAGCGCTTCGATGTGGCGGCTCGAATTGCCACGCTCAGGCAGCCCGACCACCGTCCGGCCGCGGCTCAGCGTCTGCAACGCGGTCACAGACATGGCCACCCTCGATGGGGGCCATGGGCGCAGCGATGTCAGCCGGCAGCCGAGCTTGATGCGGCGGGTCAGCGCCGCCACCGCGCCGAGCACGATCCACGGATCCAGCACAGAGTCGTCCACCCAGATCGTGTCGGCGCCTGCCGCCTCCAGCGCGGTGACGTCAGCCAGGTACTCGCCGACATCGGCGATCGTGGCCGGGAGGCGCACCGCGACCTTGAGCACGACCTCAAGGCTACTTCAAGATTGCCGTCACAGCCCGAGGTATGCCTTGCGCACGCCGGGGTCGTCTCTCACGTCTGTGGCGGCTCCGCTCAAGGCGACCCTGCCGTTCTCGAGGACGTAGGCGCGGTCGGCAGCGTCGAGCGCGACCAGAACATCCTGCTCGACGAGAATCAAAGCGGTGCCTTCGCGATTGATCTCTCGCACGACCTCGATGAGGTGGTCGACGACTTTGGGCGCGAGGCCGAGCGACAGCTCATCGACCATCAGCAGCTTCGGTCTCGCCATCAATCCTCGGCCGATCGCGACCATCTGCTGTTCGCCGCCTGAAAGCGTCCCCGCCTCGCGGGCAAGCTTGTCCTTGAGCGCTGGAAAGTGGTCGAGCACGCGGGCCATGTCGTCTCGGACCACGCCGTCGCGCCGCAGGTAGGCGCCGAGGAGGAGATTCTTCTCGACGGAGAGGGTTCCGAAGAGGCGGCGTCCCTGCGGGACGTGCGCGATGCCCTTGCGCACAAGCGCCTCCGGACGCTCATTGGTCACCTCCGCTCCGGCCAGTGTGATCGTCCCCGCCGCGGCCGGGACCAGGCCGCTGAGCACGCCGAGCAGAGTCGACTTGCCGGCGCCGTTCGCGCCCACCAGCGCAACAAGCTCCGCCGGCGCGACATCGAGGTCGATCCCGAAAAGCACAGGCCCGGCGCCGAAACCCGCGGTCAGCCCGCGAACTTTGAGGAGCGGTTCAGGGCTTGAGGCGTTTTGCATAGCGCTCGCCCAGGTAGGCCTGGATCACTCGCTCGTCCCGCAGAACGACGTCAGGCTCGCCCTGCGCGAGGACCTGGCCGAAATCGAGAACGATCGCGTGCCGGCAGATTCCGATGATCACGCGCATCACGTGCTCGATCAGCAGCACCGTGACGCCAGTTGCATGCACCGCCCTGACCATCTCGAGCGCCTCATCGATCTCGACGTTGTTGAGCCCCGCCATCACCTCATCGAGGAGAAGGAGGTGCGGCTTGGTGGCGACGGCTCGCGCGACCTCGAGGCGCTTGCGGTCGGGGATGGTGAGCGCCGACACGGGAAGGCCGGCCTTGGCGGCGAGCCCGACCAGCTCCAGCACCTCGTCCGCGATGGCGAACGCCTGCTTCGGCCCGCGGCGTGCGTCGGCGCTGCCGAACAAGGCGCCGACAGCGGCGTTCTCCCGGACGGTCATTGAGCCGAACGGTCGCACGATCTGGAAGGTGCGGCCGATGCCGAGCCTCGCGATGCGATGCGGCGGCATGCCGGAGATCGAGGCTCCATGCCAGCGGATGTCGCCGCCGTCCAGCCGCTGCAGTCCGCTGATGCAATTGAGCAGCGTCGTCTTGCCGGCGCCGTTGGGACCGATGATCCCCACGATGTCGCCCTCATCGATCTCGAATGTCACGCCGTCGACGGCGGCAACGCCTCCGAATCGCTTGGTCACGCCGCGAAGTTCGAGCTGAGGCGTGGAGCGGACTCGGGTGGGGGGATCGGGCTCGCTCAAAGCGAGGTCTCGCGAAGGGACCGCCGCAGGTAGGCCAGACTGAGCCGCGTACGGCCGCCGAAGAAGTCGATCACGCCGCGAGGAACGAAGATGACGACCACGACGAGGAGCACGCCGAGGATGACCTGCGCGACGATGGGCCGCGCCGATTCCGACACGAATGGGATGTCGGCCGATATCGGCAGGCTGCCGCCGAGAAACTGAATCAGCAGCTGCAACAGGACCGCGCCCGCGGCCGGGCCGAACACCGTTCCCGTTCCTCCGAGCAGCGCCATCAGGATCATCTGGACGTTGTATTCGATCGGAAAGGTGTTGTCCTGGTTGATAAAGACGTTCCACTGGGAGAAGATCCCGCCCGCCAATCCGGTCAGCGCGGCGGCCAGGGCGAAGGCGGCGACCTTATAGGCGGTGGTGTTGACGCCGATTACGGCGGCTGCCTCCTCGTTCTCGCGAATCGCGATCAACCCATAGCCGAGGCGGCTGCGCAGCACCCACCAGGTGACGGCGATTGAGATCGCCGCCGCCAGCACCATGAGATAGAAGAAGAACAGTCCGCGGTTGTCGACGGCGTAGATGGGCAGAAATAATCCGCTCGCGCCACCGAAGATCGGCTGGCCGCGGTACTCGACGTTCTGGACCAGCTCGCCCACGGCCACACCCACCCCGAGGCTGGCGACGGCGAAGTAGTGCCCGCGCAGCCTGAGCAGTGGAAGGCCAACGACGGTGGCGAAGGCCGTGGACATGACCGGAGCGACCGGCAGCGCGGCCAGAAATGGCCACCTCGCCTTGGAGATGAGCATGCCGGTCGTGTAGGCGCCGATGCCGAAGAAGGCGACATTGCCGAACGCGGCATAGCCCGTGATCCCGCCAATGATGTTCCAGGCGGTCGCCATGACCACGAACATCGCGATGAACGTCGCGATCCGGAACCACAGCCGATCCGCCAGGAGGGGCACGCCGGCAGATTGGGCGATGTCGAGAGAGGTCAGCGGAGCCAGCAAAGCGTATGCGCCGACGATCACCCCCAGGATCAAGAAGATGCGCCGCCAGCGCCGATGGGTATCCGCCCTCGCGATCATCGAAGGCGCCCCATCAGCCCCTGCGGGCGCGTGACCAGCACCAGCACCATGAGGCCAAACGCGATCGCGTTTGCGAAGACCGAGCCCGAGCCAGGGATCGACTGGCCGAAGGCCTCGACCAGCCCGAACGCCAGCCCCCCAACGACGGTGGCGCTCACCCTTCCCAGCCCGCCGAGGATCACGACCACGAACGCCTGCAGCGTGTACGGCTCACCCGCGGTTGGCGTGATCGCCTGGATCAACGCGATCAGGCCGCCGGCAACCCCCGCGCATGCAGCCCCCAGGCCATATGTGACCGCGTACGCGTGGCGCAGGTCGATGCCTACGAGCTGAGCCGCATCGCGGTCGGACGCGATCGCGTTGATCGCCAGACCAGTCCGGGTCCGGTTCAGAACGAAGGCGAGGGACGCGGACAGAGCGATGGCCACGCCAAGTGAGATGAGCGGGACGTACGGGATCACGATGCTTCCAAACTCGAATCCCTGGCCTGAGTACGAGGGTGTGACCGAGCGGAAGTCAGATCCGAAGATCAAAAGGAGCAGATTGACGACGATCAGGTTCAACCCGAACGTGAGCAGAAACGTGAAGAGCAGAGGGGCACGAATGATCCTGTTGATCACGCCGCGCTGAAGTGCGTAGCCGAAGACGAAGAGCGCCACCGCGTCCACCGGCAGCGTGAGAAAGGGGTCGAGGTGGAGGGTGGTGAACAGCTGCCAGGTGAGATAACCGCCGACGACCACCAGCGCGCCGTGCGCCAGATTGACGATGTTGAGGACTCCCCACACCAGGCCGAAACCGACGCCGACGGCCACGTAAACGCCTCCGGCCAGCAGGCCGAGAATGACCAGCTGGACGAAGTCGACCACGATCTACTGTCTCGTACGGATCAGCGCTGGTCCCAGGCTGGTGTCGGGTACATGGGCTGGGCGTCCGCGATGTCCGCGGGAAAGACGGTGTGGTGAACCCCGCTCTGGATCTGTTCGACCACCATCGGCTTGTAAATGTTGATCCCGCGGCTGTCGAACTTGATCTGGCCGAAGAAGACCGTCACGTCCAGGGCCGCGAGCGCGTCGCGGACTTTCTTCGGATCGAGCGAGCCCGCGTTCTCGATCGCACGTTGCAGCGCCAGGCACGCGGCCGTCGACTCGGCGACGTGGTAATCAGGATCACCCAACCCGGCGTACTTCGCCTTGTACGCGGCGACGTACTGGGCCACGGTCAGGTAGAAGGCCGGCGTGTACTTGACCTGTGGAGTCCATTGCGATCCGTCGTACACAAAGTTGGCGTCGGCGCCGAGGGCGGAGATGAAGTCGGGCGTCGACGGACCGACCGAGTAGGCGAAGATCTTCGCGTTCAGCTTCTGCTGTTTGGCCGCCTTGTTGATGGCGATCGCCTCGGTGAGATGGCCTGAGTTGAGCACGATGTCCGGGTTGGCGGCCTTGGCCGCCTGCACCTCGGCCCCCAGGTTGGTGGCCCCGTTCTTATATTTCTTGAACAGCACCACGTTCATCCCCTTGGTTGGCGCGTACGTGTTGATCGCGTTGGCCACCTCGAGGCTGAAGTTGTCGTCGGCGCTGAGCATCGCGATCGTGGTCGGCTTGGGGTTGAGGGTGGCCGCCATGTCGATGACGCCCTGGAGGTACTTGTTCGCCGGGCTGAGCACGCCGAATGTGTACTTGTAGCCCTGGTTGAAGATCGATTGCGCGGCGCCGTTGGCTTCGACCATCGGGATCTGGTTCTGCTCGGCGATGGCGGCGTCGGTCGCGGTGGCGGCGCTGCCGTACGGACCGAGGAGGAAGTTCGCCTTGTCTTCGGTGATCAGCTTCTGCATCAGCACAGCCGACTGGTTGGCGTTGCTGGTGTCGTCGTAATACTTGATCTGGACCGGGTGCTTGACGCCGTTCACGAGGATGCCCCCGCGCGCATTGATCCAGTCGAGCCACAGGTTGTAGCCCTGCTGGGTCAGCGTCGATTCCTTGGTCAACGCACCGGTGAGGCCGAGGGGCGCCCCGAGGACGATGGTCGAACCTGTGGTGGGTCCCCCCGATCCGCTTCCGCCACAAGCCATCACGGCCACCGCAGCCACCGCGAGCAATGCCAACCTACGCACTGTCATCACCCACCCCCGATTTTGCCCCACAACAAACCCACCTCGCGGTCAGCTGGTAGTGATTGACCATCTTAGCCCCTGGGTTACGAGCCGGCCACCTCGCCCACGTTGACCGCCAGCGTCGAGCCGGGATAGCGCGCACGGCTCAGGGCCGCCACGATGACGACAGGTACGGTCAGCGCTACCGCGACCAGGAACAGGTCACCGAAATGCCGCTGCTGGGCGAGCAGGGCGCCGACCCCGGATCCGATCGCGCCGCCGGTGAACGCGCTCGTAACGAAGAGCGCCGCCGCGGTGCCGCGGACCTCAGGGGCGATGTCCGTCGCCCAGGCCTGCATCGTCGAGTGCATAAAGGCGTAACAGCCACCGATCATCACGCTGGCAAAAAGGATGGCGGCGGCGTGCTGGTCGAAGGCCGCGGCAAGGTAACCGACCACCGCCATGGCGCCCCCGAGGGCGATCGGAACCCAGGCGGAGGTTCGTGGCGCGAGAACCTTGACCACACGGGTCCCAACTAGAACGGCGGCCCCGTAGGCCGCAACGACCAGGCCGGCCACGGCCGGGTTGGTCCCGGTGGACTCGAGGGCCGGGGCGAAGTAGACGAGAAAGCCGAGCACCATCGCGCCCTCGGGAAGGGCGAAGAGGATGAGAAAGCGCGCCCACGGCCGCCGCACGGCTTCCCGAAGTTGAGCGACCGGCCCCCCAGGCGGCGAAGCGATGTCTGATTCCGGCAGGCGGCGCATGGCCACGACGAGCGCGGCGGCGACCACGGCGGTCAGGCCGAACACAAGCCGCCAGCTCAGGTAGTGCGCGAAGAG
>VBGM01000109.1:17366-20165 GCA_005880855.1 Chloroflexota bacterium
AAGATGGCGCAAACCGCCGCGCCATCCACGATGCGGGCGGCGATAAGGAGACCGAGGTTGGGCGCCAGTGCGGACAGCGCGCAGCCCGCCGCGGTGGCGGCCAGGCTCAGCCGCATCACCCGTATGCGACCGAATCGGTCGGATGCAAACCCCCACAGGGGCTGCGCCAGCCCGTACGCAAGGTAGTACGCCGTGGCCCCGATGGCGACGGCGCCGAGCGGAGCGTGGAAGTCGATCGCGATCGGGATCAGTACGGGTGCGAAGGCAAAGCGATCGACCATCGTCACGAACGGGCCGGCCGAGAGCAGCCGGACGTTGAGCCCCTGTTTGATCAACTAGTCGCAGCCAAGCTGGTCCGCGAGGTCCATGAAGTCGCTGGCCTGCAGATCGGCGTGCGGATCGGGCAGGAGGTCCGCTCCTCCGCCCGGCCCCTTCTCCAACGGCCGCTCTACGAACGCCGCCCGCAGGCCGGCGGCCTGCGCGGCACGCAGGTCGCCCTTGTGCGCCGCGACCATCATCACCTCGCCGCGCCGAGATACACCTCCGGGTCGGGCTTGTAGTGACGGAAGTCCTCCGCGGACATGAGGCGCTGGAAAGGCAGGCCGGCGAATCGGATCAGCGCCGCCTGCTGAGACCGATTGCCGTTCGAAAGGGTCGTCACCGTGAAGCGCTGGGCGAGCCGCGCCAGTCCGGGCGCAGCGTCGGGCCACGCCGGCAGGCGCTCCCAGGCGGAAGTGAGCTCTTCGCGCCCGGCGTCATCGAAGCCTTCCGCGCCGGTCTCACGCAGCACCTGGTCCAGCGACACGCGGTGAAGGCGATCGAAGTTGGTCCAGGGCAGCTCACCGCGCCGCACCCTGTCCATGGAAGGCATGTAGAGCGCTCGCCAGGCGTCAGCCAGGCGCTCCCAGTCGGCGCGCACGCCGGCGAGCGAGCCGAGGCGCCGGGCCTCGGCCGCAATTCCCGAGCGCCAATCGACGCAGGTGCCGAAGACATCGAACGTAAGAGCATGCAAATCGCGCGTGGTCTGCACTGCGTGAATGATCCAGCAGCGGCGGCGATGGGTGCTCGAGACCGGCCATCATGAAACCAGACCGTTAACTGACTCTGATCAAACCATAGATCCCGAAAGGACGGGCAGCGCTCCCGGTGGTAGCCGATTTGAACTCGATTTGGCACCTAAAGTGGCCGCTTGTCGACTGGACGTGGAATAGAGTTGCGCCATGTCAACCGGCGAGTCTGGACCGCAGGATGCGGTTCCGGGCGACGATCTCGCGCGCCTGGCCGCAATCGCGGCCGCGTCGGATGCCTTCAGCGATGCGGTTCCGGACATGGAAGCGCTGCTCGCCATCGTCGCAGAGCACATCGCACGTGCGACCGGAGACTTCTGCTCCGTGGTCTTGCTCTCGCCCGATGGCAAGCGAATCGAACCGGTAGCGGCCTATCACCCGGACCCGAGGGTGCTGAAAGATGCGCAGGCGCTTCTGGGCCTCCCGATCGAGCTCGACGCTGCCGGGCCCTGGAAAACGGTGGTGCGGGAGAGACGGAGCATTGTCGTCAAGATCGATCCCGATCACCTGCCGGCAAACGTTGCACCGCACCAGGCACGGCACATCCGAACGTGGCGGATACGTGAGGCGGCGATGATTCCGATGGTCGCCCAGGACAGGGTGGTAGGCGGGCTCAACCTCAATCGCATGGAGGGGAGCACTCCCTTGGGCGAGAACGACGTCAAGCTTCTAGAAGTCCTTGCCAACCGGGCCGGGCGCGCGATCGCTGTTGCGCAGCTTATGCGCGACCAGAAGATGACCGCGAGCGAGCTCGAGATAAAAGTCGTCCAGCGAACCACCGAGGTCAGCGCAACCAACCACTTCCTGGACTCGGTGATCGAAAACATCCCCAATATGATCTTTGTCAAAGACGCGAAGGATCTCCGATTCATCCGCTTCAATCGCGCCGGCGAGGAGCTGCTTGGCTTTTCTCGTGACGAGCTCATGGGCAAGAACGATTTCGATTTTTTCCCGGCCGACCAGGCGGAGCAGTTCACCTCAGCGGACCGAGAGACCCTGCGAAGGGGTCACCTCATCGACATCCCGGAGGAGACCATCCAGACCAAGCTCAAGGGAACTCGAACTCTGCACACGAAGAAGATCCCGATCCTGGACGCGGCAGGGAAGCCGGCTTTCTTGCTTGGCATCTCGGAGGACATCACCGAGGCAAAGCTGGCGCAACAGGCATTGCGACAGGCGCAAGGGGAGGCCGAACAAGCGAATCGGGCGAAGAGCCAGTTCCTCGCCAGCATGAGCCACGAGCTGAGGACACCGCTCAACGCGATCCTCGGATTCTCGGAGCTGCTCAGCGACGACGCGACCCACCGGTTCGACGAGGCGACCCGCCACCGCTTTCTAGATCAGATCCACAGCAGCGGTGCGCATCTGCTCCAGCTCATCAACGACATCCTCGACCTCTCGAAGGTGGAGGCCGGGCAGATGGAGCTGCACCCACAGCAGGTTGAGCTCGGACAGTTGATCGACGAGGTTCGGGCAAGCGTTGAGCCTTTGGCTCGGAGCAAGTCGATTGCACTGAATGCCGAGCCCTCGCCCGAGCTCCGCCTCAACGCTGACCCCGCGAGGCTGAAGCAGATGCTCTTGAACCTGGTGTCAAACGCCATCAAGTTCACTCCCAGCGGGGGCCGGATCGACATCCGGAGCCGGCGCATCGATTCGTGGGTGGAGATCGCCGTCAGCGACACCGGCATCGGGATTGCCAAGCAGGACCTGGGTCGTCTGTTCACGGAGTTTC
>VBGM01000110.1 GCA_005880855.1 Chloroflexota bacterium
ACGGAAGCACCTTCACCCTGCGCCTGCCTCTTCAGGCTGGAGCCGCCGGCGAGCCGGCGCCAAGTGTGCGGCCCCGGGTCGAGGCACCCGACCCGGGGCTGCCCCTGGTTCTGGTGGTCGACGACAATCCGGCGGCGGCGGAGATTCTGTCGCGCCACCTCAAAGCCGGCGGATTCCGAATCGAAATCGCGAATACGGGCCGCCTGGCGCTGCAAATGGCTCGCGACTTGAAACCGGTGGCGATCACCCTGGACATCCTGCTGCCCGAGGTCGACGGCTG
>VBGM01000111.1 GCA_005880855.1 Chloroflexota bacterium
TGAGCAACATCAGCGACCCAGCCGCCAACCCGGTGCCAATTCGGGCAAGCGAACGCCTGAAACCTAGAGATCTCCGCATACCAATACCCCCACACGAGAATGCTCCCCGAAGGGAAGACTCCTACCCCCAGCTTATCAACCTAAGGTGGCGGACGAGAGGGCGCGCCCGGGACGTTTTGATGGCGACGCAATAGCCGGCAATCGAATCGGTTGATGACAGTTGTTGATGTAACGATCACGCGCGCTGCCGCTAAGCGACACTGCCGGTCGGTGAGCCAGAGAGTCCTGATCGTCGATGATGAGCCGGCCAACGTCGAGCTGCTCAGGAATTTTCTGATCGACGTTGCAGACGAGATCGTTTGCTTGACGGACTCCAAGGCGGCCGAGCGGGCTTTCTATGAGTTCGACCCCGACCTGGTGCTCCTGGACCTTCACATGCCCGATCCGGACGGGCTGGAGATTCTTCGACGGCTACGGTCAGCGCGGGAGGGTCGCGGCTTTCTTCCGGTGATCGTGCTCACGGCAGACGATCGAAATGTCGCTCGCAACAGCGCCTTCCTGCTGGGCGCCAACGACTTTCTCGTCAAACCCCTGGACCGCCAGGAGGTTCGCCTGCGGGCGCGCAACCTTCTGCAGACTCGCCGCCTCTTCCAGGAAGTCAGGCGCGCGACCGGATCCTTCCCGAGCCTCGAGCGGCCTGCAGCGTCGTGAGCTGACACGCCCGTGCTCGCGGAGTTGGCCGCGGAGCGCCGGCGCTAGCCCGCCTCGCTCATTGACTCCAGGATGTGATGGCGAAGTCTCGCTCCTGTCGCCGCCCATAGACGCAAGGCAATTCGGTCATCCGCGCGCAGCAAGCGAAACTGCTCTTTGCTCGCAACCAGCGCGCGAACCGGCGTGACGGCGGTAACCGTGGCCCAAGCCGGCCGACCGTCGAGCATGCTCGGCACGCCCACCAGGCCCGACCGGGTGATGCGCTCGACGACCTTCCCGCGCCAGGCCAGGGCGAGCTCACCTTCGACCACTATCCAGAATGCCTGGTTCGACTTTCCTTCATGGATCACGGTCGTCCCGGCATCAATCGTGGCTTCGTCCAGGTTTCGGGCGATCATCTCCAGCTCTTTCCGCGACATGCCCGCAAAGACCGGAAGGTGGTAGAGGGCCTTGACCTTGTCGGAAAAACTCAGAGGCATCGCCGTCGCGTTGTCCGAAGCCGGCTCGCCTACCAGCCCATCGGATGCGTTCAGCAGGAGGACTGGCGCAGCCAGTCTGCTCAGCAGGCGCCGATCGCGGCTCCGCCGCGGCAGGAAGGCACGCGGCCTGGACCTGGCCATGACCGCGTGGGGGTGCGCGGCATAACACGCTGCTGCGAGTTCATCGATCACATCGCCAAACCGGACCAGCATCTTGGTCGGAAAGCTGCGACCACCCAAGAATTGGTCTCGGAGCTGTTCGAGGTCGGACCGTGCGGCGGCTTTCATCACCTGCATGCCCTGCCAGGGAAGAATCAGCGCCCCGCGTTCATTGCGAAAGGCACGCTTCACCTCCGGCACGACTCGCAGCAGCGTTATCGAGCAGTCATTCGCATCGGCGTACTCGCGAGCTGCCCGAACCAATGCCGAATCGCCTGGTTCGCTGTCGGTCAGAACGAGGAGCGCTCTCGTATTCACAAAAATAGCGTGAGGCAACGACTCGTTTGCCGCGTCGGTACTGAGGCACGAATGTTGGCGAGATAAGTCGGTCGCCTTACACGATGACCCGACAACCCGGTTTCCCGAAGATGTCCGTCATGCGAAAGATGATGGTCATGGCAGTGGTCGCGGTAGCCGCAGCGCAGTTGATGTGGCGGGTGGTGAGACCGCCCAAGGTGCCTGCATTTTCAATGGAGTGGACGGCGGACGAATAACGCCAGGGCGCTAGGTAATCAACGCACCCCGCGGATACGGCCGACCATCAGGGTGCCGAAGACAAACCAGATGGCTGCTGTGGCGAAAACGAGCCGAAAGCCCAGGTTGCCACCACTTGTCATGCCGATGAGAACGTGACCCGATTCGTTCAGGTAGTGAAGCGGTTTTGCCGTCAAGGTCGCGCCAAGCGCCGCGGGCAGCGCAAAGGCGATGTGCCACAGCGCCATGTCCCTGCCGGCTGACTTCTGGCTGTCTGGGAGCACATCGCAAGCGAGGGCCCAATCGACCGAGAAGTAGCAACCATAGCCGAGCCCAAAAACGACACCCATCACGTACAGGACAGGAAGCGACTCGACCAACCCAAACAGCAAGACCGACGCGACGAGCGCCATCACCCCGCCCGAGATATAGACGAAGACCTTGCGCCGGCGGAGGCGGTCGCTCAGGTGTCCGCCGATGAACGAAGTCGGTACCGCTCCTCCGAGTACCGCCAGGCTCCAATACGCGGCCGCCGTGCCGAAGTCCCGCGAGCGAACCACATCGTGAAAGTAGAGGCCGATCCACGGCAGGATCGTGTAGATGCCCAGCTGGACCAGGAATCGTGTTGCGAATGTCCAGAAAAAGTCGTTGGAGCGGAACGCCGAGAAGAATTCCTGCAAGGCTTGCAGGCGCCGGCCGGAGAAATAGGCCGTCGCACCTGTAGCAACACAGAAAGCGACCAGGGGCAGGAACAGGCGACCGGTTTCGAAAAGCAACAAGATGAACACGAACCCGATGGCAGCGACCGAGCTCAATACGCAGACGATTGCGGCGCGTCGCACGGGCAAGCGCGGGCGTGGCGCCGGGCGGATGGCGGCGGGCTCTCTTACGGCTGCGAGAGTGATGAGCATGGTGCCCGACAGGACCACCGCGATCATCACGTAGCCGGCGAGCATCCCGAGTCGGTTGTTGCCGAGAGCGCTCAGGATGAGGATGGTCAGCAGCAGGCCGATGACAATCCCCAGCTGGTTCATCACTCCGAGGAGGCCTGACGCCCGACCGCGCTGCTCGGCGGGGACTACGTCCGGTATGACCCCGTTGAAGGCGCCTCCGGCCAGATTGAAGCCGATCTGGATCACCAGGTAGCCGACTACCAATGCCGCCGCCGTTGGAGCCAGGCCGAGCATGAGAAGCCCAACCACGTTCACGGCCGTTCCGGCGGCAATCCACGGCCGGCGGCGGCCCCACGGCGAGACCGTTCGATCGCTGAGCCAGCCGACGGCGACCGGGACCAGGAGCGCGAACACGTTGCCGGCGGCGTTGACGCGTCCGATCAGAAGGTCGGCGTTGGTACCGGCGACGATGAGCGCGCCGATGGGCAGCAATGCGATCGTGATCGGCTGCCAGTGGGCTCCACCGCCGAACCAATAGGCATTGATGGCGAGCAGCCGCTTCAGCGACAGCCGGCGTGACTGCACCGCTGGGGGCGGCGCGACTAGCACGCCAACCGGAGCTTCTACCGTCGCACTCATCTGACGACTGGAGGCTAGACCCCGGATTCGCCCGTGTCGTCAGTAGCTGTACTGAATTGTTGGGTGGTCTCGACACACTCTCGACACAGACCCCCGCTAGCGTTGGCTGTGACTATGAAATACGACCACCTCATCAAACGACCTTTCGAGATCGTGGCCCGGCGGCCATACCTGTGGTTCCTGGGCTTCCTCGCCGGCACAGCCACTGCGTTCAACGTTCCCAATGGTGGGACGAACTACGGCCGTCGTGGCACTTCCGACGCCTACGAGGGACCCAGTTGGGCGGCACTCCAGAACATCTGGAACCAAAACGGGGAGTTGATCGTTGGGATCCTGGCCGTCTTCGTGGTCCTTTGCATCGTGATGTTCGTGCTCGGCTGCATCGCAACGGGCGGAATCATCCACGCCGCCGTCGAGCACGATGACGACCACGAGTACACATTGGGCAAGGCATGGAGAGCCGGCTACGAGACTGGCTGGCGAATCGCCGGCTTGCGGCTGCTCGCGTTCCTCCTGACGGTCCTGCCCGGAGTGTTGATTGGCACCCTCGTGGTGGCGGCCGTCGCCGGGGCCATGGACTCCGCAGGGGCCGCGGCAGTGGGTTTCGGACTCGTGGCGGCTGCAGTCCTGCCCGTCTCGATCGCCTTCTGGTTCCTGCTCGGCGTGGCGTTCCAGCTCGCCAAAAGGATCATCGTTCTCGAAGACGGCCATGTGGCTGAGAGCCTGAGCAGCGGCTTCCGGATGATTTTCTCGCACTTCAAGGAGGTCGGGCTTGGTTGGCTGATCCTGGTGGCCGTATCTATCGGGGTTGGGATCGCCATTGCAGTGCTTACCTTTGTAGTCGCAATCCCGGGCGTCGCGATCGGCTTCGGAGGCTGGGCGGTCGGCGGCGCGACCGGCGCAATCGTGGCGGGCTCATTCGCGGCGATCTTCATCGTTGGCATCCTGTTGGTTGCCAGCGCTGCGTATTCGGCGTACTCATCGGTGTACTGGACGTTGCTGTTCCGAAGCGTCCGGGGGCTGCCGGCACCTGCCGCACGAGGCGCGATCATCCCCGCGGCCTAACTCCTCGATCCATGACGGGCCTCGTTCATTCGAGGCCCGCCACTTTGGCCCGTCAGGAGAGCGCCTTACGCTCTGTTGTCATCTGCAGAGGTCCTCGGCCTGTTCAGCGGCAGGCCGCTCTCACCCACGAAGACCTTCAACACCTTCCAGCGATCGGGGCTTTCGACCGGCTGGATGTCCGCGTTGGTCACGAGCAGCGACTGCCCCATGAAAGCGAGGCCCCACGGTGAGTCGAAGAGCGGGCTTGAGATTCGCCGTACCTCGTTGCCGGATGGATCGAGGACCGCGATCTGGTTGGTGCCGATGAGACCTACATAGATGTTCCCTGACTTCGCGAATGCCAGACCTGCGGCCTGAGGCAGCTGCTGTCCGGGGACGACCGGGAAGCGGTGCACCACCTGCAGGTCCGACGCAGACGGGTGATCAACGAGTCGGAGCCGGTACACGACCGCCTCTCCCGGGAACGCCGCAGAGATCGTGATGGTGAAGTACAGGAACTTGCCGGTGGGGTCGATCCGCCCACCCAGCGGTCCGCCGGCGAAACCGAAGTAACCGGTGAGCCTGGGGTCCTGGAACCAGATCGAAGCCTGCCCGTCCGGAGTAACCCGCCAGATACGAGGCTTGTCGTCGGTCATGAACAGATTGCCGGCGCGATCGAAAACGAGGTCGTTCCACATCGTCACCATCCAGCCTCCGGCCAGCGGAGCCCGTGCGAACAGCACGGGCGCAGCATTCGTCTGGCCGAGGGAAAGGCGCAGGATCCGCCCGTTCATGTCCGCTATGTAGAGCTGGCGGTCCGACATCGGGTTGCCGTCAAGAGCGAGGCCAAAAAGGCCCATGTTCGAATTCGGCATGGTGGCGATGCTGGTCGTTGTGACGAGGCGGCCATGATTGTCGTAGGCAAACACCCGCTCTCCGTCCGAGTTGAGATGCCCACCCGTAAAAGGGTCGGCAAAGAAGTCGCCGGCGCTCGTCGAGATGTAAACCCGGTTCGTGTCGACGGCTACGCCGAAGGGGTGCCCCGGCGCGGGCACGGTTGCGAAGACCGTAGTGTCGCCAATCGCCGGCTGGTTGGCGGCCTCACCGGCTAGGGCGGGACCGATTGGCCCGAGGGCGATCGCTCCCAGGATTGCAAGCGGTAACCACCAAATTCTCGTCTTCATCGTCTGTCCTCCTGATCTGGGCCTATCTCGCTGTCGTGAGGATCTTCGTCAGGAGGGTTTGGGGAATCCTTGGGACCGACCAACGGCGCTGATGTAGCCTCTGGCGAGTGGTCAACGACCCCGAGGTGGTCTACCGCCAGACCACACCCGCATCCCGTGCGCTGCATGAAAAAGCAGTCACTGTCATGCCCGGCGGCACGACACGCACGACCACGTATTTCGACCCCTATCCGCTCTACATCGAGCGCGGCGAGGGCTGCCGGGTGTGGGACGCGGACGGCACCGAACGGATCGACATGCTCGGCAACTACACCGCGATGATCCTCGGCCACGCACATCCGAAAGTTGTCGAGGCAATTGAGAAGCAGGCCGCACGAGGCACGGGTTTCGCGGCAGCCAATCCAATCGAAGTGCAGCTGGCGACTTTGCTGTGCGAGCGGGTGCCAAGCCTCGACGCGGTGCGGTTCTGCAACTCGGGAACCGAGGCGACGATGTTTGCCATGCGGCTGGCCCGAGCCTTTACCGGGCGTCCGAAGATCGCCCGCATCGAAGGCGGCTACCACGGCACCCATGACTACGCCGAGGTGAGCACCCACCCGGTAGTGTCCGAAGCCGGCGCACCCGATGCGCCGATTGCCAGGCCCGATTCAATCGGTACGCCCGCATGGGCGGTGAAACACACCGTCGTGCTGCCGTTCAACAACGCAGACGCGGCCGAAGCAATCATCCGGCGGGAGGGCGGTCAGCTGGCCGCTGTGATCCTGGAGCCGATCACCGGCGCGGGCGGCGTGATCGCCGCGACCGTCGAGTTCCTCGAGCGTCTGCGCAAAGTTACGCGAGAGCTCGGCATCCTCCTGATATTCGACGAGGTGATCTCCTTCAGAGTCGCTCCCGGCGGCGCCCAACAGCTCTATGGCGTGACGCCAGATATCACAACCCTCGGGAAGATCATCGGCGGCGGATTGCCGGTCGCCGCATTCGGTGGCCGCGCGGATGTGATGGACCTGCTCGATCCCCGGCGCAATCCAAATATCGCGCAGGGCGGAACCTACAACGGCAACCCGCTCGGAATGGCGGCGGGACTCGCGACCATGAGCGAGCTCACGCCGGACGTTTACAACGAGCTCAACCGACAAGGCGCCCGTGTCGCCGAGCATCTGTCGGAGGTGTTCGCGTCGCACCAGGTGCCTGTGCAGGTCAACAGCGTCGGGTCGCTGTTCGCGCTCCACTTCACCGACACGCCGGTGGTCGACTACAGGACGATGGCAGCCGCCAACAAGAAGATGACGCGTGACCTCTTCCTCGGACTTGTCAACCAGGGTGTGCTGATGGCCCCGCGCGCGATGGGAGCGCTGTCGACGCCAATGCTCGAACAGGACATCCAGCAGTTCATCGACGCCGTCGAGCGCGTCGTCGCCGAGCAGCGCGAGCGATGGGAGTGGGAGGGCTGAGGTTTTTGACAGCAGGTCCGCTGACTGGAGTAGTGGTGGTTTTGATGTCGGCGGTGAGCTGCGGCCCCGTCAGCCAGCCTGGAAGCACCCCGCGTGCCGCTGCAAATTCGCCGACCATGCGCCCACTTGAGACCTGCGTCCAGGCCAGCGACATGGCTCGAGAGGTGAGCTTCAAGAGCCCCAATGGAGAGGACGTCATCGGCGCCGTCGTCGGTGACGGTGCGGTCGGTGTCACTCTTGCGCACTCGGCGCAGAGCGACCTGTGTGAGTGGCTGCCCTATGCCAAGAGCCTGCGAGACATGGGCAGGCGCGTGCTTATCTTCGATTTCGCGTTCGACCCAGTCGGCGACGTCGCCGGCGCTGCGAGTGAGTTAAGGCGACAAGGAGCGTCCAAGATTGTCCTGGTGGGAAGCTCGATGGGCGGTACCGCGTCGCTTGTAGCGGCCACCGTGGTGACGCCACGAGTCGTTGGAGTCGCGAGTCTTTCGGGGCCGCAGCAGTACAGCACGATGGATGCCCTGGCGGCTTCGAAACAGCTGACACTCCCGGTTCTGTACATGGCCGGCCGGACAGATCAACAGAGGCCCTACGACTTTCCGGCTGACGCCAAGACCATGTACGCAGCTTGCCCCTCAACACGCAAACAGCTGCTGATCCTTCCGGGAAATGACCATGGGTCGGATCTCCTGGCCGGAAACGCTGCCGACCAAGCGCGAAGCGCTCTGGAGAAGTTCATCGCTGATGCCACCGCGTGACGGCGGAAGGTGGCGGGATGGGGAATCGAACCCACCCAGAACTCCTCAACAGCGTCCGTGGTCGTCCATCGCCCTGGCTGTCATTTTGGCTGTCATTTGCGACACTTAGAAACGAAGGCGGAGGGCGTTCCCGTGGCCGCCCTCCGTCGCTACAACCGAGTGTCTAGGTCGCTATGAAAATGGTGAAGCCCCTGCCCTCATCCGTGTATTCGCTGCTGGAACCGCCGCCGAGGATCAGGTGGATTCCCTCACCCACACTTGGCGGCGGCGAGCCGATTACACAGAAAATCGTCAAGACTCCAACCTGGCCGTTGCTGAAAGACACGTGCAGCTTCGCCATTCCCCCGGTGGCCGGCGGAGGTGGCAAGGCGGATCCGGGCAACGACGTTCCATAGCTCACGAAGCCTTCGACGCCTGTTGCCTTCCAGGTACCGATCGGGCCACCATTAATCGAGAAAGTGCCGCCGCCGGTGGCCGAACCTTGCGGACCAGCCTCAAGCGTGCCACGTCCCTTGATGAAGATGGTCGATCCATCGGGGGCTATGGCTGTGTCACCCGCTACGACCCAAACATAGGCCTCGTGGTTGCCGTTGGCGTCGGCCGCAAGTGCCGGCGCCGTCGACAGAGCGATCGCAGCAAGAGAAATGCCGAGTACGACAAACGTCTTCATGGACACCTCCCGTCAATCCCCAAGGGGACCCATCCATTCGGTGGATGAGCAGCCTCCCTTAGCGGACGATACTCCGCTACCGCGATGTGGTGACCAAAGGCAGTACTGCGCCGATCCGGTCCTTCCGACCGAATCAGTACTCGTCGTGGCGCCGCAGCATCACAGATTCGTCGTATCCCTTCGCGGTTCGCTCGAGCAGCTCCTGGTAAGTGAGCATGAAGCGCGCCCCATACGGTTCCCGGTATGCGGCCGACTGGTAGATCGCGCCATCCTCCATCACGAACGCGCTCAAACCGGGCGCCTCACTGATGTAGCCGAGCAGGTCCGTGCCACAGGCGTCGGCCATCTCAGCCATCGCCTTGTCAGCTTTCAACTGCTCTATCAGATCGGCATCGAGGTCATTTTGTTGACCTTTTGTGTAAGAGACACCGAAGTCGTAGTTGAAGGTGCTGCGGAAGGAGGAGACGTAGTTGAGCTTCCAGCCCATCCTCTTCTTGTAGGCGGTGAGTTTTTCGAGCGGCGCGTGAGAGCAGACGACCATAGTGACGTCGTGCTCGTTGAGATGAGGCATCGCCCCGTCGAGAGGGTCGACCACGGAAGAGCACGCCGGACAACCTGCCGTCCATTCCGGGCCGAACATCATGTGATAGACCAACAGCTGCAATCGACCCTCGAACAGGTCTGCGAGTGTCTTCTCGCCCGCCTCTGTGTCGAACGTGTACTCCTTGTCGAGGAGGACCCACGGCTGGTTCCTTCGCTCCCTACCGAGCTCTTCGCTCATGCGCCTGATCTCGTACTCGCGCTCGAGCAGTCTCGTCTGCCCTTCCTGCCACTCCTTGCGCGTCGCCACCCGATGACTCGGTTGAGGCCTCTTCATTCCATACCGCCTCCGTTTGTCCCGAAACAGGAATTGAGGACGATCGTCGTAACAACATCATCCTGATGGCTCATAGCCCCAGGATGGCTGAACTGCCGCGCGGGACGGTGACCTTCACGTAGGCACTCGCTGAACACCCTGTGACTCTCGCCGGTTGGCGTTTCCGGACATTCTCACGGCACCAGGTTTGGCGGGGATGGATGGGAATCGAACCCACCCAGGACGCCTCAACAGCGCCCCGCAAACAGTTTTGAAGACTGCGGGAGGCACCAGCCTCCGAACATCCCCAGCACCGGGAATGCTATTCGGTCAGCGGGATGCCGACGCCTTCGACTCCGAGGTGCTCCGCGTGG
>VBGM01000112.1 GCA_005880855.1 Chloroflexota bacterium
GCCGGCCCGACCCAGCCCGGTTTCCAGCATGCCTCCCATCCACACCGGGACGCCGCGCGCCGCGCAGAGGTCGTGGATTCGGCGGGCTTCGAGGTAGCCGCCGACCCGACCAGGTTTGATGTTGATGATCTTGCACGCGCCCAGCTGGATGGCATCCTCGGCCGCCTGCGCCGAGGTGATGGACTCGTCCAGGCAGATCGGCGTGCGCACAACCTTCGCCAGCTCCGCATGCGCGAGGACCTGGTCTTCCGGCAGCGGCTGCTCGATAAGGAGAAGGTCGAAGGCGTCGAGCTCGGCAAGGTGGCGGGCGTCGGATGACGAGTACGCCGTGTTTGCATCCACCTGCAACGGCACGTCGCCAAACCGCTCGCGCACGGCGCGAACGGGCTCCACATCCCAGCCCGGCTTGATCTTGAGCTTGACCCGGCGGTACCCCTTGTCGAGATAGCCGCCCACCGTGCCGAGCAGGTCCGGGATCGAGCGATGGATGCCAACCGAAACCCCGCAGTCCACCGCGGTGTGCACCGCGCCGAAAAAGTGCGCAAAGGATTCACGTTTGGAACGCAGCTCGGCGTCCAGCACCGCCATCTCGATCGCCGCTTTCGCCATGCGGTGGCCGTGAAGCCTGCGAAGCGCACCACCCACGTCCGAGGCAACGAGGGTCTGACGCTCGAGGAGTGGCGGCAGGAGGTGGTGCACGAGCACATGCCGTGCAGCCTCCACGTACTCGGATGAGTAATCGGGCTCCTCGCCGGCGACGCACTCCCCCCAGCCCTCGCCCACGTCGGTGATCGCCTTCACGAGAAGGATGTCGCGCTCGAGCTGGGTGCCGAACGATGTCTCGAAGGGCGCCACGAGCGAGATGCGAATCCGCCGCAGCTCGACCGCCTCCAGGTTCATGTCGTTAGCCTAGGTTGCCCGACGCGATCGCGCCCAGCCGCGCGTCCTCCTCCTCGCTGAGGTCGATGTCGACTGCGGCGACGTTCTGCTCGAGCTGATGCACGGACGATGCTCCGGGAATCACGACGACATTCGGCTTTCTGAGCAGCCAGGCGAGGCCGACCTGCGCCATCGTCGCCTGGTGGCGCGAGGCGATTTCCCCCATCGCCGCGAGCAGCGGCTGGAGCCTCGCCCTGGCCGGCGCGCTGAACTCCGATCGAAAGCGGCGGAAGTTGCGTGGCGGCGCGTCCTGGTAGCGGCCTGAAAGAAGGCCTTGCGCCAGCGGGCTGTACGCGATGACGATGCGATCGTTCTGCTGCGCCCATGGCAGAAGGTCGCGCTCCGGCCCGCGGGCGAGCAGGCTGAACCGCACCTGGTCCGACAACACCGGCCCGCCGAATGCCCTCTCCGCGTCCTGCCACTGCCCCAGCGAGAAGTTGCTGACGCCGACATGCGCCAGGAGGCCGGCCTCCACCAGCTTCCTCATTCGCGGCATGGTGGCGCCCGGTGGAAACATGGGGCTCGGCCAGTGCTGCTGGTACAGGTCGATGCGATCCACGCCGAGCCGGCGCGCGCTGCCGCGGGCTTTCGACGCCACCTGCACGGGGAGGCCGACCGGAAACAGCTTCGTGGCCAGGAACACCTTGTCTCGCTGACCGCGTATCGCCTCGCCGACGATCCGCTCTGACCTCCCGAATCCGTAGACCTCAGCGGTGTCGATCAAGGTCACGCCCAGCTCGATGGCACGGCCCACGATCTTGGCGGCCTCGTCACGCGCGTAGGTCGATCCGTATCCCCACTCCGTCGATCCGAACTGCCACGTGCCCAGCCCCACCGCGGACATGCGCGCGCCGCCGGCCTCGACGTACTTCACGAGTCGCCTTTCAGCAAGCGGTCGTACACCATCTGCGACCACGATTCCATGCCGAGGTAGTAGATGCGCATCTCGTCGAGCGTCAACAGCTCGCCGGCCAGCTTGGTGGTCTCACGGATCGCGATGTCGGGCGAGTCGCCATCGACCAGGAACACCACGCCCAGGTGCACCTTCGAGACCGGCGACGACTCATCGTTGAGCAAGCCGAGCAGCTTCGCCTCGAAGCTTCCCTGGTAGATGACCTCCTCCTCCCACTCACGCTTGAGGCCGTCCTGAATCGGATCGCCGCCCTCCAGGTCGCCCGGGTTGATGTGCCCACCGACGCCAAGCGAGTACTGCTTGCGCAGCCGGCGCTCGGACGAGGCGCGCAGGCGATGCGTCAGCAGGTGTCGATCGCGGTGACGGAAAACGACGTAGGGGATGATCTGCTGGAAGCCCGGGTCATCCTCTACCGCCGCGCGGGGCATGAACAGATGCCGCTCGCGGATCACCGATTGGTAGCGATCGAGCTGGTCGCTGATGAAGCCATGCCAGGCCCCGTCGGGAAAGATGTCCTCCCGCCGCACGCAGAGGACCTGCTCCGCCGCGGCAGCCCTCATGCGGGGGCGGCGGCCATGCGCACCAGACCACGGCCGAACACGGCGATCAGCTCCGCGGTGCGATCGACCTCCTCATCGGTGACCGGCAGGAAGTAAATCCAGGCAGCGCGCTCGGTGTCGGTCGTGATCATGGTCCGGGCCGAGTCGGCGCTCGGGTTTCCGCACGGACCTTCGGCGTCGGCCACGCATATGCGCCCGGCGACGTTGACGCGTTCCTTTCGGATGCCCGTGTAGCTTTCGCCTTCCGCGCCCAGCCTCACCACCAGCTCGTCGCCCCTGGTCTTGTCGAGGTCGTACAGCCCGATCGGCACCTGCAGCTGTACCGAAACCGCGTTGGCCACGTCGACCAGCGAGTTCACTCTCGGCAGGGGCTCGCCTTTCTTCAATCGCCGGAACAGAGCCTCCGAGGATGGCCGCACCCGCGTCGGGTCGAGGCCAAACCGCCGGTACAGCGCTCGGGCGCGACCGATGTCGCCGAGAGCACCGGAGCGAGCTGCTGACACAGCGCGTGCCACCTCCAGCTCGAAATCATCGCGCGGCTCGGTCACCTCCAGCTCATACAGCTCGAGCGCAAGCACATCGATGTCCAGCTCGCAGCGGACCGTCAGCACAGTGATTCCAGCTGGTCGAAAAACCCGGGGTAGGAGATGTCGACGCACTCCGCATCGTCGATCTCGGTGGTCCCGTCGGCGAGGAGCCCTGCGACGGCAAGCGCCATCGCGACGCGGTGGTCGCGATGCGATCGCACACGCGCGCCCTCCAGGTGTCGCGGCCCTGTTATCACCCATCCATCATCGAGTGCGGCGATGTCGGCGCCCATCGCCGCCAGACCTTCGGCCATCGCTGCGATGCGGTTCGACTCCTTGACTCGAAGCTCCCCCGCGCCCGTGATGCGAGAGGTACCCGGCAGCTGCGTCGCGGCCACCGCGAAGACGGGCAGCTCGTCGATCGTCTGGGCGGCGATGGCGCCGTTGATCGTCAGGGGCCGCAAGTTCGGCGCCGTTCCGACCGCCAGGTCGCCGACGGGTTCCCCGCCCGCCTTGCGTGCGCCCTCGACGGTGACGCCGATGCCGATGCCCCGCAGGAGCTCGATGAATTTCATGCGGGTCGGGTTGATGCCCGCGTTCCGGATGCGCAATCGAGACTTAGAGACCAGGCCGGCGGCGACGAGCCAGAAGCTCGCGGCGCTGAGGTCACCCGGGATCTCGATGTCAAGGGGCGAGAGACGTTCCGCCGGCGAGACCTTGACGTGCCGGCCGTCGGCGCCAACAGACGCGCCCATCGCCTCCAGCATCAGCTCGGTGTGATTGCGGGTGGCGACGGGCTCGACCACGGTGGTGCGGCCGTCGGCGAACAGCCCCGCCAGCAGAAGCGCCGACTTCACCTGCGCACTCGCGACTGGCATCACATAGTCGATCCCATGCAGAGGCATGCGACCCCCGACCACCAGTGGCGGCCATGACGCCGCGGCACCCATCTCGCGCAGTGGCGTGACCACGCGGTCCATCGGGCGCGCCGTCAGCGAGTCGTCGCCGCGAAGCTCGGTGACGAACGGCTGCGCTGCGAGCAGCCCGGCGAGCAGCCTCATGGTCGTTCCTGAGTTGCCGCAGTCGAGGGCACCGGTCGGAGCACGGAGGCCGTGCATGCCCACGCCGCCGACTGCTGAATCCGATACCTCGACACCCAGCGCACGCACGCAGTGTGCCGTCGACCTCACGTCCGCTCCGGAGGAAAGCCCGCGAAAGCGACTCTCGCCGCTCGCGATCGCACCGAGGATCAGGGCGCGATGCGAGATCGACTTGTCACCCGGCAGCATGACGTCGCCTTCGAGCCGCCGGGCTTTTCTGATGGCAGCGATCATTGGCCGCGGGCCCACCGCTCCCGGACCGCCCGTGCCTCCTCGAACAGCTCCACCAGGCGCCCGTCGTCCGCTTCGAGGTGGCGGCGCAGCCGCGACAGCGAGTGGCTGATCCCATCCAGCAGCTCGAGCACGTTGTCGCGGTTGGTTCGCGCGATGCCGGCCGACAGCTCGGGGTCGCCGGCCGCCAGGCGGCTCATGTCGCGAAAACCCGTCGAGGCCACCTTGGCCGCATCGGGCCAGTCGGCGCGGCCGGACAGCGCGAGCACATATCCCACCGATAACAGCAGCGCCGCGTGGCTCACGCCCGCGACGAGCCGGTCGTGCGTGGCCGCATCCATGACGAGCGGATGCGCGCCGGCCGCTTCGACAAGCTCGCGGACGGTGGGATCGTCGCGCGTGAGGATCCATGGCGCGCCCTTGAACATCTCCGGGTCGGCGCCGTCGATGCCGGCCGCTTCGCGGCCGCACATCGGGTGGCCCCCGACCAGGTCGATGCCGGCGGCGGCGGCCCATTCCATCACGCTCGCTTTCGTGCTCGCCATGTCGGTGACGACCTTGCCATCGACGTGCGGCCGCAGGCTCGTGAACACATCCCGCATCGCCAGGATCGGAACTGCGACGACCACCACATCTGCCATATCGATGACGGCCAGGTTGGTATCCGCTGCGCTTGCGATGTCGCGATCCATCGCCTTGCGCGCCGTCGCGGGATCGCGGTCGAAGCCGACGATGGTCACCTCGGGGCGCGCTCGTTTCACCGCCAGCGCGAAAGAGGCGCCCATCAGGCCGAGGCCGACCACGCCGATAGTCGGCAATGCTTTATGCGAGCTGCTTGGCCAGCGCGCCCAGCAGCCTGCGCAGGTCCTGCATCAGGCGGTCGAAGCTCTCGAAGTCAAGCGATTGCGCCCCGTCCGACAGCGCCTGGTTCGGCGTCGGGTGGACCTCGATGATGAGGCCGTGCGCGCCCGCCGCCACCGCGGCCAGGGCCATCGGCCGCACGAGCTGCCAGCGGCCGGTCGCCTGCGAGGGGTCGACGATGATGGGCAGGTGTGAGAGCTCGCGCGCCAGCGGTACGGCGTTGAGGTCGAGCGTGAACCGGGTCGCCGTCTCGAAGGTGCGAATGCCACGCTCACACAGGATCACGTTGCGGTTGCCCTGCGAGAGCACGTACTCAGCGGCCAGCAGCCACTCTTCGACGGTCGAGGACATGCCGCGCTTGAGCAGCACCGGCTTGCCCGACTTTCCCGCCTCCTGCAGCAGCGCGTAGTTCTGCATGTTGCGTGTGCCGAGCTGGAGGATGTCCGCGTAGCGCGCCACCAGCTCGACGTCGCCCGGCGACACCACCTCGGTGACCACCTTGAGCCCCGTCTCGTCGCGTGCGGTGGCCATCATCTTCAGCGCCGACTCGCCGAGACCCTGGAACGAGTAAGGAGATGTGCGTGGCTTGAACGCGCCTCCGCGCAGCACCTTCGCGCCCTGCGCGGCGACGTGGCGAGCGGTCTCGAGGAGCATCTCCTCGCCTTCGACCGAGCATGGGCCGGCCATCATCACGACCTCGTCCGACCCGATTCGCACCCCGCCGACATCGACCACGGTGTCGACGCTGCGGAACTCCCGGCTCGCCAGCTTGAACGGCTTGGTGATCGGGATGATCTCGTGAATCCCGCCGAGGTGCGAGAAGGCTTCCTTGTAGGCGTATGCGTTGCCTCCGATGACCCCGACGAGGGTCCGCTCCTCGCCGCGCGAGATCTCGGTCTTCAACCCGATCTCGTGCACTCGGTCGACGACTGCGTCGATCTCGGCCTTGGTCGCCTGGTGCGACATTACGATGATCACGGGATCATCGTTCCCCGCAGAGACTGGAGGTCGGCCTTGATCGCGTCCGCTCCGCGCATGTACGCGAAGTGGATCGAGGACTGTGGGCGCGGCGTGTTGTACAGCACCAGCACGCGGATGCACATCGGAATCCCGCGCGGATTGGGCAGCCTCACGTCCATGTCGTGACCGCAAAGCAGCGGTACATCGAGCCATCCCAGCCGTCGCGCGGCGTAGGCCGGGTATTCGGCGGTGAGGTCGTGCGTGGTCGTGAAGTAGGCGAAGCAGATCTCGGCCACATCAAGGTCGTTGAGCTGCACCAGCTCGCGCAGTAGCTCCTCGGTCGCCTCGGTGATGGCCTCTTCTGTGTTCGCGCTCGCGGTGATGGCGCCGCGGATCCCTCTCACCGGCACGCTTTCAAGAGCTCCTTCACCAGCGGAACAGGGTCGTTGCCCTTGTCGATCTCGGCGACGATCGCGCTGCCGACGACTGCGGCGTCGGCGCTTCCGCGCAGCGCCTTCATGTGCTCGGGTCGCGAGATTCCGAAACCGGCCGCCACCGGAAGCTTGGTGTGCTTCTTCACCTCGCCGATCAGATCCTTCATCCCCGCGGGCAGCTCGCTGCGGGCGCCGGTGATGCCGGTCACCGTGACGCAGTAGACGAACCCGCTCGAGCGCTCGCAGATGGTTTCCATCCGGTTGGACGACGTGGTGGGCGCGACCATGAAGATGGTGTCGAGCGAAGCGGACCTCAGCCAGCCGGCCACCGGCTCGGACTCTTCGACCGGGAGGTCCGGGACGATGATGCCCGCGACACCGGCCTGGGCCGCCTCGGCGGCGAAGCGCCGGGGGTCGTGGGAGAGGATCGGGTTGATGTAGGTCATGAGGACGATCGGGATACCTTCCCGGGCAACTGCCGCCGCCAGCTCGAGGCAGGCGCCGACCGTCATCCCGTTCTCGAGGGCGGCCTGGCCCGCGTGCTGGATCACCGGCCCGTCCGCCAGCGGATCGGAGAATGGGATACCGATCTCCAGTGCGGCGATGCCCGACGTCGCCAGCTTCTTTCCCAGCTCGAGCGAGCGCTTCTTGTTCGGGTGCCCGGCCATCATGTAGCCGACCAGCTTCAGGTCGCCCCTGGCCCGCAGCGCCTCGTCGAGTCGTGCCGCCTCAGACAGCATCGTTATCGGGGCCCCCGCGAAGTCACGGCGCAGCCTCTGACTTCGTGGGGCTTTCTACTGAATCCATGTCCTTGTCGCCGCGCCCGGACAGGCAGACGAGGATGCGCCCACCGGGACCGAGCTCGCGAGCGATCACCCCGGCCTGGTGCAGGGCGTGCGCCGGCTCGAGCGCGGGCATGATGCCTTCCAGCTTCGTGCAGAGCTTGAACGCAGCGAGGGCATCCTTGTCGCCGACTGCCACGTAGTCGACCCGCTCTACGTCGCGCAAGAAAGAATGCTCGGGACCCACGCCGGGATAGTCCAGCCCGGCCGAGATCGAGTGTGTCGGCAGCACCTGGCCCTCCCCGTCCTGCAGCAGGTACGAGAAGGCGCCATGCAGGACGCCCGGGCGGCCGCCGACCAGCGAAGCCGCATGCTTCCCGGTCCGGATGCCTGACCCCGCTGCTTCGACCCCGACCAAAGACACGTCCTTGTCGTCGAGGAACGCCGTGAAGATGCCGATCGCGTTGGAGCCCCCGCCGACGCATGCGACCACGACGTCGGGCAGCTTGCCGTCGACTGAGAGGTACTGCTCGCGGGCTTCGTCGCCGATCACGCGCTGCAGGTCGCGGACCATCTCGGGGTACGGGTGCGGCCCGACCACCGAACCGATGATGTAGTGGGTGGTGTGAACGTTGGTGACCCAGTCCCGGATGGCCTCGGAGGTCGCGTCCTTCAGCGTCTTGGTCCCGCTCGCCACTTCCTTGACTTCCGCGCCGAGGAGCTTCATGCGCCGCACGTTCATCGACTGCCGGCGCATGTCCTCGGTGCCCATGTAGACGGCGCAGTCGAGACCGAACCGGGCGGCCACCGTGGCAACTGCGACGCCGTGCTGGCCGGCTCCTGTCTCGGCGATGAGGCGTTTCTTGCCCATGCGCATCGCCAGCAGCGCCTGGCCGACCGCGTTGTTGAGCTTGTGCGCGCCGGTGTGGCAGAGGTCTTCGCGCTTCAGGTGGATGTGCGCCCCGCCGAAGTGGGCCGACAGACGCGAGGCGGCATATAGCGGCGTCGGCCGGCCGATGAATGCGTGGCGGTGGCCGGCAAGCTCGAGCTGAAACTGGGCGTCGGCCTTGGCTTCGTGCCACACGCCCTCGAGCTCCTCGAGCGCCCCCATCAGCGTCTCGGGGACGTACTGGCCGCCATAGGGACCGAACCGGCCGTGGACAGGGTGCTTGATCAAGCGAGGATTTCCGAGAGCCGGACGGCGTGCACGAAGGCCCGCACCTTGTCGGGGTCCTTAACCCGCACAGAGGACTCGACACCGCTCGACACGTCGACCCCGTAGGGCTTGAAGCGGCTCACGACCTTGCCCACGTTACCCGGTTCGAGCCCACCGGCGATGAAGACCTTCCGTGTTTCAAGGAGCTCGCGCGCGAGGTCCCAATCCCACGTCCGGCCCGTGCCGCCGCGCTGGTCGATGGACCAGGAATCGAGCATGATCGGGTCCGGCCACTCCGATGCATCAGGCACCGAACCATCCTTGATCTTAAGCACCTTCATGACCGGGACGCCGGCGTCGAAGTCAGGGGCCTCTGAGCCGTGCAGCTGCAGCAGGTCGAGGCCGACGAGCTCGGCGATCTGCCTGACCTCCGCAGGGTCCTGGTCGATGAAAACACCCACCACGGTCGGCCGAACCGATAGGCCCTCGACGATCGCTTTGGCCTCTTCGGGGCTGACGCGGCGTTCGGACGAGCAGAAATGAAATCCCAGGAGGTCGGCGCCCGCCTCGACCGCCGCCTGCGCGGCGGCGCTGTCACAGATTCCGCAGATCTTCACCTTGACCATTGACGCCTAGGAGACTACAGGGAGGCCAACTCTCGGAGGCGGGTCGCCAAATCGGTGGCTCTCATGAGCATCTCGCCGACCAGGATCGCGTCGGCGCCGGCTTCGCGCAGGCGCCGTGCGTCATCGACCGAGTGGATCCCGCTCTCCGCCACGAGGACGACCTCGTCGGGGATCGATGGACGCAAGCGTTCGGTGAGCCCGAGGTCGACCTCGAACGTGCGCAGGTCGCGATGGTTGACCCCGACAGCCTGCGCCCCCGCCTCCACGGCCGCTTTGGCTTCGCGTTCGTCGTGCACCTCGACCAGCGCCGCCATGCCCCGGCTCCGGGCCACGGCCAGCAGTCGTGGCAGCTCTCCCCCTTCGAGCGCGGACACGATGAGCAGCACCGCGTCGGCGCCGGCGCCGCGCGCCTCGCCGATCTCGTACGGGTCGGTGA
>VBGM01000249.1 GCA_005880855.1 Chloroflexota bacterium
TGACCATGCCTCTTCGACAACCTGGCGCTTCAGCTCCAGCTGATGCGCGTAGGCCGCGTGCTGGAGCTGGCAGCCCCCGCACTGGCCGAAGTGCGGACACGGCGCCGTGACCCGATGCGGTGACGGCTCGAGAACCTGCGTCGTGTTCGCCACCGCCACGCCACCCTGCTTGCCCCGCGGCTCCGCCTCCACGACCTCGCCCGGCAGCGCGTAGTTGACGAGCCACACCTTGCCTTCATCGCGGGCAACGGCGGCGCCGCCGTGCGCCGGCGACGTCGGGCGGAGGATCACCGGCGCCAGAGCGCGGTCGGGTCCGCCGCGGGTTTGAAGCCGGCGGCTTCGACCATCTTGGTCGCGGCCGCGAAGCCCTCCCCCACCTTGTCCGGCTGGTGCGCGTCGCTCCCGTACTGCACGGCCTTCCCGCCGGCCTCGTACCACCAGCGGACCACGGCGATGTCCGGGCACAGCGTGTGCCCGCGCGTGGTGTTCACCTCGAGCACGCGGCTCGTGCGAGCGCAGGAGGCCAGGATGGCGCGGATCTCCTCCTCGTAATCCGCCTCGCTATAGGGCGCGGCGCCATCGACCCAGTAGCGCTTGGGGTAGTCGAGGTGCGCCAAGGTCTCGAAGGGCTGGCCGCTGTCGACCATGGCCAGCGATTCGCGGAGGTAGGAGCGGACCGCGGCCGGAAAGTCGAGGCCCTCGCGCTGCCGGAACTGGCTGGCATCGAGAAACTCGCCATCGAGCCGGATGCAGTGGATTGAGCCGTGCACGCGGTCCAGGCGGCCACCCGCAAGAACGGCGGCCGACTCCTTGGGAAACCAGTGGGGTTCGCCGAGCTCGACCCCGGTCAGGATCCGCAGGTTCCTGAACCGCGCGCGGCCGACCGCGTGCTGCCCTTCGTGGACGAGGGCCCAGTCGGCGTGCTCGGTGAAGGCGATCGCGGGGAGGCCGATCTCCAGCGCGCGCTCGCACGAGCGCTCCATGTGGCCGTTGGGGGCGTCCCACGACCATTCCGTGTGCACGTGGAGATCGGGCGGCAGGGGCACGGGGTAAGGCTACCGGGAGTCGCCAGCCGGGGCCGAGGATGGCTAGAATGCGGGCCGGGAGGGGTTTAGCCAATGGTTATGTACCTGCTCATGGCAGTCGCGTACGTATTGGGAGGGGCGTTGGTGGGGGCCGGGATCTACCTGAGCCGCCAGGGCGACTTCCCAAGCTGGTGGGAGCGCTGGATGCTCTGGCCCAGCGTCGAAGTGACGCCGAGGGTCGTCCACAGCCAGGGCTGGGCGTGCCTCGCGCTCGGAGCTTCGGTCCTGGCACTCGGGTTCACGCCGGTGGTGCCCGAGGTTGTGGGCGGGGCGCTCGTGCTCGCCGCGATAGTCGGGTACCTGGTCGGGGTCGGGCTGTTCGGTTTCAGCGCCTACCTGTCGCGCCGGCAGACGAACTAACTAGTGCCCTAGGAATTTCGCGATCCCCAGCGCGGCGGCGATGACGATGAGCACCGCTCCCGCGAGCCGCTCCGCGCCTTCGCGCGTCGCCTCGCCGACCCTCCCTCCCAGTGCAAACCCGACCTGAGAGACGACGAAGGCCTGGGCGGCGATGAGGACGATTGCGGGCACGACGGGCACGTTGAGCAGGCCCAGGCTGAAGCCGATCGCGAGCTCGTCGAGACTGACGCTCAGGCCCAGGCCGATTACGGCGAAGCCGGCGCCGCTCACCAGGCCCTTCACACGCTCTTCGTCCTTTTCCTCGGGGCCGAACAGCATGTAGGCGCCGAGGCCGGCCAGGGCGACGATCGCGATGTACTCCGACCAGCCCCCGATCACCAGGCCGAGACCGGCGCCTACGAGCAGGCCGACCACGGGCATGCCGCCCTCAAAGGCTGCGAAGAGAAGGCTGATGCGGATTCGTTGGGCGGCGCTCAGCCGCGTCATGCCGAGTGCGGCGGCAATCGCGAACGTGTCGAGCCCTAGCGGCAGAACGAGAGCGAGAACCCGAGCCATGCCGGGAGTCTAAGTTGGCAACTGTGCGCGAATGGCGCATTCAAGTGTCTCGCAATCGACCATTCGTGCCCGAATGGCGGGATCGCTGGGGCCGAGCCCGCAAGCTACTTCAGGAGTTCTAGGAGGATCGCACTCGCGATTTTCGGGTTGGCTTGTGGGGCTCGGGTGCGAACGTCGGCCATCAAGGCCTGGATCGCCTGCTTCTTCCCCGCCTTGTAGTCCTCCACCGCCCGGGGGTTGCCGGCGATGACGCTTTCGACTATCGCCCGCAGCTCCGATTCGTCGCTGATCTGGGCGAATCCGCGCTCGGCCACGATCTGCGCCGGCGAGTGCCCGTTGTCCATCGACAAACCCAAAACCTCACGGCCCTGGTCCCGAGTGATCTTGCCGGTCGCCACCAGCGTTACCAATTCGGCGAGGTGTGCTGGTGTTGGTAGTTTCCCGCGAGGGGCCACCTCGCCGATGATCCAGTTGGCGGTCGCTTTGTGGTCGGCGCCGGCCTTCGCCGCGGCTTCGAACAGGTCTGCCAGCTCCCGGTCCGCGGCGATCTGGGATGCGTCGGAGGCGGGCAGGGCGTATTCCGAGACGAGGCGCGCCCGCCGCGCGGCGGGGAGCTCGGGCAGGGCTCGGCGGAGTTCCTCGATCCAGGCCCGGTCCAGTTCCAGCGGCGGCAGGTCGGGCTCGGGGAAGTACCGGTAGTCCTCGGCGAGCTCCTTGCTGCGCTGCGCGAACGTGCGCTGCTCGGCCTCCGACCAGCCACGGGTCTCCTGCTCCACGGTCCCGCCCGACTCCACCACCTCGACCTGCCGGGCGACCTCGAACTGGATGGCGCGGTGCAGCGCCCGGAACGAGTTGATGTTCTTGAGCTCGGTCTTTACCCCCAGGTCATCAGCTCCATAACGACGGATGGAGATGTTCGGTTCGCATCGAAGTTGGCCTTTTTCCATCTCGGCCTCTGACGCCCCGATCGTCCGCAGGAGCGTGCGCAAGCCCTGGGCATAGTCGCGGGCCTCGTCGGCCGACCGGAGGTCGGGCTCGCTGACGATCTCCATCAACGGCACCCCGGCCCGGTTGAGGTCGACGTACGACTCCCAGGCCTTGTGCAGCTTGTCGCCGGCGTGGACGAGCTTGC
>VBGM01000053.1 GCA_005880855.1 Chloroflexota bacterium
GGCGAAATGACTGGCCGGACGGCGTTCGATGAACCGCCCTCCATCACCTCGTTCGCGGACGCGGCGCTCGATAGCGCGGCATGTCCTTGGTCGGCGCCACGGTTGAGGCAAGTCCGGCGGCGAGATCGGTAAGTACTTCGACCAGGTGGTCGACCGTCGTCGACTTTAGTCCGGCAACGGTCTGTTCTGCGACCTGGCGCCACGCTGCTCTCAGCTTTGGCAGGAGTGACCGACCCTGGTCGCTCAGCTCGACCATCGTGGCCCGAGCGTCGGTTTGAGAGGGCCGACGGACAACAAAGCCGGCCGTCTCGAGCTGGCGAACGCTCTCGGTGATGGTCGGCGGCTCATAACCACTCGCCGCCGCGAGTTGGGACTGGGTTCGAGGTCCGGCCTCCAGCTCGAGCAGCAGCAGCTTGTGTCCAGGGTGGATGCCGAACGGCGCGAGCGCCGCCACGGCAAGAGCCCGATGCCGGATGCCCACTGCGCGAATGGCCTCGTTGAGGGTGTCAGCTCGATCAAAGTTCATTACCACTTGACTCCATTTCATTAGGCGCCTAATATTAGGCGCCTAAGTAATTCTAGTCGCGGAGCGCCCGATCGCGCTCATTGAAAAGGAGTTTGTCCGATGGTCACCAGCCCTCTCGCCAAAGCGCCGGCCACCGCAACTGTCGCCCGAACTCGAGCATTTGGCGTTGTGGGAGCGACTCTCGCAGCAGTGGTTGTTTGGACGCTCGCAGTGCCGATTTTCGGCGTCCACCTCATCACGCGGTTCGGAAACGCTGATGCCCAGGACGTCGGCATCGGACTCGTCATAACCGCCAGCTTGATCGGGTCGTTGGCAGGCTTGGGCCTGCTCGTCGTGCTCGAGAGGATCTCGTCCCGCGCCATGGCTATCTGGACCGTCGTCGCTATCGGTGTCCTGGTCGCGTCTTTGAGCTTGCCCCTAGTTGCTGGAACCACGACGCCGGCCAAGGCCACGCTGGCGCTGATGCATGTCGCTGTCGCTACTGTCCTGATCGCCACCCTTCGCCGCCGATAACTTGCGACGCTCGCGATACCCTTGCCGTGGCGTTAGGCACCGGATGGGCCGGCAACTTGCCGGCCCATCGACTCCGACTCCGCGACTCGCTAATCGACGAGTTCGCCGTTGCAGACTTCGGGTGTTCGAGTGACTTCAGCCACTCAGGGCGGGAAGTCATCAACACGTTCAGGTACGACGATGGGCACCTGGCCTTGCGTTCCCAGACTTCTTGCCGTGTCCTCGCTGATCGCACGTTTTCGCCGAGAGATGCCCCGATCCCTGGCCACCTCGCCCACCGTGCGACCGTCGCCAATTATCGCCAGGACCGCCTTGTGCCCCTGCTAAATCACGCTCATCGCCCTCATGACAAATCACCCGAAGTAGGTGTGACGCATCAACCGAAGGTGTGTAACCCATCAGCCGAAGGCCCTTTGAGACCAGTCAGCCGAACTTGTACAGATTTTTGGTGCCGGCGCGGGGACTCGAACCCCGGACCCTCGGTTTAAAAGACCGCTGCTCTACCAGGCTGAGCTACGCCGGCTGGTAACGATTGTGAATTGAAACCCGAAACAAGCGCTCGCTGAGGTCCCGGAGATCTGGCCACGAAGGCGACTGCCCACCCGAGTAGAGCGCGCAGTCGGCGCCGGCCACGACGGCTATGACAACTCCCACCACTGGTACCGAGCGTGGCGGCCTTGGCTGAAAGGAGAGGGTTTCGGCGATGAAACCCGGCAAGCGATAGAAGGCCATCGGGCGACTATAGAGAGGGATCGATTCCAGACGTTAAACTCGCCGCCATCGTCGAGCTTCCCAACGGCAGTGTTCAAGTGCCCCTGAAACAGGGCGAGGTCCGTAAAGACCGGCTCATCGCCGGTTTGGCCACGACCGGCATCCTGATCGCCACGGCCTTGCTGTCGTATTTCGCGCTCAGCCGAGAGCTGGGGCTGAAGTACGTCGCCCCGGTTGTGGGCATCAACGCCGTCCTGGTCATCTTGATATGGCTCGCCACGAGGCCTCCGACGTTGACGATCGACGTCGGCGACGTGAGCTACGTCACGCCTGTCTCGCGCAAGCGGATGTCGCGCTCCGAAGTCTCGGTGATCTTCCGCGGCCATGGATACACGGGGACTCGCAGCGCACGCCCTGGCCTGCTCAGCTACTACGCGTTCATTGGCGCCAAGGGCCGGGTTGGGCTGCTGGTGCCGGCGAGATGGTTCACCGACGAGAGCATGGCGGCGGTGGCGCAACGGCTCAACGTACCCATTCGCGGAGACTTCAGTGAGTCGGTGCGCAGCACCGCCAACCCGCGTCGTTACCTCTGAGTCCTAGTCGGAGCGACCATCTGGGCCCGAATGGCGGTATCGAAGTCATTGGTTTGCAGCCATTTGTGCCCGAATGGCGGACTGCGGGCGCGACCGGGCGATCCTCGGCCTGCTGTAGCCTTCCCCCGGTGAAGGCCTGGGTCGTCCGCCGCCTCGGCGGGCCCGAGACCATGCAATTCGAAGACGTCGATGCGAGCGCGCCCGCTGACGGGATGGTGCGCATCGCGATACGCGCGTCGGCGATCAACTACTTCGACGCGCTCATGGTCGCCGGCACCTATCAGACGAAGCCAGAGCTTCCCTTCGTTCCGGGCGTGGAGATCAGCGGCGAGGTCGAGAGCGCACCGGCGGGCACAGCCTTCAAGAAGGGCGATCGCGTGACGGCGCTTCTCGACAGCGGCGGGCTCACGCGCGGCGGCTACGCCGAGCTCGCGGACGCAGCGCCGACGACCGTGCACCGCCTGCCCGATGCGATGCCGTTCGACGATGGCGCCGCGTTCACGCTGACCTATCAGACGGCGTGGTTCGGCCTGCATCGGCGCGCGAACCTGCAGCCTGGCGAGACCCTTCTCGTCCATGCGGGCGCGGGCGGGGTGGGCAGCGCCGCGATCCAGCTCGGCAAGGCCGCCGGCGCCACGGTCATCGCGACCGCCGGCTCAGACGAGAAGACCGCCTTGTGCACGAGCCTCGGCGCCGATCACGTGATCAACTACAAGACCCAGGACTTCGCGGAGGAGGTCAAGACGATCACCGGCGGCCGCGGCGCCGACGTGATCTTCGACCCGGTCGGCGGCGACGTGTTCGACCGCTCCACCAAGTGCATTGCGTTCGAGGGCCGCATCGTCGTCATCGGTTTCACTTCAGGCCGCATCCCTCAGGCGGTCGCAAGCCACGTGCTCGTCAAGAACTATTCGGTCGTCGGGCTGCACTGGGGTCTTTACTCGAGGCGCGCGCCTGAGCTGATCCCCGTCGCGAACGCCGCGTTGATGGACCTCTACGCGGCGGGAAAGATCAAGCCGCTGATCTCCGCCCGCGTGCCGCTGGCCCAAGCGCCGACGGCGCTGGAACGGGTCGCGAGCGGCAAGAGCATCGGCAAGATCCTCCTTTTGATTTGAGACTGCTCGGCGCCTCCCTCGCGGCGCTGATCCTCGTGGCCGTGTGCAACCCGAGCACTCCCCCACCTCCCGCTGAGGTGCTCGCGGCCGACCAGACGCTGAGCTTCCCGATCGCCAAGGACGTGGCCGACCTCGACCCCGCCCAGATCTCCTCGCCGGCCGACGTGGACATCCTTCGCAACGTGTTCTCCGGCCTGTACAGGTTCGATCAGTCGCTGCATGAGGTGCCCGACATCGCTATTGGCCCCGCCGACCTCTCTGCCAATGGGCTCACATATACATTCCATATCCGGCACGACGCCGTCTTCTCGAACGGGGATCCGATCACGGCCGACGATTTCATCTACAGCTGGAATCGCGCGGCCGCGAAGCAGGGCGACTTCGCCGGGCTTTTTTCGATCGTCGCCGGCTTCAACGCGGTGGCGTCGGGCCGTTCGACCACGCTGATCGGACTGGCCAAGATCGACGACTACACGTTCAGCTCGACGCTGAGCAGGCGGATCGCCAAGGACGTGGCCGACCTCGACCCCGCCCAGATCTCCTCGCCGGCCGACGTGGACATCCTTCGCAACGTGTTCTCCGGCCTGTACAGGTTCGATCAGTCGCTGCATGAGGTGCCCGACATCGCTATTGGCCCCGCCGACCTCTCTGCCAATGGGCTCACATATACATTCCATATCCGGCACGACGCCGTCTTCTCGAACGGGGATCCGATCACGGCCGACGATTTCATCTACAGCTGGAATCGCGCGGCCGCGAAGCAGGGCGACTTCGCCGGGCTTTTTTCGATCGTCGCCGGCTTCAACGCGGTGGCGTCGGGCCGTTCGACCACGCTGATCGGACTGGCCAAGATCGACGACTACACGTTCAGCTCGACGCTGAGCAGGCGCGCCGGCTACTGGACGACGCTCGTCGGGCTGTGGCCTTTCTGGATCGTCGATCGCAAGGTGATCGTGTCCGCCGGCGATGCCACGTGGTTCACGAAGCCGGAGACGCTCGTCGGCAGTGGCCCGTTCCGGTTGACCGCGCGGGCTGCCGGCCAGTCGCTGGATTTCGAGCCGGTACCCGCCTGGTATGGCGGCAAGACCGGCGCCCTGAAGCGCATCCACATCGACGTGCTGCCCGACCAGCAGGCGCAGATCACCCGATACGAGGCCGGCGGCTACAGCCTCATCGGCTACGGCCGCCAGTCGCTGGCGCCGGCGGACGCGGTCCGATACGTGACCGACGCGAAGCTCGCCGGCGAGCTCTCATCGGTCCCGGCCGGCTTCACTTACTGGGTTGGCTTCAACATCAAGACCGGGCCCTTCGCGGGGATCGAAGCGGGCCGCGCCGGGCGCCACGCGTTCAGCGCCGCGATCGACCGCAAGGCGCTGGCCGACGCGCTCTGCTCGCAAGGCACCTCATGCACGCCGGCGACCGGCGGGCTGATCAGCAAAGGGCTGGCAGCCTACCTCGGCGACGGCCAGGATCCGGCCACGAAGTTCGATCCCGTCGCCGCCAAAGTCGAGTACCAGGCCTGGGATCCCAACGGCGCCAAGGTCAAGAACCTCGTCTACACCTACGACTCCGATGCTTTCAACAAGGCCGTTTGCACGAACCTCCAGCTTCAGTGGCAGAAGAACCTGGGAGTGACCGTCGGCTGTGTTGAGGTCGACCGCCTGAACTTCTTGAACAATCGCAACAGCCGCTGCGCGTACACCACATTCAGGCAGGGCTGGAACGCGGACTACAACCACCCGCAGGACTGGTTTGATTACCTGTTCGTCAGCGGCGCGAGCTCGGGCGGGTCGTGCTACTCAAACCCGGCATTGGATTCGCTCGTGGCCGGCGCCAACGCCAAGCCGCTGCCGCTTGCCGACATCGATTACAGAACCGCGGGCCAGCTGCTGCTCAACGACTCGATCATGGCCGCGCTGGTCTACGGCCAGCAGGAGTACCTCGTCCATTCTTATGTGAAGGGCGCGGGCGGCAACGCGCTGTATGACTTCGACTGGAGGCAGGCCCGGATCCTCAAGCACTAGACGTCGGAGGAGAAGTGACACGCCGCCAGGTGGTCGCGGCGCTTTTCCTCCAGCGGGGGTTCGGTCTCGGCGCAAGGCGTGGGCAGGCGCGCAATGGGACAGCGCGTGTGGAAGCGGCATCCTGACGGCGGATTGATCGGCGAAGGGATCTCGCCGGTGAGCTCCACGAGACGCCGCCCGCGCTGGACCTTGGGGTCGGGCACGGGGATGGCCGAGAGCAGTGCCTTCGTGTACGGGTGCTTTGGCGAGCTGTAGGTTTCGACGCTGTCGGCGATCTCGACGATCTTGCCGAGATACATCACCATCACGCGGTCGCTGATGTGGCGCACGACGGAGAGGTCGTGGGCGATGAAGAGATACGTGAGCCTGAACTCGCGCTGAAGGTCCTCGAGCAGGTTGACGATCTGCGCCTGGATGGAGACGTCGAGCGCGGATATGGCCTCGTCGCAAACGACGAGCTTCGGGTTTAGGGCGAGAGCGCGCGCGATGCCGATGCGCTGGCGCTGGCCTCCGGAAAATTCGTGGGGGTAGCGGTTGTTGAAGTTGGGGTTGAGCCCGACGATCTTGAGCAGCTCCTGCACGCGCTGGTTGCGTTTGCGGCCCCGGGCGATGCGGAAGTTGTCGAGTGGCTCGGCGATGATGTCGCCGACCGTCATGCGAGGGTCCAGGGACGCAAACGGGTCCTGGAAGATCATCTGCAGCTGGCGGCGATACTGGCGCAGCTTCTCGCCGCGGAGCTTCGTCAGCTCGACGTCGCCGAAGAAGACCTTGCCCGACGTCGCCGGTATGAGCTGAGTGACCAGGCGCGCGAGGGTCGACTTCCCGCAGCCCGACTCACCCACGAGTCCGAGCGTCTCGCCCTCCCTGATGTCGAAGCTCACGCCATCCACCGCGTGCACGTGGGCGCCGAGGCCGGCGGGAAAATGCTTGACCACGTTTTCGACCCGGACAAGCGATTTCGCTCCGGAAGGCGCGGGCGCCGGCGTGCCCTTGACCGCCGCTTCCGCCATCAGATTTCCTGGCCCGGGTGGACGTTCGAACCGGCGCCCGGCCGGATGTCCTTGAGCTCGTCGGCGCCCATCTCCTTACGCGCGCGATCCATGGTCACCCAGCACGCCGCCTGCTGGCCGGGCCCGACCTCCTCGAGCCTCGGCTCATTCGTGAAGCATTTCTCGATCCGAAACGGGCACCGAGGGTGGAAGCGGCAGCCGGACGGCGGCCGCAGCAGGTCGGGGGCCATACCCTCGATGGAACGCAAGCGCTCGTGGCGCAGGGCATCGACGCGCGGCATGCTCTTGAGAAGCGACCACGTGTACGGGTGCTGGGGGTTCGCGAAGATCTGCTCGACGGGTCCCTGCTCGACGATCTCACCGGCATACATGACGAGTACGCGCGTGCACAGGCCCGCGACCACACCCATGTTGTGCGTGATCATGATGATCGCGGTGCCGAGCTCTCGATTGAGGTCGGCGAGGAGCTCGAGGATCTGCGCCTGCACGGTGACGTCGAGGGCCGTGGTCGGCTCGTCCGCGATGAGAATCGCCGGCGCGTTGGCGAGGCCCATAGCGATCATCGCGCGCTGGCGCATGCCGCCACTCAGCTGGTGCGGGAAGTCTTTGTAACGGCTCTCGGCCGCCGGGATCCGCACCTTCTTGAGGAGCTCGAGGGTTCGGGCGCGCGCCTGGGCCTTTGGCTTGCCGTGGGCGAGCATCGCTTCGTCGACCTGGAAGCCGGTTTGCAGCACCGGGTTGAGCGAGCTCTGCGGGTCTTGAAAGATCATCGCGATGTCCCGGCCGCGAATCTCGCGGATCTCCTCGCCCGTCAGCTGGAGGAGGTCCTGGTCGCGGAAGAGCACCTGCCCGCCGACGATGCGGCCCGGGTCGGGCACCAGCCTCAACAGCGAGAGGGCCGTCATCGATTTGCCGCTCCCCGACTCGCCCACGATACCGAGGCTCTCGCCGGGGTACAGCTCGAAGCTGATGCCATCGACTGCCTTCACGACGCCGCCTTCGGTGGCGAACTGGGTTTTCAGATCGCGAACCTGGAGGATCGGGTTCGCCAAATCTTTCTCTAACGCCGCGAGCGCGGGTCGAGCGCGTCCCGCAAGCCGTCGCCCAGGAAGTTGAAGGCCATCAGCGTGAGCGAAAGCGCGATCGAGGGCGCGATCACCATGTGCGGGGCGATGCGGATGGCGGCCAGGCCGTCGCTGGCCATCGATCCCCAGGAAGGGGTCGGGGGCTGGACGCCGATGCCGAGGAAGCTGAGGAAGGCCTCGAAGAGGATGGCGGCGGGCACTCCGAACGTTGCCTGCACGATGATCGGACCGAGCGCATTCGGGAGAATGTGCCCGAACAGGATCTTCAACGGCTTGGCGCCGCTCGCACGTGCCGCCTCGATGAACTCGCGCTCGCGCAGCGCCAGCGTCTGGCCGCGCACGAGCCTTGTCATGTCCATCCAGCGGGTGGCGACGATCGCAATGATGATGTTGTTGAGGCTCGGGCCCAGCAGCAGCAGCAGGATCATGGCCACCAGCAGGTCGGGGATTCCGTAGAAGACGTTGATGATGAACGTCACGATCGAGTCCACCGCGCCCCTGTAGTAGCCGGCGATCAGGCCGATAGGCACGCCCACAAGCAGCACCAGCACCTGCGTGCCCACGCCGACGATGAGGGAGATCTGGGCGCCGACCAGGAGCCGGCTGAAGACGTCGCGGCCGAGGATGTCGGCGCCAAACCAGTGCGCGGCGCTGGGTCCGGAGTACGGCAACGCGACGCCAACCTCTCGGTACGAGTACGGGGTCTTGAAGATGGCCACGATGGCGACCACGACGAGCAGCGTCAGATAGACCGCGCTGATCAGCGCCATCCGGTTGCGGCGCAACCGGCGCCACGCGTCCGACCACAGGCTGGCCTGCTCGGGGGCGATCGGTCGGGTGATGACCGCCGCGGCCGTCGCTGCCATCAGTACCGGATCCTCGGGTCAATTACAACGTACAGAAGGTCGACGCCCAGGTTGGCGAGGCCGACCAGCGCCGCATACATCGTGAAGACGCCGATGACGATGTTGTAGTCGCGGTTGAGGATGCTGTTCGCGAACTCTTTACCGAGGCCGGGAATCCCGAAGATGTTCTCGACGATGACGCCGCCCGTGATGATCCCGATGACCAGCGGGCCGAGGATGGTGATCACCGGGATGAGAGCGTTGCGAAGCGCGTGCCGGATCGTGATCACCGTCTCCTTGAGGCCCTTGGCACGCGCGGTGCGGATGTAGTCCTGGCGTATCACCTCTAGCATGCTGGCACGCGTGAGGCGGGCGACGATGCTCGCGTACGGGAAGCCGAGCGCGAACGCGGGCAGCCAGATCTCGCCGATGGTGCCGTAAGTGCCGGTCCAACCGATCTGGAAATAGAAGGTGCCCTGGGTCAGGTTGTCGAGCCACACGGCGAACAGAAGGATCAGGAAGGTGGCGATGACGAAGCTCGGCATGCTGTAACCGATCACCGAGGTCGTGCTGAGGACGTAGTCGACCCACGTGTTCTGGCGGAGGGCGGCGACGACGCCGAGCAGCATGCCCAGCCCGATCGTGAAGATGAGGGCGAACAGGCCCACCTCCACGCTCACCGTCAGCTCGCGCACGACGAGCGGGGTGATCTGGACTCCACGGTTCACCAGTGATTCGCCCAGGTTGCCGTGAAAGATCATTGCGGACAGGAAGCTCGTGTACTGGTCCCACAGCGGCCGGTCGAGGCCGTAGTGGTGGAGCAGCAGCTCGTACTGGGTCCCGTGTAGGTGCTCGTTGAAGAGCGCGTCACCCGGCAGCCGGTGGATGCCCAGGAAGACGATCGAGGACACGGCCACCACCGTGAAGCCGATCAGCACCAGGCGCTGGCCGATGTAGAGCAGCGTTCCGCGGGTCAGCAATTCACATTAATTGTGAAAGAAGAGGGCGCCCGCAGCGTGCGTGCGCCCTCTCTAAGGTCGGACTAGTGGGTCAGGATCTGGATCTCGTTCCAGTGGAAGTCGGAGAAGTTGTTGGTGCCGGCGCCCTTCACGTAGGGCTTGAACAGGAAGGCACCCTTCGAGTAGAAGAGCGGGATGTAGACAACGTCGTTGATCAGCATCTGGGCGAGCGCCTTGTAGTCGGCGGTTGCCTGGTCGCCGCTCTCCGTGTCGGCCTTGGCGACCAGGTCGTCATAGGCCTTGGTGTCATAACCGGTGCTGCAGCCCGAGTCCGGGCAGCCGAC
>VBGM01000054.1:0-535 GCA_005880855.1 Chloroflexota bacterium
GGAAGATGACGATGATCGCAATGCCGAGCAGGAAGGCGCCGTTCCGGAACAACCACGACAGCAGCACGAGGTTGAAGGCGGTCGCGAGCGCCCCAATAAGCGCGAGGACGACCAACCCGACCAGGATCTGCGTACCCTGCGTGCCGCGAACGAGGCGCAGCACGTAGTAGAGGACGACGGCGATGACGGCGACATCGACCAGCTCGAGCCAGGTGAGGTGCCTCATCACCTCCTGGAACTGGACGATGAACTGAGCGATGACCTGGCTCATCCGCGTTCGGCTCCAAGGATCTCGGCCATGAGCGCCATCTGAGCGTAGAGCCGGTTGCCGGCCTGGTCGAAGACGATCGACCGTGGCCCGTCCATGACCTCGTCGGTCACCTCCTCGCCGCGATGGGCGGGAAGGCAGTGCAGGAAGACCGCGCCCTTGGCCGCGTCCATTAACGCCTGGTTGACCTGGTAGGGAGCGAAGATCTCGCGCCGGGTCACGCGCTGGTCCTCCTGGCCCATGGAGGCCCAGACGTCGGTGTAGATC
>VBGM01000054.1:543-14039 GCA_005880855.1 Chloroflexota bacterium
AGCACGACCTGCTTTGTGCCGGACCCGATCCCGCCCGCGCGCTCGAGCACCTGGTGCGATGGTTCATAACCGGGAGGCGTGATCACGGTCAGCCTGAACCCGAGCAGCGCGGCGGCCTCGATCAGCGACGTAGCGATGTTGTTGCCGTCGCCGACGTACACCACCCGCTGCTCGCCGATCGGTCCACGGGCTTCCTCGAGGGTCATGAGGTCGGCGAGGATCTGGCAGGGATGCGACCGATCGGTGAGGGCGTTGATGACCGGCTTGTCGGCAGCGGCCGCGAGCTGAATGAGGTCGGCATGGCTGCGCATCCTGGCCACGATGAGGTCGACATACCGATCGAGGACCCTGGCCGCATCGCGGACGGACTCGCGCCGCCCGAACTGCACGTCCTGCTCACCCAGGGTGGTCGTGGTGCCACCGAGGCGGGCGATGCCGACCTCGAACGACACCCGCGTACGGTGTGAGGGCTTCTGGAACAGCATCGCGACATGACGCCCCCCGAGCGGACGCTTGGCCCAGCGGCCGGCTTTGATGGCGTGGGCGAGCGTCAGCACCGAGCGCAGCTCGGCGGCGTCGAGATCCGCGATGTCGAGGAAGTCCCTTCCCAAAAGACCCGCCGTGAGACCCACTGCAGCGAACATGATGCCCCGCCGCGGGCGCCGACGTACCCCTATTCGCTACAACCCTGGTTTGATCAGCTCTCCGGCGACGATCGGGGATACGGTAAGGTCGCGGATCGAGTCGAACTCGGGGAGCCTGGAACGCAGGCCGGAGTCATCCCGGAGCCGCAGGATGGCGTCGCGGCAGGCGGCGGGCTCGAGCCCGAAGTGGGCCGGCTTGAAGTCGAACGACGGTTCGTTGCGCAGGCCGATCGTGAGCCGGTCCGTGACCCTGACGTTCGGCCAGGATCCGGGGTCGGAAAGGGTGACGGACTCCATATTGTCCCAGAGGGCGCGCATCTCGTGACGCCGCTGGATCACCACAACGCGGTCGCGGAAGAAGCCAAGCCGGTTGGCGGGCCAGGCGTGGACCTGGATGGCGGCCCAAGCGGCGACGAATGCGGCTCCGAGCGCGCCGGACCCGAGCGCGATACCCGCCACCCAGCCCTCCGTAAGCTGGGTCGCGACGACGGCAAGAATGGTGAAGACGACCGCGCAGAAAAGGCTCGAGGCGCACAGCGTCACGATCGACCGCCGCGACCGCACGTAGATCACCGAACAACCCCCACCGAGGGATAGTGTATGTCCGCAGGGCTCCCTTTACGACCCCGCGCTGAGGAGAGAGGATGGACGTTATCGAAGAGCGGGCGGACATCGACAAGGCGGTCTCGGGCAAGACGATCTGCACGATCTTCGCGGATGCCGAGTCGCGTTGGCCAGACCGGCCCGCGCTGCGCTGGAAGCACAACGGCGACTGGGAGACGCTGACGTGGCGGGGTTATCGAGAGCAGGTGGCGGCGATGACGCTGGCGCTGCGCGACCTCGGTTTCGGCCCCGGGCAGTTCGGCCTGATCATGGCGCGCAACGTCCCCGAGCACATGATCGCGGACCTCGGGATCGTGCACGCGGGCGGCGCCGCGATCAGCGTGTACAACACCCTCGCGCCAGAGCAGATCCAGTACGTCGCCAACCATTCCGAGGCGACAGTCGCATTCGTCGAGGATGCCGTCTTCCTTGCCAAATTCCTCGAGATCCGTTCCGCGGTGCCGAATTTGCGCCACATCGTGTTGATCCACGGCAAACCCCCCGAGGGAGTGACGTCCTGGGATGCCCTTCTCGCATCAGGCCGCGAACTCTATGCTCACGATCCTTCTCAGTTCGAACGCTCGTGGCGCGGCGTCGGACCAGAAGACACGGTCAGCCTGATCTACACCTCTGGAACCACCGGCCCGCCCAAGGGCGTGACCTATTCGCACAACAACGTGCTGTGGACGATGGAGTCCGGCCGCCGCCTGCTCCGCTACGACCGCGACACGCTAGTGAGCTATCTGCCGCTGGCCCATGTCGCCGAGCGGTTCACGTCGCAGTGGAACGGCATCTATGTCGGCCACGAGGTTTACCTGTGCCCCGATCCAGCGCAGCTGCTGACGTACCTGGTCGAGGCCCGGCCGACCGTGTTCGTCGGCGTGCCACGTGTGTGGGAGAAGCTCATGTCGGGAATCCAGGCGGGCATCGAAGCTGAGCCGGACGAGGCCAAGCGGGGCGTGGCCAAAGGCGCGGTGGCGGCGGCGCAGCAAGCGTATCGCCTGCATCGCGACGGCCAGCCCATGCCAGAGGAGATCGCTTCCGTGGTCGAGCGCGCGCAGCCGCTGTTCGCGCTCCTGCGCTCAAAGGTGGGGCTCGACCGCGTCCGCCTCGGCATCACCAGCACCGCCCCGTGCCGCCCCGAGGTGCATGAGTTTTGGGCTGCGCTCGGCGTTCCCCTGTACGAGGTCTGGGGCATGAGCGAGCTGACCGGACCGGCGACAGCCGTGCCAATCGACGACCACCGCGCGCCATCGATCGGCAAGGCCCTGCCCGGCGTCGAGGTACGTCTCGGCGAGGACGGCGAGATCCTGGTCCGCGGCGGCAACGTCATGGTCGGCTACTACCGCGAGCCCGGCAAGACCGCGGACACCATCGACAAGGACGGTTGGGTGCACAGTGGCGACATCGGCATGCTCGGCGCGGACGGACACTTCCGGATCGTCGATCGCAAGAAAGAGCTGATCATCACATCGTCCGGCAAGAACATCTCACCGGCCAACCTGGAGGCGGTCGCGAAGTCGAGCCCGATCATCGGCCAGGCGGTTGCGATCGGTGACAGCCGCCAGTTCATCTCAGTGCTGGTCGTGCTGGATCCGCAGGTCGCGCCGTTGTGGGCGAAGTCGCAGCGCATCGAGGCCATGTCTCTCGCCGAGCTCTCGGATCATCCCGCGACCATCGCCGAGGTGCGGCGCGCGCTGACGATCGCCAATACCCACCTTTCGCGGATCGAGCAGTTCAAGCGTTTCACCATCCTGGGGACCGAGTGGTCGCCCGAATCGGAGGAGCTGACGCCGACCATGAAGCTCAAACGCCGGGTGATCGAGTCGAAGTACAGGCCTCAGATCGAGGCCATGTACGCAGACCACCCCGGCGGGCACGCGGTCGACCCCGAGTACGACCCGAAGCACCGCACGGACGACTGATCAGCGTTTCGGCAGCTTCGCGCCCATGACGGCCTCCGTGAACAGCCTGGTCGCAAGCCGGCTGCGCGGCTCGCGCAGGCGATCCGCGAGCTTGGCCAGGTGTTCGACGACGCGGGGCTCGATGCTCAGCCTGTAGAGCTGCTTGACGACCGGCGCTTTTGCGTTCACCGCGATCCTCCTGGAGTAATTGACAGGTCAGCGACAATTCTCCGGCCCGTCATCTCGCGCGCCAACCCAGCCTGTTAAGGCTGACAATTCGGCGCGTTGAAGACCGACGCGGCATGGCACCACGGGCAGACCCTCGCCGCAGGCCAGGTGGCGGAGTTCAAGGTTTGGGCAGAGCTGGTGCGCCAATCGATGGGCGGGCTGCATGTGTTTCTGCCGCTCAGGGACATGGGCATCGACGGTGTCGTGCATCGTTTGAGTGACGGCGACTACCTGCCGGTCCAGGTCAAAGCACGGACGTCGCTCACCCCCGCGGGACAGGTTCACATCACCGTGACCGCAAGCAGCATTCACGACGACGAAGCGCTCATGGTCTGCGTGCTCGTGGACGCCGAGCAGCTGGGTGCGATGGTCCTGGTGGTTCCCGAAGCAAAGTTTCGCGAGCTGGCGGCGCACGACATCGTGGAAGGTCGCGAGTACCTGACCGCGGCATTCCAGCTACATGCCGGGGGCAGATCGCGTTGGGCTCTCTACCTTGTCCCTCGCGAGGGGCTTGCCGAACGCTTCGGCGGGGCGCTCGCGCTCACGCCTTCTACAGATGAGGTGCTTGCCGTCGATCGCGGCTCAGAGGGTTTTCTGGGCGAGTCCGAAGTCGTTCGCCGTCTAGCCGAGTCCCCGTCGCTGAATCTATTTCGGCCATTTCCGGACCTCGAGACCGTCGAGGTCCTGGCGCGCCATGTCGACACGCATCGATTTATGGGTTTGCAGGTGAAGACCGCGGGATGGGAGCGCCCGAATCTCGAGAATCGCGTTTACGTGAGGCGGTCCAGCTTTCGAGCTCGCCCCACTACCTATATGTGTGTGCTCAGTTGGGATCGTGTCGCGATGCGTTTCGGTGACGACTGCTTGCTCATCCCAAGCCTGGATATCTCCGAGCTCGCGCGTGCCGAGGGTGAATGGCTCGTGTTGGAGATGCAGCCCGGCAGCGCCCACCACCGGCGGCTCGACCGCTACCGAAGTCCGATCGCCACGCTTGGACGCACGGTTGAGGCATTGCTCACTGCGGTTGCCGGTTAGTCAATCACCCCCACCCGGCGCGCTTCGCGCGCCGACCTCCCCCCTCCAGGGGGAGGTGGCCCTGCCCAGAACCTTCCACGTCGTCACCGACGGCAAGCCCTTCGGGTCGGGCTTCATCCACCAGCCGCGGGTTTCGTCGAGCCGGCCGAGCGGGATGTCGATCGTCCCCTCCTCCGCTTGCGGCGAGCCTTCGACCACCGCCCAGTAGGTCTTGCCGACCTTGCGATGCTTGAAGAGGAGCCCCAGATGCGCCAGGGCCTTGCGGTGGCGCCCGAGCACCAGGCAGCCGGAGGTCTCCTTGTCGAGCCGGTGCGCGAGCGCGGGCGGCCGCGGCAGGCCGTAGCGCACCAGATCGACTTCATGGCCTCGACACGCTCGCGCAGCAGCTTCCAGCGCGTGTGGAAGTCTGTACCGTGGTCGGCCATCTCCTCCTTGTTCCAGCCGCCCCCGATGCCGAACAGGAAACGGCCGTTGGACAAGAGGTCGAGGCTCGCAACCTGCTTGGCGGTGTGGATGGGGTCGCGCTGGACGACGAGGCAGATGCCAGTGGCGACCTTGAGGGTCTTGGAGGCCATCGCCGCAGCGGTGAGCGCAACGAACGGATCCATCGTGTGCCAGTAGTGCTTCGGCAGCTCGCCGCCGGCGGGCCAGGGCGTCTGGCGGCTGGTCGGAATGTGCGAATGCTCGGCGACCCACAGCGACTCGAAACCAGCCTGCTCGACCAGGGGGGCCAGCTCGGCCATCGAGATCGCGTACTCGGTCGGAAAGATGGCCAGGCCGAACTTCACGTCCATAATCGTGACGCGTTCCGAGCTTGCGGCGCTCGGCGGGTAGGCTTGAGTGAGCATGCGGGTCGCGGTCATCTCCGACATCCACGGCAACCTTCCGGCTCTCGAGGCCGTGCTCTCGGACGTGTCTCGGGAGAGCGTCGAGCTCATCGTCTCCTGCGGGGACGTCGCGTCAGGACCGCTGCCGGTGGAAACGCTCCAAGTTCTGCGCAGGCTGCCGGGCGCGCGGTTTGTCCGCGGCAACGCCGATCGCGCCCTGGTGGCGGGATTCGATGGCAGCCAGATACCTCGATTGAAAGGGCCGGGCTTCGACTGGTGCTCGTCACAGCTGACCCGCCAGGACCGCGACTTCCTGGCGTCGTTCGTGGAAACGATCGTCATAGAGGTGGACGGGCTGGGCCGCGTTCTCTTCTGTCACGGCTCGCCGCGGAGCGACGAGGAGATCATGACCGCACGGACGGCGGATTCGCGGCTAACTGAATTTCTCGCGGGAGTGGATGCGGACGTGGTCGTTTGCGGCCACACGCATATGCCGTTCGACCGCATGGTGGGCCGCGTACGCGTGATCAACCCCGGCAGCGTGGGAATGCCTTACGGCGCGGCCGGGGCGTTCTGGGCCCTACTCGGGCCGGAGATCGAATTCCGGCGCACGGACTACGACCGGCCCGCGGCAGCCCAGCGCATTCGACAGAGCGCGTGGCTCGAAGCCAACGAGTTCGCCCGTGAGAACGTGTTGACTGTGCCGACCATCGAAGACGCCATGGCCTTCCTCACGAAGGCGGGCGGCCCCTAGCTCGAGTCGATGGCACGGTGGGGGGCTCGGGGCCCCCCACCCCTCCCCTTACCTGGAGCCTGGAAAGAACGCGCCGTTGAACTCGTGGCCGACCTGGCCGAACAAGGTGGTCTGTCCGTCGTCGCTCGACTCGAAGATGAGCGCGCCGGTCGAATCCCAGCCCTTCCAGGTGGCGTGCGTCCCAGTGGTCGCCAAATCGCCCCCGAACCGCTGCGAAGGGTCGGAATTCCGCACCTTCTCGCGCGAGGTGACGCCGGACCACTCGATGTCGAAGCTCACCCGCCCGTTCGTGGGCGGCGTGAAGTGGAAGAGCCCGTTGGGTATCGCGCCGTAATCGGTGATGGCCAGGTTGTCCATTCGGAAGCTGGCCGCTCCGGCGCCAGGCTCGACAAGCGCTGCGCTGTCCGGAATCCGGATGGTCCAGAACAGGCCACCGGCACCGAATCCAGGATCGAAGTCGTGCAGCTGATTCGAAAAGTCAGGGGCAGCCTGCCCCTCAAAGACGTCGAGTCAGATGAAGCCGAAGGCGGCGTTCTGGTGGCGACCGACAAGGTCGATGTACTCGCCCTTCATGACGCGCATGTCGACGTCGAACGTCTTGTCGCTGAACGCGCCCTTGCCCTTTCCGATCGTGTGGGCAGCAGCGATTCCGCCATTGAAGTCGAACACCGTCGAGGCGTCGCCACTGCCGAAGAAGTTGAAGTGGAAGTGCGTGCCGAAGATATCGGCCGTGCCCGGGACAGGCTTGGGAGCTCCCGGGGTGCCGCGGGCCGAAGCCAACAGCGGAGCGCCGGCGGCGGCCAGGGCGGCTCCGCCGATACCGGCCGACGCGCCCGCGATGAATGCCCGCCGTGAGAGAGCGCGCTGCCAGAAATGCCGATGGCCGAACGATGCCGGCGGCGTCCCTGACAAGCGCGACGAGTTGAGACTCTGAACGCTCATAGGCCCCACCCCTTTTTTGTCCCAGCCGAAACTTGCGTCGAGGTGCGGTGTACTCCCTTATCGGTCGATTGTCAACACAGCCGTGCCGCTTCCGCGGCAGCGAGCATGCGGCGTATGTCTGCGTACGACCCATCGTCTACGGTCACGAATCCGTCGACCAGCGAACGTTGAAGGCGCTCACGATGTTCCGGGCGATCGCCGAGGGCGACGACAATCTCCGCTACGTCCCTCTTGAGTGATTCCGACACCGCGCGAGTCGCCACCAATGGTTGGATCGTGGATGGGCCCAGCACGTCGATGACCCTGATCCGGTCTCGATTCGCAGGGCGATTGCGCAAGGCCAGCTCCAGCACGTGCGAGTCGATGGCAGATGCGCCGACCTCTCCACGCGCGACCATCTCGATCGACCGCTCGTGGAATCCAGTCGGGTCCCAGCGGCTGAAGTAGGTGGCGCGCTCGGCCGTCTCCGCCAGGCGACTCAGGGTGACCAGATAACCCGAATGGGAGTCGGGTTCGTTGTACGCCCAAGAAGCCCCGCGGAGGTCGCCCCAGGCCTTGGCCGGACTGTCCCGGGGCACGATGACGTCCGAGAAGTAGATCGGCCGCCCTCCGTACCTGACCTCACTCACGACCGGCGCGGCGATGGCGTCGACGAGCGATGGATCCTCTCGCCGGAGCCGGACATACGGGAGGCCGCAGAGAAACGCGAAACCCACTTCGCCCTGCCTCAGCTGATCGAGCGAGGTGCCGTCGACCAGGCGCGTCGGGCGTCCGAGCTCCTCGCCGACCGTGTCGGTGACGAGCTGGTAGAGCGGCTTGAGACAGGGGGCCAGGTAGGTGGCGAAGACCAGCACCTCTGGGCTGCGTTGCACGCGGGTAGGTTACTTCTCAGTAGTCGTACTGACGACACCTCTTTGCCGCCGGGTCATGATCTCGTCTCATGAAACCGATTCGGGTCGCGACCCTGGTCGCGGCAGGCCTGATCTTGCTCGCCGTCAGCGCGTGTAACCCGGCCGCCCACCAGCTCCCTGGCATGGGCACTCCTCAGCCGGCGGATGTGCCGGCCGACTTCCCTGTCTATGCGGGGGCGTTGGCGCTCTCGCAGGCATATGGCCGGCCGCCCAGCCCGGGCGCCACGAGCAAGGACCGCCGCGAGTTCGAGGAGATCACCTGGGCAACCGACGACAGCGGCGTCAAGACTTTCGCGTTCTACAAAGCCGGCCTGGCCAAAGGCGACTGGGTCGAGCAGAGCGCGGTCGACAACGGCCACGGCGGGCTGATCACCTTCAACCGCAAGAGCAATCCCTCGTATGGCGGCACGATCTTTCTCGCGGACGGCAAGATCCACGTGATCATGGGTCAGGACTGTCCATGTGGCACCCCGAACTAACCGAGTTCTGTCAAGAGTCCAAGAAGAGATCGCCGTGTAAAGAACATTGTGTGGACCAGAGTTCGTTCGTAATTTGGACTCGTGATTGAGCTGGAGGCGCCCCTGGCACCAGAGGTTGATCGCCTCCTCGCGGCTGTTGCTGAGTATTGCGAGTGCCCTCCGCCGGTGAGCGGTCCAGATCGTGCGGCGAGGGTTTACCACTCGCGCCGTGCGATCGACATGCTGGAGCTGAAGTTCTCGCAGGATGCTGCCGCCTTTGCAGCGACCGACGAGTACGAAGAGCAGGGTGCGGTCTCGCCCAACCACTGGATCCGAATCAACTGCCACATGGGCAGCGGAGCGGCAGGAGACCGGCTTGCGGTTGGCGAGCAGCTCCGAGGTCTGCCGGAGAGCGGTCAGGCAATGCTCGAGGGCGAGATCGGCTTCACGCACCTAGCCCTGATCGCACGCACGGCGACCGCCATCGCCGAGGCCGAGGGGCCGGCCAAACCGTTCGATGAGAGCCGCTTGCTGGACAAGGCGCGAGAGTACAGCGTGGCGCGCTTTCGCGACTTCTGTGATCACTCTCGCCATGCGGCCGACGCCGAAGGTTATGCACGCGACGAGGCGGCGCGGGTCGAAGCTCGTTCGCTGACGTTGACCACCGGCCAGGGCGGCATGGTTTGGATCCGCGGCGTCCTCGATCCCGAAGGCGGCGCAGCTCTCAGGACTGCCCTCGAACCGCTGTCGAAGCCCGCCGGTAAGGACGATGGCCGCAAGCTGGATCGCAGACTCGGCGACGCCCTGGTCGAAGCCGCCCATCACTTGCTCGATGGTGGTGCGGGAGCACAGCCGGGAAGGCAGCGGCCACAGCTGCAGATCACGACCACGCTCGAAACATTGCTTGGGCAGTGTGGTGCGCCCGCTGCGGACCTCGAGTTTTCTTTGCCGATATCGGCAAAGGCGGTTGAGCGCATCGCTTGCGACTGCAATGTCACTCGCATCTTGTTGGGCTCCGATTCGATGGTGATCGATGTCGGCCGCTCGAAGCGTGTGATATCGCCGGCGCAAAATCGCGCTCTGAGGGCGCGGGACAAGGTCTGCCGGTGGCCTGGGTGCGATCGGCCGGCCTCATGGACCGTTGGTCATCACCTGATCCATTGGGTCAGGGGCGGCCGAACCGACCTAGAGAATCTTGTTCTGTTGTGCCACCGTCACCACTGGCTGGTCCATGAGGGCGGGTGGCAGCTCGTCAAATCGGCTGACGGTCCTCTGCTCACGGTGCCTCCAACCTTCGGTTTCAACCGATCCGTCGCGAGAGGTCCGGACTAGCTCGATAGCTTGCTTTGCAGGCGGGAGATGGCGGACGAATCCAGGCCCGCGGCCTCGAGGTAGCCCTCCACCCCACCCCATTTCCTCTTGAGATGGTCCAGTGTGTTCAGCATCCACTCCGGCGGACAGCGCAGCTCGTCGCGCATGAGCTCGACGCGATCGGGCGCGGCCGTCGCGAGCCACTCCTCGTAGCGGCTCGCCAGTTGGACGTCGGTCTCGGCGTAGTCCTCGCCGATAGCCTCTGGGTCCACGCCGGCTACCGACAGCATGATCGCGGCGACGATACCGGTGCGGTCTTTTCCGGCGAAGCAGTGGAACAACACCGGGCCTTCCGCCGAAGCGATCGCCTCGAAGATCGCGCCAATGGCGGCCTGCCTCCGATCGACCATGAGGAGGTAACGGTCCTGCATGGCCGGCGATGCGTTGAGCACCGGCGCGGTGGCGTCGTCGATCAGCGGCAGGTGCAGACGGATCAAGGCGGCGCCGTCGCCTTCATTGGTTGTCGGGACCGGCGATGTGCTCTGGAATGTCGAGAACGGCGGGCCAGGCGCGCCGTTCACCTCGGCCTCGGTGCGCAGGTCGATCACGGTAGTGATGCCGTAGTCGACCATCGCCTGGCGCCCCGCGGACGTGAGGGCCGCGACGTTGTCGGAGCGCACCAGGACGCCCTTGCGCGTGAGCCCGCTCCGTGCCGGCAGGCCACCGAGGTCGCGCGTGTTGCGGCAGTCTGGCCAGCTCAGGCCCCGACTGTTTACTACCGCTTCGTGTACTGGGGTGCCTTCCGCGCCCTCTTCAGGCCGTATTTCTTGCGTTCCTTCATCCTCGCGTCGCGCGTCAGAAGGCCGGCCTTCTTCAATGCGGGACGGAAATCTGGGTCGTATTTGATGAGCGCCCGCGCGATGCCGTGCGCGATGGCGCCGGCCTGGCCACTGCTGCCGCCCCCGATCACCTTCACGCTGATGTCGAACTTGCGCTGGGTGCTGGTCACGCGCAGCGGCGCGAGCGCCGCCATCTCCAGGACTCGGCGCCCCAGGTAAGCCAGCGGGTCCTTCTCGTTAAAGGTGATCCGGCCCTCTCCAGGCTGGATGCGCACCCTCGCGATCGCGTTCTTGCGCCGACCGGTGCCGCGGTTGAAAATCTCAGCCAAGCTTGATGTCCCCTCTCGAATCGAATGTGACGACCTTCGGCTTCTGTGCCACGTGGCCGTGGTCGGGACCGGCGTAGACGCGAAGTCGCTTCAGCATGTCGGCGCCGAGCGTGTTCCGCTGCAGCATGCCGCGGACGGCGTTGGTCACGGGGAACGTCGGGTCGAGATCCTGCGCCCGCTGAAGGGTGCGCTTGCGCAGGCCTCCGGGGTAGCCGGTGTACCGCGTGTATTCCTTGCCCAGGAGCTTGCCGCCGCTGACCTTGATCTTGGCGGCGTTGATCACGACCACATGGTCGCCGGTGTTCAGGTGAGGGGTGAACGTGGGCTTGTGCTTGCCGCGCAGGATTTTGGCCACGCTGCTCGCCAGGCGGCCGAGGACCTGGTCCGTGGCATCGACCACAAACCAATCACCCTTCAGATCCGCGGCTTTCGCCGTCCACGTCTTCTGCTTGCTCATTTCAAGTTGCTCAGTAAATCACTTCCATCAAGGTGAGCCCGCCGGGAGGGGCTGTTTTCGGCGCCAGGCGCCGGTCTTTGGCTCGGAGCACCTCGCCCACCGACTGCGGTGGCTTGCGCCCTCGGCCCACCTCCGCCAGCGCGCCTGCGATGCCGCGCGCCAGGCCTCGGAGGAATCCCTCGGCCACCAGCTCCAGCTCGACGAAGTCCCCTCGCCGCTCCACTTTCACGGAACGCATCTCGCGCACGCGTGAGCGCGCAGGCTCGGAGGCCGAGCAGTAGCTGGTCCAGTCGTGCTTGCCGACCAGCGGCCGCGCCGCCATCGACATCGCCTCAACGTCGAGCCTGGCGGGCATATGCCAGCACCGGCCTCGTTCGAGAGCGGGCCTGGCCGGGCGGTCCAGGTAGCGGTAACGATAGCGCCGCCATTTCGCTGAGTAGCGGGCGTGGAAATCGTCCGGCACCACCTCAGCGCTACGGGCAGCCACATCGTCTGGCAGCCGCGCATTGAGCGCCGCGACCAATCGCGGTGCGGTGATGCGGCCCTCGAACCGAAAGTTCACGACCTGGCCCTCCGCATGAGCGCCGGCGTCGGTGCGCCCCGCGGCGTAAACCACATGGTCCTTGCCGGTCAGCTCGCGCAGCGCCCGTTTCACCTCGGCTTCCACAGTGCGCCCGTGCGCCTGCTGCTGCCAGCCGGCAAACCCACTTCCGTCGTACTCCAGCACGACTTTGATATTCAGTTTTTAAAACAATCAGTCGACGAGTTCGATGATCACCATCGGCGCCGCGTCGCCGAGGCGCGGGCCCTTGTGAATGATCCGGGTGTAGCCGCCGGGGCGCTCAGTTAGCCGGGGCAGCAGGTTCGAGAACAGGCGCTCCACCACCTCGGGCTTCGAGACCTCTTCGGCGACGCGACGCCGCGCGCTGAGGTCCTGGTCCTTGGCCGTCGTGATCAGGCGCTCGACCCACCGTCGCAGCTCTTTGGCCTTGGCCTCGGTGGTGGTGATGCGGCCGGTCTCGAGCAGGGACGTGCACAGGTTGCGCATCAGCGCCTTGCGTGCGTTGGTGTCCCGGTTGAAACGGCGGCCGCTCTTCTGGTGTCGCATGAAACAGGCTCAGCCCCGAAGGACGCTGCCCATCTCCTCAGGCTTGATGAAGCCTTTCTCCACCAGCTTCTCCTTGATCTCGTCCAGCGACTTGCGCCCGAAGTTGCGCAGCGCAAGAAGCTCTTCCTCGCGCTTCTGGAGCAGCTGGCCGACGGTCTGGATCTCGTTTGCCTTGAGGCAGTTGAATGCGCGCACCGAGAGGTCGAGCTCCTCGATGGGCGTGTCCATCAACCGGCTCTGCTCGCTCTTCTCCGGCGTGCCCGGGCGCGAGATGGAGTCGGGGAAGTTGACGAACAGCTGCAGGTGCTTGGTGAACAGCGACGCCGCGTGGCTCACGGCCTCTTCGGGCGACATCGTGCCGTCCGTCCAGACCTCGATGAGCAGGCGGTCGTAGTCGGTCGACTGCCCGACGCGGGTCTTCTCGACGGTGAAGTTCGCCTTCTCGACCGGGGAGAAGATGGCGTCGATCGGGATGACCCCGATCGGCTGGCCCTCACGCTTGTTGCGGTCGGCCGGCACGTAGCCCTTGCCCCGCTCCACGTTCAGCTCCATGCGCAGGTGGCCTTTGGCCGCCAGCGTGCAGATGTACAGGTCGGGGTTGACGATCTCGACGTCAGATGAAGCCTGGATGTGCGACGCGCGCACCTCGGCCGGGCCCTTGACGTCCAGGAGCAGCGTGACCGGATCCTCGGTGAAGCTCTTCAAGCACAGCCTCTTGAGGTTGAGGATGACCTCGGTCACGTCTTCCTTGACGTGCGGGATCGCGGTGAACTCGTGTGCGACACCGTCGATCTGGATCGACGTCACGGCCGCACCCCACAGCGAGGAGAGCAGCACGCGGCGGAGTGTGTTGCCGAGCGTCGTCCCGAAGCCCGGGTCGAGCGGCTCGATGTCGAACTTGCCGTAGTTCGCGCTCGTCTCGAGCTTGCGAACCTGCGGCGTAACGGTCAGCTGAGTGTCAATTGCCAATTTGGGTTCCCTACCTCCGTTCCTTTACCGTGAATAGAACTCGACGATCAACTGCTCTTCCACGCCCGCTTCCATCTCGTGACGGTCGGGGCGGGCGAGGACCTTGCCGGTCTTGTCGTCGCCGTTGAATGAAAGCCATGAAGGCACCGGCCGCACCTTCGACGCTTCCAGGGCCAC
>VBGM01000055.1 GCA_005880855.1 Chloroflexota bacterium
GAGGGCATCCTGCAAGCGAACGGGGATATCGAGGTCGAGCCACGAATTGACGTCGAGCATGTCGCACGCGCGGTCCTGTACATGGCCAGCCTCCCGCTCGATACCAACGTTCAGTTCATGACCGTGATGGCGACGAAGATGCCGTTCGTGGGTCGAGGATGACAAAGCGATTCCAAAACGACGATTCGCGACCTATGAATAGTCGTTGAGAGGTTCCTGGGCAGACACGTAAAGACGTATCAATGCGCGCCGGTCTCGACGACGTCATCCAGTCCGAGCTCCCGCCAGATACGCTGTGCGATCACGGTTGGTGGCGGATCAATATCTACCGTGATGTGCGGTTCGTCCGGTTGGGGATCCTCGAGGTCCGCAAACTGACTGTCGAGCAGGCTCAAGGGCATGAAATGCGCTTGCCGCGCCGCCAGGCGCTGCGCAATGGTCGTCTTAGAGCCGGCCAGGAACACGAACACGACCCCCGAGCCGCGTCGATTGATCACGTCTCGATAAGACCTCTTGAGAGCCGAGCACGAAATTAGGCCGTTTTCTCCGGCATCGACCTGTCTTTCGACCCAGACAGCGACCCTCTCGAGCCATCGCCGGCGGTCTGAATCGTTGAGGGGTCGTCCGCCTTTCATCTTCACGATGTTCGACTGAGGGTGTAGATCGTCGCCCTCCTTGAAGAGCCAACCCAGGCGGTCGGCCAGGATGTGTGCCACCGTCGTCTTCCCGCAGCCGGACACGCCCATCAAAACCAACACCACAGGTTTCGCCGGCTTTGAACGAGCCGGCGTCACCGATCCCACCGCGCCGGTTCCATGTAGTAAATCGTGTAGTGATCCACGACTCAAAGATGGACCCAAATGGGCCCAACGGGCCTGCACAATGCTTCCGTTCGAGGTCAAATCCCGGGCCCCCGACCACCCCGACCCCTGTGGAGACGACCCTCTAGACGCCCCCGGCGAGCACCTGGCGCCCCGACTGCACACAGGCCCGCACCCAGGAACATATGATGAAACGACCGCGTGGCGGCAAAGGCAAACGCGCATTTGTGAGCGGTTGCTTATGGCAGTCGACGAACTCGCCGCCGAGACTCGGTGGGCTGGGGCACAGATATGTTGAATCGGCGGGCCGCGGACGAACAAGTAACCAGTGGAGAATCGGCGCGGCGATGAGCGACGAGGAGACGAACAAGGCCGCGGTCCGTCGCTATTTCGAAGAGGTCTATGTTCGTGGCAACGTCGAATTCGTGCGCGAGTTCTTCGTGCCGAGCTCGCTGCTCGCTGGAGCCGACGAGAGCAACGCCCGGATGATGCAGCACGCTTACTCGCACCTTGAGGTGACGATTGACGATCTCATCGCCGAAGGAGACACGGTCGCCACGCGTGTCACGTTCACAGCCACACACTCCGGACCCCTGTTCGGTTATCCGGCGACCGGCAAGCCGGCCGTCTTGACCGCGCTCTACCTGTTCAGGTTCGTGGACGGCCGCGTCAGGACGATGATTGTCGAGGCCAACTTCTACGGGCTCCTCGTCAACCTCGGGCTTCTTCCGACTCCGGGCCTCCAGGCGACTTGACCCTGGGAACCGTCTGCTGTGTTCGTTAACTCTCGACCGGCGCAGAGTTCCTCACGGAGCCGAAGAACTACTGTGGGGGCTTTGTGATCGCAAAAAGGGCAACCCCCGGGCTGAGTTTTGAAGCACTGTTGATCTAGCCTGCCTGCCTGTCGGGGGTTAGCGGTCCAAAGTCTGGCCCGGCCCCGGGTTGCGAGGGCGTGCTGTCGGCGCATCCCCAACGCAACCAGCGCAGCGGCCACTAACCCTACCGAACGGGTCCACCAGCCAGCCCGTCGAGGCGCATGACTTCCCCGAGACCGGATCGTGGAGCATGTGGGCTACCAGATATCTCAACCTATACAAAGCATCACTTCCGCCGGCCGTCGCGCAACAGTCCTCAAAAATGCCAGCAGGCCCGGCTTCGGCTGTCGGACCACGTGGCGGGCCTGGCTGTCGGTATCTGCGTTTAGCCTGGGCGACGCGCAACGATGAGCAAGGGCTTGCGGTTCTTCAATATCGGGCCAACGCCGCGCGCCTCTGCCTCGAGCCGGGTGGCTGCCGCACCGCCGACCTCGGCGCGGATCGCGTCGAGGTGTTCTAGCCACAGCTGGTACATGCGCCCCAGCTGTTCGGCCTGGTGGGGCACCACCTCCTTATTTTCCAGCTGGAGTCCGGCAGCTTCGAGCAGGGGCGCCCAGTCGGGGACGTGGAAAGGTTGCGTAGGTGTCTGTACCTCGGGGGCGGTGAAGACGTAGCGGCCCGCCGGTCGGAGCAGCCGATGCACTTCGCGGAGCGCGGCGATCCGGTCGGCGGCGAAGAAGATCGAGTCCAGACACACAACCGCATCCGCGGACCCGTCAGGCAGGCCGGAGGCTGCCAGATCGCCCACCATGAAGCGCGCCCGGTCGGCCGGGACGAAATTAGAAGCGCGAGCGCTGGCCGTCTCGACACCGACGGGTGACCAGTCGATGCCAATCAAGTCCGCGCCGGTTGCGCGGGCAAGCCAGAGACCCGGACCGCCTCGGCCGCAGGCGAGATCAACCAGCAGGTGCCCCGGTCCGACTCGCAGCCCGGACACGCAGCGGCCCAACACCCAAAAGGTCGTCATTCCCCAGGGCTGCACTTCTGAGGGATAGTCCTCGCCATACGCCTGTGCCGCCAGCCGCCAGACCAGTTCGCTGTGCGCGGTGGCACCGTACGCTTGATCGAAAGTCGCCGGTGAGATCGGCCTGGGCGGCCGGCCGCTGAACGCCCCGGGAAGCGAGTCGTCATCCATCAGGGCTGGACTATACGTCCGGCGATGCATTGCCCCGATCGCGAAGTCTGACCGGCGTAGCCAAGGGTCGCCGGGCGCGTTGAAGATGCCGAGCAGCCCGGTTAACTCCCAGGGCGGGTCACAGCCACGTCACAATTTCCCGAAGAACACAGATGGAGGAAGGCGGCTGCCCTGCACTAGCTCGCCCCCGACCAATTCTCCGAATTCGGCTAATCCGCGCGGCGGAGCTTGTGTGACAGAGGGTGGTGCATTACTGCAGTAGTTCTGCAGTGTTCAGCCAAGTGGCCAGATCGAACTTGCACCAGGGATCGAGCGCGTAGCCCATCGCTGAACCAAGTGAGGTTCCCGACAACGCCGTCGGTGGCCGGGTCGATCCGGGTCACCCGGGTTATCGGCAGCACTTGCTCTAGTTAGGCTTGACCTTAAAGAGGAGTCCATCGACCCGGTCTGTAACCCAGACGAACCCGTACGCGACGGTGGCGGCCCAACCCGGGCCCGGAAGTCTGAGTCGACCGGCGACTCTGTGCGTCGTGACATTGATGCGCCCGAGAGAATTGTCGGTCGTCGCGTACCAGACCGAGTCTCCCCCTAACGCGATCGCTGGGGAGTTGCCACTGGCATTGCTCACTTCGGTAACTGCGTTGGTGGCCGGATCGATGCGTGTGACACCGGGACCGGGAAGGCAGCCGCCCGCGACCCATATGGCTTGGTCGTCGGCGGCTATTTCGCTGCACGCACCCCCGTCCGGGATGGTGGCGACGATGGTGTCGGTGCTCGGATCAATACGAACGACGGCATTGATGTTCTGGACGCCGACCCAGATCGAACCAGCACCAGATGCCATCAAGGTCGGCCCGGCATCTGGTTCATCGCCCAGGGGGATGCGGTCGACGACCTGCATCTTGACGGGGTCGATCTTCGCCACGGAACCGGTCGGATCGCCATTGTGGTTTGCGACCCAGACGTAACCGTCGAAGACTGTGATTCCCAAGGCTCCACGCTCGCCGGAAGAGAGGCTCCCGACGACGCGGTCGGTGGCCGGGTCGATCCGGGTCACCCGGTTGCCAGGGGCGCTGGTCACCCAGATCGAATCTGCTCCGACGGCCAGGACCGTCGCGGGATCCGGCAACGTGATGACCGCGGTGACGGCGTCCGTCGTCGGATCGATCCTGGCAATAGTGGCGCCCGGGCCGCTAGAGATCCAGATCGAGCCGAAGCCGGCTACAACGTCGTGGGCTGACGGCCGGACAAGCGTCGCAACCAGGGTTCCCCCAGGAGGGAGCTCGGGTGCCGGCCTTCGAATATTGTTCGCAGCAAGGGCGGCGAGAATCGCCACGAGCGCGAACAGGACGATACCGGCGACACCGATGAACAGCTTTCGCGAGCTCACGCGCCGAGGCTACTCCATGGTGATCACCATGTAGTAATTTGGGCGATCTCGGTGGCTGAAACCGACTGCGGATCGCACGTTGAGTTTCCGAAATGGTCCCAAACCCTCGAAAACGGCCTCGGTGGACGAGACCGCGCCGAGCGGTTCAAATAGCGTCCCGGGCCCCCGACCATTTTCGAGTTCAAGATCGACGTTCTACTGGTCCAGACTCCTCGCTAGGTTCCGTTCCCCAGCAGCTGAACCGTCCAGGTCGCTCCGCCGTCAGCCGAGTGCTCGATGAAGCCCGCCGTCTGAAGGCTGAGGTTGTTGGGTCCGAAGACGACAGTTCCGACCACCCAGACGTTGGTGCCATCGGTGCTGGTCATTCGGGTGTAGGTGTAGCTCTGGACCTTGCCGGCCGAGCTCAAGAACTTCGGCAGCGTCCCCACCTCTGACCAGGTCGCACCTTCATCGGCAGTTCGCCACACTGACCCGTCATTGCCCACCATGATGCCGTGCGTCGGGTCGGTGAATACGAGGTCGGCGGCACCGAACTGAGGCGACAGGTTGAAGCTGAATGTTCCACCGCCGTCCTCAGTGGACATGAGGTAGATGTGCCTTTCAAAGGGCGTGTCCTGCAGGACCGCCAATGTGCGCATCTGCGTTGCGCTGAGCACGTCCAGCTCGCGATTGCTCAGCGTGATGACGTTTGAAGGGAGCGCGTTCACTGTCCACGTCGCTCCGCCGTCGCTCGTCGTCCAGACCAGGCCGCCCTGGGCGATCACACCATGGGGAGCGATGGTCGAGTTGCAGATGGACGTCCCGGCCACCCAACCGTGGAGGGAGTCGACGAACTTGACCCCAGTGTTGAATGAGCTAGGGATGCAGTCAGGGGTCGCGAGGATTGGATCGGGGAGGGTCTCCTTCGTCCAGGTCAACCCGCCGTCCGTGGTCGCGTACAACCCCGTGAGGGACGAGCTGCCGAAGTAATCGGGAGGCGGAGTCGGGCCCGCCAGGCCGCCGGTGATCCATCCGTGCAGCGAATCGGTGAACCACATGGACTTCACGCCGAGGTGGTCCGGGATGTTGCTCAGCTGCTTCCAGGTCTGGCCGCCGTCGCTTGTCGAGATGAGCAGCGGAGTGATGCACGCGCCTGTCGACGACGGCATGCAGGCAAACACAAAACCGTGGTCGGCGTCGAGGAAGCGAATGTTGATGTCATGGGCGTAGATCACGACATTTGTCGGCGTGGGCAAGCGAATCCAGGTCTTGCCGCCGTCGGTGGTCTTCATGACGCTGGCTCGGTTGAATGAGCCGGCGTTCACGACGTATCCGACCTGCGAGTCGATCATCTGGATGTCACCGACCGGGAAAAGACCCGATGTCGCCTGAACCGGCGAGCTTCCTGTGAGCGCGACAGCTTGCGGTGAGGTGGAATCGCTGTCGTTGATCGTCACGATGCCACTCGCCGCGATTTGAACGGTGGGTATGTAAAGCACATTGAACGAGCATGTATTTCCAGGCGGAACGGTCTGTCCGCTGCACGAGTCGGATTGGATCGCGAACTCGCCGGGATTTGTGCCGCCGAGCGTGACCGTCGAGATGACGAGCGGATTGCCATCGGCGGTGACGAGCACCGTCTGAGGAGAGGCGGACTGGCCGAGCGCCACCGTTCCGAAGTTGATCGCGGTCGGGACGATCGACATCGGGCCGGCCGGCGGCATCTGGATCGGCGGCGATGGAGGCGACGGCGCGCTCGTCAGACCCGCCGAATTAGTCGCCGTTACTGTAAAGGTGTATAGGGTGCCCGGAGTCAAACCGGTGAAGGATGCCACCTGGGTGGTCGCGCCAACTCCGACCACAATGCCGCCTGGCGAGCTTGTGACCTGGTAGCCCGTGACTGCCGCACCACCATCATCGGCGGGCGGGTTCCAGGTGACGTTGACCGAGGTCGGCCCCGTCAGGCCCGCAAGCACGCCGGTCGGTGGGCTTGGTGCAACAGCAAGAACAGTGACCGTTGCCGTGCTGAACGAGGTCGGGTCGGCGTTGGCCGCAACCTTCACCTTGTACTGGCCCGCACGACCAGGCGCCGTGTAGTCGGCATCGCTCAAGTTCGTGTTGCTGAGCGTGCCTGACGCCGAACCGCCAGGCACGGACCAGGTAACGCCCCCCGGGCTGTTGGTCACAGCCGCATGGAAGTGCTGCACCTGGAACCTGGGAACAGTCGCGGACGTCGGCACGATCTGAACATCCAATCTGAGTCCCGGAGCGTGCGCAATCACGATGTCGACGCACAGGAAGTCCTGCGAAAAGAACTTTTGGATCAAGAACAGATCCAGGTTCATTGCGACGCCGAGACAGATCCCCGCGGAGACCGTCCACCACGGAGCTGCCGGGCCGCACGTTGGCGGCGTTGGAATCGCCGAGCACGTCACTGACGCGCTGACCTTTGCATAGAGGCTGATGTCTACCAGCGCCGAGAAAAATGGAAGGTCATAAAACTCGATGCCGGGCGATGTGTGAGCGGCAACTTTCAGATCCGCATTAGCACTCGCTTCGGGTGGGGTGATCCCGTCCGCATACACCTGCGCGAGCTGGCTGGTATGGAACTGCTTTCCGTCGTAGCTCTCGGTGACCTGCGTGAACTTGTCGAAGTGGTACGTGATCGACAGCCCGACAGAGATGCTCGCGTCGACGGTTACGGCCAACACGATAACAGGCGTGATGACGACAACTATTGGACCAATAGGGATCGGAATTTCTACTCCCAGTGGAATGGTCTTGTCCGTCCCGGGCACCAGGAAGTTCACCGCTGTCAGGTCCTTGGTGATCGTGAAGTCGACCGCGAACCGCAGGCCTTCGCTGAAAGCAAAGGCGGCCTTAGCGGTGTTAGTGAAGAAGTTGTATTCCAGATGGACATGCGGGAGCACCTGGACCTCGATGTCTGTCAGCGACACCTCGGCCGCACTTCCAATTGACGCCGTAATGGGGTGGTTCGGCGTCGCGAGGGCCAGGAGCGGGTAATTGGGGTCGATCGAGGTGAGCGGTGGTGGTGGGAACGGATTCCCGGAAGCGGTAGGAGCGGAAGTGGTCACCGTCGACCGGGGGCCATTTGAATAGGCTCCGAATCGTGACCCGCCAATCGGCGCCGCCACCCAGTCAACCGTGAAGGCCGTCAATGCCTCAGAAAGAAGGGCCACCCGCGTGCCGACAACGACGGCACCGCTGGGCAGCGTCGTGATGCTGAGCACGCGGCGGAGGAATCCTTTCGGCGTGGTGGGGCTGATGCCCGCATTGATCACATCATTGAGCTGTATGGGAGGGCTGACCTGGGTGCCCGGAGCAAATGTGATCGAGAGGTCGGCGCCCATGGTCGTAATGCCGGCAAGCAGGGCCGGGCTCAACACTTTCGTGCTCCCGGGCACGATCAGGTCGCCTGAGTAATACGCCAGCAGGTCGACCGTCACATTCGCTGCTGAGCCGCTCACCTTGACCACGGCCGAGCCGTCGCTGGCCAGGTGCGCGAGCACAGTGCGCGAAACCGTTCGGCCGGCTGCAAAAACGATCATCGTCGCGCCCGAGACCGAGATCGACCCGGGGCCGGCCGGCGCCACCGCGGTGATCTCGAACAGGGCGCTGGTCGGCGGCGCGGTCGAGGTGGCCGCCGGCGAACCACCGTGACCCCAAACCCCAACGTTCACCGAACCGCCCGCGGGCACCGGCCCGCCTTGCGCGCTGGTGTCCAGCAGGCGTGCTGGTGAGACTGGGCTGTAGAGAGAACCGAGGGCCGTTGGGTCAGAGCCGTCGGTGAACCAGCCGAGGACGTCGATGTACGCTGGCCGCCGCACCGGTGTCGATCACAGAGATGGCTCCGCTGGTCGGAACGGCAACGATCGCGCGATTGGCCGTCGTCTGGCCGGCCGCGAAGCCGAGAGTCGTGATTCCGGCAGCGAGGCCGCCCGACGGGCGGAGCGCGACGGCGCCGGCGCCGGTCGCGCCTGTCGCGATCACGTTGAGCAGGACGTCGGCGACGCCGCCAGCTGGAACGTCACCCTGACCGAGCACCGGGACGGTCGTCGTGGAGCCGGCGGCGACCGAGGCGTCCAGCAGGGTCGTCGGAGCAATCATTTCGAGCAAACCGCTGTGATCACGCACGGCACTCGGGCCGGTGAAATAACCCACGAAGTCGAGCTGAACGTGGGCCGTGCCGGTGGTCACCTGGATCGCTGCCTGCGTTAGCTGGGCCGGTACTGCGATCACCTCCAGGCTGGACTCGACCTGGCCAGAAGCCACCGAGATCGTCCGGACTACCTGCTGGTTGTTGACCACCTGAACAGCTGTTGATGCCGTTGCCTGGCTAGCGGTCAGGTTGACCACAACCGCTGAGAGCCCGGGTAGGTGAAAGGGGTCGTCCCCCAGGTTTGTCGCAACCGGCTTTCCAGCGGCGATGTTCTGGTTGAGCAGATTGGCGGCGAATCCCTGGTGATAGGGGCCGCCTGGCGGGTCGGGGGTAATGGCATTGGACTGTGCCGACGCGGGGCCGGCGCCAAGCGCGTTGTTTCCTGTCACAGAGAATGTGTAGCTCGCCAAGAAGCCGAGGCCACTGACGGTCGCGCTGGTGGACGTGCCACCAACGGTGGCGCTGATGCCGCCCGGGTTCGACTTCACCGTGAAACTGTCGGCGGGCGAGCCCGCAGGTATCCAGGTGACTATGGCGGAAAGCGTGCCTGCTGACGCGGTGACGCCAGTCGGCGCGCCGGGCGGGGAGGTCGGACCTTGCGCAGCGCTTGGGTTAGGAGCCACGAGCATGGCAAGGACCGCGAACACAAGTGCCAACCCGGTTGATCGGCGCACGTCATTCTCCTAATGGCTGGCCGACTCGGGCAGCGCCACCCTAACTGCGGATAGCTCGACTGTCAATCAATTTCTTTATGTGGGTGCACGTCGGACTTGACGGCGCGGCCCTCTCGCCGATGAACGCGACCACAACGTCTACTTGGTCGATCGCCGACGCTGATGCGGACATCGATGTGCCCGCGATCCCCACCCAGCGCGACGGTCATATCATTCGGCGCGACATCCACTGTTGGGCCCGGATGGAATCGACCTCGCTTAGGACACAGTTCACGCGGCGCCCTCGAAAGCAGCCACTTTTCGACGTGGCCAACTTCATGACTTTACGAAATCATTTCTATACAATCGGCCCACCTTGGGGCCAATGGGGGGGGCTAACAGGCTGGTCTGGCGAGCCGGGCCGGCGGGCGCGGTGCGCTTGCTCGCGATGGTGGGGCTCGCGCTCGGCCTGATCGCCCTCAGCGCCATAGCCGCCCAGGCGAGCGGCGACGAGTCGCCAACCTACCAGA
>VBGM01000056.1 GCA_005880855.1 Chloroflexota bacterium
ACCCCATCTAGGGGCTTCGAATTTCGAAACCACAAGATGCTGGACTGCGCCCACCTGGCCCCGGTTTGGCCACGCTACATCTTGTGGTAAAGGTATTGACAGGGGTAGACGCCACTGTTAAGTTTCGCGGCGAATCGCGGTGATCAGTGGGGAGAAGTGGTGAACCAAGCTACATGGAAACATACGTCGCACCCTACGTCCAAGTACGGCACGCCATACACCTCCTCTACGCCACTTCTCCCCGCAGCCGCGATGGTGCCGGCGAGGCTACCGATCAGCTCGAGGCCTCTCTGAATGGCAGAGATGAACCGCCGGCTTCGGGTCAACCGCATGGAGGCGTTTCACAACCCACCTCAGCTCGCTAGGGACATGTGGCTCCGCGCCTACGCGCCCATCAACCACCGGTTCGACAAGCTGGGCAACCCCCTGCCGATGGAGCTCTACGGCTGCGGATGTGGTCTTTGCGCCCGCCAGAAGCGCGCCCTCCTCAAGTTCTGGGAGGCCCGATGAGTGTTCACCGGGGCACATCGGGTCCGCGTGGACGACAAAGGACGGATCGCCATTCCAGCCGCGTTTCGCAAGCAGCTGCCGGAGGGAAGCTACGTCTCGGTGAGCCAGGACAGCGCGCTCGCGATCTACCCGCCGGACCTCTGGGACGCGCTGGCGCAGGAGCTTCGCAGCCCACTGCCGGGTCCGGACCAGCGAGCGCTGGCGCGGACGCTCTATTCGATGTCGGAGGCGTTCGAGCCGGACGCCCAGGGCCGGATCACGCTCGGGATGGAGCAGCGCCGCTTGACGGGAATCGAGTCTCCGTCGACGGCGGTTGTGATCGGCATGGGATCGAGAGTCGAAATCTGGCCCGAGGGCCGATGGGACAGCTACAACGCCGACGCGCAAGGGCGCTTTACAGAATTCGCTGACAGGGTGATCTCAGGACGCTGAGCGGTCACCAACCTGCACTTTCACAAGAGGTAATAGAGCTGCTCAAGCCCCAGCGGGGTGCGGTCGCGATCGACTGCACCGTGGGGCAGGCGGGCCACGCCCGCCAGATCCTGGAAAGGATCGAGCCAGGCGGCCGGCTGCTCGGGATCGACCGCGATCCCGCCGCCGTCGAAGCCGCGCGATCGGCGCTGGCCGCATTCGGGCCGGCGGCGACCGTCGTCCACGGCCGTTTCAGCGACCTGGACGCCCTGGCACGCAGAGCCGGCTTCGTGCCGGCCGACGTGATCCTTTTCGACTTCGGTCTCTCCAGCGTCCAGCTCGACGCCTCCGAACGCGGATTCAGCTTCCGCGGTGAGGGCGCGCTGGACATGCGGATGGACACCACTGCCTCGCTCGACGCGGCGCGCATCGTCAACGAGCTCGACGAAAGAGAGCTCGAACGGATCCTGCGCGAATACGGCGAGGAGCGTTGGGCGCGCCGGATCGCACAGTTCATCGTGGCGCGCCGCCCGCTGCGCACCACCCGCGATTTGGCCGCCGCCGTCGAGGCGGCCATCCCCCGAGGGGCATGGCCTCGCGACATCAACGTGGCGACCCGAACGTTTCAGGGCATCCGCATCGCCGTCAACGACGAGCTCGGCGAGATCGAGGCAGGACTTAAAGCAGCTCTTGGGATTCTCAAACCCGGTGGTCGTATGGCGACGATCAGCTTCCATTCATTGGAAGACCGCTTGGTGAAGTCATTCTTCCTCGTCGAGTCAAAAGACTGCATCTGCCCACCCCAGCAGCCAGTCTGCACCTGCGGCCACCGGGCAACCCTCCGTATCGTCACCCGCCGTCCCGTCCGTCCATCAGAGGCGGAGGTGACGGCCAACCCCCGCGCCAGGTCGGCGCGGCTGAGGGTGGCGGAAAAGATCTGACTTCCATCCCTCCCACCCCAAGTCCTGGCGTCCCGTCACCCCGCGGGGCGCCAGGCACAAGTTCAACGTCGCCTCCCCGCTCGGCGGGGAGGTGGCGCGCAGCACCAGAGGGGGTGAACCACCCCCAGGAACTTTGAAACACATGAGGCACACGTCTTGACATCGACCCGAATACTGACCCGGCGCCGCCTCGGCGCCGCGGCCCCCGAGCACGCCCCGGCACGCCGGCGTCGGCGCACGCGCGGATTCGTGCAGGTGGCGAGCTCGGTTGCGGCCGATAGGCTGCAGCTGAACACCTACGCCCACGCGTACCTCGCCTTCGGCGTGGCTCTGATCGGGATCCTCTTCTATCTGGCGCTCGCCGCGCAGGTGACGCAGTCCTCGTACGACATCACGCGGTTGCAAGACCAGCAGCGCCAGCTCGTCGCCGAGCAGGACCAGTTGCGCTACCAGGAGGTGACGCTCCACGCGCCCGCCCAGGTCCAGCAGCAAGCTGCCCAGAGCGGCATGCAGCGCGTGGCGCCGGTCGCTTATGTGCCGGCGCAGCAGATCGCGATCGACCTGCAAGCTCCGGCCGGCGATACGGGCACGGATGCCACCCCGTTGTGGGCGCGCTATGCGGCGGCGATCTTCAACAAAGTCGGCGGCACGCGCGACGTGCTCGCGGCGAGTCACTGATAGTGGTCCGCCCCGGAAAGCGCTCACCAATGCATCGGCCTAGTCGGCCGGGCTTCGCTGAAGCCGGCGTCGCCTCTTGCGCGCGCTCGGTCACGCATCTACGCGATGCGCTCCCTCGCGTGCTCATCGGCTCCTTGGCTCCGGCCGCCGAGGCCGCGCCTTGGCGAGCTGATTCCGTGGCGAACCACTAATGAGCAGCGGGGCTCTTCGCAAAAGGGCCCCGCGAGTCGAGCACGTCATGGGGGCGCGGATTCGCATCCTCACGCTGCTGGTGATCGCGGCCCTCCTCGCCGGCGCGGTCTGGACGCGCCTCGCTTACTGGCAGGTGTTTCGCCATGTGCAGCTGTCGGCGCAGGCCCAAGCGCAGTACCACGAGCTCGTTGAGCTGCCGGCCGTGCGTGGCGCCGTCTTCGACCGCAACATGACCCAGCTCGTCGTCAACACGACCGTGTATTCCGCATTCGTATCGCCCGACCAGGTGGCGACTGCCGACCGCGAACGCGTCGCGAACGGACTGTCGACCGTACTCGGCGTCGACAAGACGAAGATCTTGCAAACGCTCCAGGCGCGCTCGAAATTCGCCTACGTGTTGCGCCGTTTCCCCAAGGCGAAAGCAGACCAGCTGCGGGCGCTCAAGCTTCCTGGCGTCGGCCTCGAGGAGGAGACCCAGCGCTCGTATCTACCAGGGATCGCCGCGGGCTCCAGCCTGGCGGCGAACCTGCTGGGATTCGTGACATACGACGGGCAGGGTCAGCGCGGTCTCGAGCAGTACTACCAGAAGCAGCTCGCCGGCGCGCCCGGCTACATCTCGAGCTATCGAGACCTCGCCAACCGGGAGATCGTCCTCGGCACGCACACGCATCAGGACCCCGTCAACGGATCCGACCTGGTGTTGTCACTCGACGCCAACGTCCAGTACCAGGCGGAGCAGGCGCTGGCCGACGGCGTCAAGTACGCGAAGGCCGAGAGCGGCAGTGTCCTGATCATGGACCCGACGACTGGTGGAATCGTGGCCTGGGCCGACTACCCGAGCTACGACGCCAACAATTTCAACCACACCGACGCCGCCCTGTTCCAGGACAACGTCTCCAGCTATCTGTATGAGCCAGGCTCGGTGATGAAGGTGGTCACGCTCTCAGGCGCGATCAACCAGGGAGCGATCACGCCAGACACAATCATCAACGACCCTGGCTATCTCAACGTCGGCGGCTATCGCATCTACGACTGGGACCGGCGCAACCACGGGAACATCAGCTACACGGACGTCCTTCAGCACTCGCTGAACGTTGGCGCGATGAAGGCGATGCAAGCAGAGGGACACGCCGCCTGCTACAGCTACCTCAAGGGCTTCGGGCTCACGCAGCCGAGCGGAATCGATGTGGCTGGGGAGGTTTACGTTCCTCTGCCATCGCAAGCCCAGATGAGCGATAGCCAGTACGCGACCACGTCGTTCGGCCAGGGCATCGGCGTGAACATGGTCCAGATGCTATCGGCGATCAATGTGATCGCGAACGGCGGTAAATATGCGCCGCCCCACGTGGTCGAGCGTATCGGGACGAGCATCAACCCCCTCCTTCTGGCGCCGCAGAGACAGGTCGTCACCCCCGCGACGGCTCGGCAGATGACGGCGATGATGGAGGCGGTAGTGCAGCACGGTTCCGGCTACACGTCACGGGTCAAGGGCTTCGCGCTCAACCAGGCGGGCAAGACCGGCACCTCGCAGATTCCGGTCAACGGCCAGTACACCCAGGACGTCTGGGCGTCATTCGTCGGCTTCCTGCCCGCGAATCACCCGAAGTTCACGATGCTCGTGGTCGTTCGGAAGCCGCACGCGCCTGGCAGCCAGGACAACTGGACCCTGAACGACGGCTACATCACGGCCGGCCCAATCTGGCAGAAGATCGCGCAGGCGATCGTGGTCGACTGGCGCATAACACCGGGATAAGAACCTGTGAAATCTGCGATTTCACAGGTGACAAAAACTCGAATGCAGCGCAGGGCGGCGCAAGCATGGCGTTGGGGGTCGCCCGAATAATTCGGGCTTCAGCTCCACCGGGTCAGGTTCGGGAACCTATCGCCTGTCCGTGTCGTTTCAAACTTAGTACATGAGGTTGACGCTCCTCGAGCTCCTCGAGGCCACCGGCGGTGGCGAGATCGGCGGCACGCAGGTCGGCAACACGTTCTCGACCTTTCACACGGACTCGCGTGAGGTGGCGTCGGGTGGCGTCTTCTTTGCGTTGCGTGGGGGCAAGATGGACGGCCATCGCTTCATCCCCGACGCCCTCGGCCGCGGCGCCGCCGCGCTGGTGGTCGAGCGGCGCACCGAGATCGCTCACGGCGTGGTCGAGATCATCGTGCGCAACACCTGGGACGCTCTATTCGCGGTGGCGAGCTACGTGCGCCAACGCGTGAATCCGCTGGTGGTCGGCGTCACGGGCAGCAACGGCAAGACATCCACCAAAGAGATGGTGGCCGCGATCCTCGAGCGCCAGTACATGGTGCTGCGCACGTCCGGCAACCTGAACACCGAGACCGGCGTGCCCTTGACCATGCTGCAGCTCGAGCCCGAGCACAAGGCGCTCGTGGTCGAGATGGGGATGCAGCGCGCCGGCGACATCGGCCGGCTAGCGGAGCTGGCGCGGCCGGCTGTCGGCATCATCACCAACATCGGCGTCGTGCACATGGAGTTCTTCGAGTCCCAGGAGCAGCTGGCGCGCGGCAAGGGCGAGCTCGTCGCGGCTCTGCCGCCGAAAGGCCTGGCCGTCCTCAACGCCGACGACCCGTTCTTCACGCTGTTGTCCGGGATGTCGGCGGCGCCTGCGCGGAGCTTCGGCTTCGGCGCCGCCGACATGCGCGGTGAGGGTTACGCCGCCGGCGCCGGCGGCGGCTGCGAGTTCACCGTTCGCGGCGTCCCCGTGCACCTGGCCCTCGAGGGGCGCCACCAGGCGCGCAACGCGCTCGCCGCGCTGGCCGCGGGAGAGTTCGCCGGCGTGACAGTCGAAGAAGGGGCGGCGGCGCTGGCCAACGTCGCGGTTCCGCACCGCCTGCAAGAGCACATGACGTCGAAGGGTGTGACCATCGTCGACGACGCGTACAACGCGAGCCCCGAATCCATGCTCGCCGCTTTCGAAACCATCGCCGAACGGCCGCGAGAGGGCAGGCTGCTCGCAGTGCTGGGAGCCATGGGCGAGCTCGGCGCCCTCGCCGACGAGTCCCACCGGCGCGTCGGCCGCCGCGCGGCGGAGGTGTTCGACGCGGTGGCCGTCCTCGACAGCGAGTGGGGACGAGTGCTCGCCGAAGCTTCCGACGCGCACCTCGTCCCGGACAAGGAATCCGCCGTGATGTGGGTCCAGAACAACGCCAGGCGCGGGGACCGTGTGCTCGTCAAGGCATCGCATAGCGCTGGGCTCGAAGCGGTCGTCAAAGCGCTGACCAAGTGATCCTCGACCTGCTGACATTCGCAGCGTCGTTCCTCATCGCTCTCATCCTTTATCCCGTGGCCATCGACATGCTCCGCCACGTCAAGTCGGGCCAGGTGATCCAGGCGGAGCTCCCCGAGAGCCACCAGAAGAAGGCCGGCACTCCAACCGGCGGCGGCATCCTGTTCGCCGCCCTCGGCATCGCCGGCGGCTTGGTCGCAGCGGTCAACGCGCACGCGGGTGCGTGGCCGGCGGTCGCCGGTCTCGTCGCCGGCGGCCTCATCGGCTTCGCCGACGACCAGAGCAAGCTGCGCATCGGCTCGCGCGGCATCCCCGCGCGGCTCAAGCTTCCCATCCAATTGCTGCTCGCGCTGCCGGTGGCGTACATCGCGCTCTCTGCCAGCTCTGGGCCTTGCGGAGGCCCGAGCTTGATGATGTGTGACGGCCCTCATCAGTACCTGCTTCCGTTCGAGCCCTGGCTCCTGTTCCCGCTGGCAGTGGTGGCAATCGTCGCCACCGCGAACGCTGTCAACATCACCGACGGTATCGACGGGCTGGCGGGCGGCCTTTCCGCAATCGCCTTGGCGGCGATGGTGCTGCTCCTACGCGGCGCGCCGGCGGGCGAGAAGGCCGTGGCGATGACGCTCGCGGGAGCGCTGGTCGCGTTCCTGGTGTTCAACCGCCATCCCGCTCGCGTGTTCATGGGCGACACGGGCTCGCTCGCGATCGGCTACGCGCTCGCGGCGATGGCCATCCAGCAGGGATTCCTCGTGCTGCTGCCCCTGCTCGCGCTCGTGTTCGTATTGGAGACGCTGTCTGTCATCATTCAGGTGGCTTACTTCAAAGCCAGCGGCGGACGTCGTGTTTTCAAGATGACCCCGATTCACTACACGTTCCACCACGAGGGTTGGTCTGAGAACCGCATCGCGCTCTCCTTTTGGGGCGCGGGGCTCGTCTCAGCGCTGGCTGCTGCCGGGGTGGCGCGGCTGATCTCGTGACCGCCCTCGTGGTTGGTCTTGCGCGCAGCGGCGTCGCGCTGGCCGACTACCTGGTCGGCACCGGCGTTGATGTGCGCCTGGTGGACAAGAAAGGTGAGGCCGACCTTCGCGATGCGCTCGCGCAGCTGCCCGCGGGCGTTGACGTGAGACTCGGCGGCTACGACGACTCCGTTCTCGCCGGCATCGACGTCGTGTACGCAAGCCCGGGTGTGCCGTGGGATGCACCGCTGCTCAACGAGGCGCGCCGAGCGGGCATCAAGGTGTCGAGCGAGATCGACCTGTTCCTCAGCCTGTGCCCGGGCACCGTGGTCGGCATCACCGGGACCAACGGCAAGACCACAACGACCGCGCTCGCCGGCGCCGTGCTGGCGGCCGGCGACCGGCCGGTCCTGGTGGGCGGCAACATCGGCGACACCGTCCTCGACCGCCTCCACGAGGTGACTCCGCAACACTGGGTCGTGCTGGAGCTGTCCAGCTTTCAGCTCGAGTCGGTCGAGAGGCCGCGCCTGCATGTCGGCGTGATCCTCAACATCACGCCCGACCACCTCGACCGTCACGGCACGTTCGAGCACTACATAGACATCAAGGCGCGCGCCATCGAGTTCGCGGGCGCGGATGATTTCGCGGTCCTCAACGGCCGCGACAAAGTGGTGCGCGAGCTGGCGTCTCGGACGCGCGGGCGCGTGGTGTGGTTCGACGAGCACTCTCCGGTGCCGCACATGCCGCTACCCGGCCGCCACAACCTCGACAACGCGCTTGCCGCCGCGGCCGTCGGCAGGATCGCCGGCCTTTCCGACGAGGCCATCGATAGTGCGATCGCCGCGTTCAAGGGCGTCGAGCATCGTCTCGAGCTTGTCGGCGAGTGGCACGGCGTGCGCTGGTACAACGACTCCAAGGCCACCAATCCCGACGCGGGCCAGGTCGCGCTCAGCTCGTTCCCTGACACGCCGGTGGTGCTCATCGCCGGAGGCTACGGGAGCGGTTTCGAGCTGGGCGCCTGGGTGGCGGATGTGCGCCGACATGTGGAGGCGGTGATTCTCATGGGCGCGTCCGCCGACCTCCTCGCCAAAGAGCTCGCCGGCCATCCGAAGGTGGTGCGCGCGAAGTCACTGGCCGACGCGGTCGAGCAGGCCGCGATTCGAGCGCGGCCCGGCGGGGTCGTCCTCCTGAGTCCTTCCTACAAGAGCTTCGACATGTTCAAGGACTTCGAGGACCGCGGAAACCAGTTCAAGGCCCTGGTCCGCAAGAGGTTCGAAGGTTGAGCTCCAATGCGCGCACCGGCCGCCACCCCGACCGCCTGCTCATGTTCACAACCGTGCTGCTCTGCGGCGCGGGCCTGGTCATGGTCACCAGCGCCAGCGTGGCCTTCTCGTACACGCAACACCAGTCGGCTTTCTACTATGCGGAACGCCAGGCGGCGTGGATGGCCATCGGCTTCGCCGGCCTCTTCCTACTCGGTCGCGTCGACTATCGAAAGCTGCGCCCGCTCGCTCCGGCGGGCGCGGTCGCCGCGGTGCTCCTCATGTTGCTGGTTCTCGTCCCGCACCTCGGTGTCACCGTCAACGGGGCACGGCGCTGGTTCGACGCAGGCCCGTTGGGAACCTTTCAGCCGTCAGAGCTGGGCAAGCTGGCCTTCGTTTTCTTCATCGCTCACTGGGTCGACCGCAACGCCGGCAATCTCGGCGACATCCGAAAGGGCCTGGCGCCGTTTGCGGCCATGCTCGCGGGCGTGCTCGTCCTGCTCATGCTCGAGCGCGACCTCGGCACGTCGATCGTGATCGTGGGCATCTTTCTCAGCGCGTACTGGGCGGGCGGTGGGCGATTCCGCCACATGGTGTTGTTGGCGGGCGGCCTCGGTCTGGCCTTCGTCGCGGTCACGCTGCTGGAGCCATACCGCTTCGCGCGGCTGACCAACTTCAAGAATCCGTTCGCTGATCCACTCGGGGCCGGGTTCCAGTCGACGCAGGCGATCTACGGCCTGGGTTCGGGCGGATTGTTCGGCGTGGGCATCGGCCATTCGGTCGAAAAGTACGGCTGGCTGCCCGAGGCGCACACCGACTTCATCTTCGCCATCGTGGGCGAGGAGACCGGCCTGATCGGCACGACCCTCGTCATGCTGGGGTTTCTGTTTTTCGCCGTGCGCGGGTACCTGGCCGCGCTGCGCGCGCCCGACCGTTTTGGCGTGTGCCTGGCGACGGGGATCACGACATGGATCGCATTCGAGGCGTTGATGAACATGGCGACGGTGACCAACACGCTGCCGATCGCCGGCGTGCCGCTGCCCTTCTTGCGTCAGGAGTGCTACTGAGCGTCGCGCGATTCGGTTCGGGCACTGGTTTTGGGCATAGCAAGAGGAAAGATGAGGCTGCTGATAGCTGGCGGCGGGACCGGTGGGCACCTGTATCCGGCGCTCGCCGTCGCGCACGCGTTTCGCGCTGAGGAGCCGGAGGGTGCTCTCCTGCTGGTCGGGCGCAAAGGGGGGCCCGAGGAGCGGCTGGTGCCGGAGGCCGGCTTCGACCTGGCCACGGTCAACGTGCGCGGCCTCGACCGCGATGCGCCGTGGAAGAACCTCGCCCTGCCGGCGATCGTCCCTGTCGCGCTGCGCTCCGGGCTTGCCATCGTCGACCGCTTCAGGCCGGACGTCGTGCTGGGCATGGGCGGCTACGTGATGGCGCCCGCGGTGGCGGCCGCCCGCATCCGAAAGATCCCGTACGTCCTGCACGAGAAGGACGTGCGGCCGGGACTGGCGACGCGTTTCTTCGCCGGCGGAGCGGCCGTGGTGTGTACGACACTGCCGGGTACCGAGGCTCGCATTCGCACCAAACGCGTGGAGCTCACCGGCGTGCCTCTACGCGACGGCTTTCGGCCGCGCACTCCGCAGGTGCCGCCGCGCCGCCTGCTCATCACGGGTGGCAGCCAGGGTGCGCGCCACATCAATGAGGCGGTGTGGGGTGCGCTCGACGAGCTCGTCAAGCGTTTTGAAGAGGTGACGCACGTCGCCGGCGTGCAGGGAGCCGATGGCATCGCCCGCCACGCTCGACCGGGATACCGCGGGCTCATGTTCACCGACGACATGCCGGCGCTGATGGGCGAGGCCGACCTCGTCGTCAGCAGGGGCGGGGTGAGCACGATCGCCGAGATCGGCGCTGTGGGCCTGCCGATGGTGCTCATCCCCGGAACCTTCGGAGGCGGCCACCAGGAGGAGAACGCGAAGGCAATGGCCGACGCCGGCGCCGCGGTAAGCATCGCGGACGGCGACTTGAATGCGGAGTCGCTTGTGGCGACGCTCGATGCGCTGACGCCAGACAAGCTGCGGGCCATGGCCAGAGCCTCGTCTTCCTCTGGCCGGCGCGACGCCGCTCAGCGAGTGCTGGCTGTTCTGCATGAGCTGGTGCGTAGATGAAGGTCCATCTCATGGGCGTCGGCGGCGCCGGCGTGTCCGCCCTGGCCCGCGTCTTCCTCGCGCGGGGCGACGAGGTGAGCGGATGCGACGTGCGCGAATCGGATACGACCGCGGAGTTGGAGGACGCGGGCGTGCGCATCTACATCGGCCATGACCCGGAGCACGTCCTGTTCCAGGACCTGCTCGTCTACACCGGCGCCATCAAGTCCTCGCCGGAGCTCGACGCGGCGCGTGCGATGGGCGTGAAGGTGCTCTCGCGGGCCGAGATGCTCGCGGAGCTGATCGCGGAATCCGACTCGATCGCGATCGCCGGCAGCGCGGGCAAGACCACGGTCACCCACATGACCGGCCACATCCTCACCGAGGCTGGATTCGACCCTACGGTTCTGGTCGGCGACGGCTCGAGTGCGCGCGCAGGTCGCTCGCGCTGGCTGGTCGCGGAGGTCGACGAGTCCGACGGCAGCCTGGTGCTCCATCACCCCAAGCACGCGATCGTGACCAACATCGAGTTCGACCATCCGGACCATTTCAAGGATGTCGAAGGCGTGCAAGAGGTGTTCGCGGAGTTTGCGTCCGGCCTCACTCCCGACGGCGTGGCGGTCCTGTGCGCGGACGACGATCGTGCGCGAGGGCTGCAGACACCGGCGCGGCGCGTGACCTATGGGTTCAGCGAGGCTGCCGACTACCGCTGCGGCGAGGGCCGCCCGTTTGCGATCCATCATGCCGGCCGCGAGCTGGGACTAGTCAATCTGCGTCAGCCCGGCCGGCACAACGTGCAGAACGCAACCGGCGCCGCCGCGATGGCGCTCGAGCTCGGCGTCAGCTTCGCCGACGTGGCCGGCGCGCTGGAGCGTTTTCCGGGCGCGCGCCGGCGGCTCGAATACCTGGGCATCTTCCAGGGCGCCCCGGTCTACGACGACTACGCGCACCACCCGACCAAGGTGCGGGCGACGCTGCAGGCGGCGCGCGAGCTGAGGCATCGGCGGCTCATCGTCGTGTTTCAGCCCCATCGATATTCGCGCCTGGCCGCGCTGCTGCAGGACTTCTCGCGGTCGTTCACCGGGGCCGACAGGGTGCTGGTGGTCGACGTTTACAGCGCCGGCGAGGACAACCCGACCGGGATCCAGGCGCGCGACCTCGCCGACCTGATCCCCAACGGCACGTATGTCGGCTCGTTTCAGAATGCCCGCGAAAACCTCGAAGGTTTGGTGGGTCCGGGCGACGTTCTCCTCTTGATGGGTGCGGGCGATATCAGAAAGTTGGGCGATGAGCTGGCGCAAAAGTTCTAACCTCGCGTGGCTGCGCGATCTGCCGGGGGTGCGCGAGGGTGAGCCGCTCGGCACGCGGACGTCGTTCGGAATCGGCGGTCCGGCCGAGTTCTTCATGGAGGCCGCCAACCCGCAGTCGATCGAGCTCGCGCTGGAAGGCTGCCGCTTGCGCGGGATTCCGTACCTGCTGCTCGGCGCGGGCACAAATCTGCTGATCGCCGACGCGGGCATCGAGGGCCTGGTCGTGCGGGTGGTCAACCGCGACTACGAGGTCGAAGGCACGCGAATTCGAGCGGCAGCCGGCCTGAAGATGATGAGGTTGGCGAGAATCGCCGCCGACGCCAATCTGCGCGGCTTCGAGTTCGCCATCGGCGTTCCTGGCACCGTCGGCGGAGCGGTCTATCAGAACGCCGGCTGCTGGGGCAAGGAGCTGCGCGAGGTCCTGGTCGAAGCGCGCGGATTCCAGCCCGGCGCCGACCGGCGTACGTGGAGCGCGCAAGACCTCGCGTTCGGCTATCGCACGTCGGCGCTGCGCGCCGGTCCGCTGCGCGGCTCGCTCGTCATCGACGCCACCATCAAGCTCGAGCGCGGAGATGGGGAAGAGTCCAAGCGGCTCATGACCAGGCTCACGAACGAGCGCAGCCAGACGCAGCCGATCAAGACCAAGAACTGCGGCAGCGTGTTCATGAACCCGTCCGGGGATTCGGCGGGACGGTTGATTCAGGCCGCCGGCCTCAAAGGCGCGCGCCAGGGTGCGGCGGTCATCTCGCAGCTGCACGGAAACTTCATCGTCAACGAGGGCGGCGCCAAAGCTGCCGACGTGTCAGCTCTCATCGACCGGGCGCGTTCGGAGGTCATGCGCCGCTTCGGCATCGAGCTCGAGCGCGAGGTCGAGCTCGTGGGCAAGTGGTGAAGCTCGCCGTTCTGCGGGGAGGCCGGTCGGCCGAGCGCGATATCTCGCTACGCTCGGGCGCGCAGGTGGAGCAGGCTCTTCGGCGGCGCGGCCATGACGTCACCGGCGTCGACCTCGACCGGAACACCTGGGACGTCCTTCGCGATGGCGGCTTCGACTGTGTCTTCAACGCGCTGCACGGCCGCCTCGGTGAGGACGGCACCGTGCAGGGGATGCTCGAGCTGCTGGCGCTCCCGTATACGGGGTCGGGCGTGCTCGCCTCGGCGTTATGCATGGACAAGGCCAGGGCGGGAGCGGTCATGACCGGCGCGGGGCTGCACGTGCCCGAGTTCGAAGACCTCGAGGTCGAGCAGGGTGTGAGCGCGGACGTGGTCGACAAGCTGGTCGCGCGCTTTGGGCTTCCGCTCGTGATCAAGCCCGTCCGCGAAGGCTCGACCATCGGCCTCACGATCGCCCGGGACGTCGACCAGGTCGCCAGCGGACTGGCGCTGGCCGCCCGCTATGACCGGCGCGTCCTGGTGCAGCGATTCGCGGCCGGCACCGAGATCACGGTCGGCGTGCTCGCCACGCCCGACCTGCAGGTGCTGCCGACTCTCGAGATCGTGAGCGACAACCCTGTGTACGACTATGACGCGAAGTACACCGCCGGCAAGTCGCACCACATCATCCCGGCCCGCATCCCGGAGGCGGCGCGAGCCGCGGCATCGGAGGCGGCAGGCCGCGCCTTCACGGTGCTCGGTTGTTCGGGAATGGGCCGCGTCGACATCATCGTCGACTCGGGCGGCAAGCCCTGGCTCCTCGAGGTCAACACAGTGCCGGGGCTGACCGAGCTCTCGCTGCTGCCCGACGCGGCGCGCGCGGCCGGCATCGAGTTCGGCGACCTGTGCCAGCGGCTCGTTGATCACGCCATAGCGCGCCACCAGCACCATGTCGGCCCGGGGGAGGGCCGTCAAGCATGAAGTTCCGGCGGCGTCGCTCGCTCATGCCGAGAATCGGGCGCCGTCCGAGCCCAGAAGAAGCCGTGCCGTTGAAAGGCCAGCTCTGGACTCGCTCGGAGCGTGCTCTCAAAGAGCCAGACGTCCACTGGCTGCGGCGCGCAATAGCGGCCGCCGTCGCCGTCGCCGAATGCGCTCTGCTCGGCTGGCTGTGGTTCGGGCCCACCCTGTCGATCAAGTCCGTCGAGATCTCCGGCGCGCGCCACCTGACCGCGGCGCAGGTAGCCAGCGCCCTGGGCCTTGACAGCAGCCGATCCATACTCGCGGTAGACGGCGAATCGGATCGGCGGCGCCTCCTCGACCAGGTGTGGGTGCGTACGGCGAGCGTCGATCCTCAGCTCGACGGCACGGTCGTGGTGCACGTCAGCGAGTGGCAGCCCCTCGCCGCCTATCACGCCGGGCTGAGCAAGCATTACTTCTTGCTGTCGAGCCAGGCGATGGTGCTCGGCCCGGCCACGTCGGCGGGAGCTCTTGTCGACATCCAGGGTCCGGCGGGTGCTGACCCGAGGGTGGGCTCACAGGCGATCGACCCGGCGCTGCTCGTCGCCCTCGTCAACATCCAGCGGGGCCTGCCTGGCCTCATCGGGCAGGAGGTGGCGGGTTTCATCTTCGATTCCTGCGGCGACCTGACCCTCGTTTCCAAACGCGGCTGGAAGGTTTATTTTGGCCGCGTGCTGACGCCCGAAGAGTTCTCGAGCCTGCATGAAAAGCTCGCGGCGTTGAAGGCGATCGCCGGCCATGGCAACGTCGACTACAACTCGGGCGACCTCATCTACGTCAACGTCATGAATCCGTCGGAGCCGGCGGCCGGATACAAGTCGCGCGCGCCGGCCGCACCGACACCGTCCCCCGGCGCACCCCAGCCCTCGCCGTCGCCTGCCGCTGTACCCGCATGCAAATAATTGTCGTCGCGGTCCTGTTCGCGCTGCTGGGCGTCGTGCTCGGCCTGCTCTCGCCGCTCACGATTCCAATCACGTACGCCCGCTACACGGCGGTGGCGCGCTCGACTCGATCTTCGGGGCTTTCAAGGCCTACATCTCGGGCACGTTCGAGCCGCGCGTCTTCTTCAGCGGTCTGCTCACCAACATGACGCTGGCGGCCGGGTTGACGTACTTCGGGGACAAGTTGGGGGTCGACCTTTCGATCGCCGCGATAGTGGCTTTTGGGGTGCGAATCTTCAATAACCTTGGTGCGATCAGGAGGCATTATTTGTAAGCCTGGCTATCAAGTACAGGCACTAGGCGTAGCCCCGGCCACTGATTGACCCACAAAATCTGGTCCGCAGGCCCTCGGTTGCCCTTATAATCTCGGGCAACCCGCCCGTTTATCTCTACGTTCCAGGAGGCGTTCCAGCACCGTTTTGCCAAGGC
>VBGM01000244.1 GCA_005880855.1 Chloroflexota bacterium
AAGATGAAGAGCTAACCGGAAGACACTTGTTCGCGGGCCGGCACCTCGCCGGCCCGCCCTTTTTGCGAGCCGGGCAGCACTGCGATCGCGGTCGCGAAGACCACCATCGCCAGCAGGACCAGCACGACGAAGTCCGCGTGCAATCCAGCTTGGAGTTGCTCGCGTCCTTGTAGAGGAGCGCTCGCCGAGGCCACGTATCGCTCGAGCAACACACCCATCAGCGACACTCCGACAGCGCCGCCGATGGTGCGCGAGAACTGGTTCAGCGCCGTGGCCGCGCCTCGCCTCCCCCAGTCGACGCTGGTCTGGATGACGATGAGCAGTGGCGCCGTGAACGTGCCCATGCCGGCGCCGATGATTAGCGTCGCCGCGCCGGTCCACACCCAACCAAGGCTTGCCGGTCCCAACGCGAGCATGAGGCTGCCGGCCAGCAACGCGAGCGATCCCGCCACCACAAGGCGTTGATAGCCGACACGGACCATCAAGAATCCGGAGATCGCCGACATCACCGGCCACCCGATCGACATGGCCCCCACGGCCACGCCCGCGTGGTACGCCGACCCGCCCTGCACCGCCTGCACCCACAGCGGCACGTAGGCGGTGACGCCGAACATCAGCGTCCCGGCCACCGCGGCGACCGCGATCGCGGGACCGATGACGCGGTGGCGCAGGAGCTTGAGCGGCACGGTCGGGTCCGGGCTTCTCCACTCGAGCCGCGCGAACGCGCCCAGCAGCACGATCGCGATAGCGACGAGCAGCCAGTTGGGCGTGGCGGTCTGGCTCCCGGTGCCGAATCCGATCAGCAGCAGAGTCACGCCAATGGTGAGCAGGATCGTCCCGCGCACGTCGAGCTTTCTCTTTTCAGCGCGCTCGGGCAGGTGCTCGGCATAGCCCCATAAAAGCGCGGCCGCCACGAGACCGATAGGGATGTTGATGGTGAAGATCCAGCGCCAGCCGATGGTCGACACGAAGAGCGCGCCGAGCGCTGGCCCGACGATCGAAGCGATCGCCCACATGCTGCTGAAGAGGCCCTGCAGCCGGGCGCGCTGCTGGAACGGAAAGATGTCGCCGATGACCGTGAACACCACCGGCTGGATGCAGCCGGCGCCAATCCCCTGCAGGGAGCGAAATACGATCAGCCAGGCCATGCCCGGGCTGGCCGCGCAGAGCGCCGAGGCGACGATGAAGATCAGAAGGCCCGCGAGCAGGACGGGGCGGCGGCCGCGAATGTCGGCGAGGCGACCCCATATGGGCACGGTGGTGGTGGCGGTGATGAGGTAGCCGGCGACGATCCAGGGGTAGAGCTGAAAGCTGCCGAGCTCTTTGGCGATCGTAGGCAGCGCGGTGCCGACGACGGTGGCATCCATGGCCGCGACGAACAGCGAGAGCATCAAGCCCGCCATCACCCGCACCAGCGGCGGAGTCCACGGCACGCGAGTGGCGGGGGCGCTCACATATTCAGGCTAACTTGGCGTCGGCGACGGCGAAGGTGATGGCGATGGCGATGGCGATGGCGAGGGTAGAGGCGAAGGCGAAGGGCTGGGCGACGGTGAATTGGTGCGTGCGGGCGACGCGACAGGCGCCGGTTGAGGTGTCAGGGGTTCGCCTGGCGCCACCGGCGGGGCTGCGATCGACGCGATCACGACGAGCACCAGGACCACCAGGCCGGCCACAGCCGATACCGCGACCAGACCGCGCTCACCCTGGTAGGGCCGGACGCCGGTGTTCTGCGGCGAGTACTTGTAGGCGCCGCGCAGCGGCGTGAGCTTGATGCCCTCGGCGGCAGTGCTCGCCCAAGGTGCGTTGGCGTATATCGACGCCTGGAACAGGAGCAGCAAGGCAATCGCCCCTGTCGCGAACGACGGCACCCGGATGACCATCGCGATCGCGGCAGCCACACCGGCGCCCGCGAGCAGTGCTTCGATCTGCGCCGACTTCAGCGCACGCAACAACGTGCCCTCCCCCTCGCGCTCCTTCGGCGTGCGCAGGAACGCGGTGTGAAAGCGCAGCAGTCCACGAACGCAGGCCATGCTGACCACCCAGCTCAGCGCGAACCAAACCTGCAGGCCCGCAACAGCGTCTCGCCACGTGCAGCGCGTCTTCAATTTCATGGCCCACACCGCCCGCAGCAGTCCGGTGGCGAGAAAGGCGATGGGAAGGCCGAGCACGGCACCGGTCAGCGATCGCGGTGAAGAGAAGCAGGACCGTGAAGCACGCCATCAGCGGATCGCCGAACCACTGCACGTTGCCGAGGAGGTAATGGACGCGCTGTCCGATGGTCAGGCGGCCACCCTGCGCCGGCAGCAGCAGCCGGCGCCAGTGGAGGCGCAGGATTTGCACGCCACCCAGCGCCCAGCGGAAGCGCTGCTTCTTGAGACCGTCGAAGCTCAGCGGCATCAGCCCGGCGCCAAACGCGCGCGGCTCATAGACACCCACATAACCGAGGGCGAGCATGCGCAGGCTCGCTTCCGCATCCTCGGTGACGACATCCGCGTTCCAGCCGCCGATCTCGTCGAGCACCTTGCGGCGGATGAGGCCCATCGTGCCCGCGAAGATGATGGCGTTGCGGTGCTGGCGAGCGGGCATTGTGATGACGAAGAAGTACAGGTAGCTGTAGTAGAGACCGCGCAAGTACTGGTCATCCTCCCAATCGCGGTAGTTCTGCGGCGTCTGCACAAAGGCGACCCGTGGATCCGCGAAATGGCCGACCACGCTGCGCA
>VBGM01000246.1 GCA_005880855.1 Chloroflexota bacterium
CATGTGCCCCACCGCGAACTGGAAGACCAAGGCGGTGGCGACCATCGCAGACCACCCGCTGCCGCGCCTTGTTCGGGCCGGCGTGCGTTGCACGATCAGCACCGACTCGCGGACGGTCGCGGACACGACGCTGAGCCACGAGTTCGAGCTGATGTCGAAGGCGGGCATGACCGACGAAGAGCTCCGGAGCTGCAACGAGACCGCATACGCGGCGAAGTTCGGTTAGTTCCCGGCCGGCCACACCCGGTTAGTCCGGACTCTCAGACCCCACCCCTCGCCCAAACCCCGGATAGTCCGGACTGTCCGGCGAATGGAGCGCGACTCAGTTCCCGGTCCCAAACAACCGGTCGCCGAAGTCGCCCAGGCCCGGCACGATGTACGCCTTGTCGTTGAGCCGTTCGTCGAGTGCGGCGGTGTAGACGTTGACCTCGGGGTGCCGCTCTTCGAGCACCTTCACGCCTTCCGGCGCCGCCACGATGCACACCATCCGGGTGTCTCCGCCGCCGAGCCGCCCGTCGCGAGCATCGGGTCGAGCAGCAGCGGGATCTTGCCCTGCAGGCGCGGCAGCTTGTTGTAGTAGATGCGCGCGACTGCGGTCTCCTCGTCGCGCTCGAGGCCGATGTAACCGACGCTCACCCGCGGAAGGAGCTCGAGCACCGGGGCGAGCAGGCCGAGACCCGCACGGAGCACGGGGATGGCGACGACCTCGGTCTCGACCGCGATCGCCTCCGCCTCGGCGAGCGGCGTGCGCACCTTGCCACGGCGTACGGGCAGGTCCGCCGTCGCCTCATAGAGGAGATACGTGATCACCTTGCGGGCGAGCACCCGGAATTCCTCGGGCGGCGTAGTGGTGTCGCGCAGGCCGCGCAGGCTGTCGGCGACGAGCGGATGCTTACTGACGCTGAGTGGCACGGGCGTCGCGAGCGATAAGCCGCCGCACAGCGTCGACGGCGACCTTCAGCATGCGGTCCATGTACGAGGGGTCGAGGTGATGGATCTCGCCGGCGCCGAGCTCGTCGACGCAGAGGTTGATCGTGCCTGCTCGCAACTTCCTCAGCCGCGCCACGACGAAGAGCGTCGAAGTCTCCATGTCGTTGCTGAGGACGCCCGCCTTCGACCACATCGCGAGCTCATCGCGGAGATGAGGACGCGGCATCTGGTCGGGAAGGAGGTCCGAGTAGAGCGCATCCACGGATCGGATGAGCCCGACGTGGTAGCGCGCGCCTGACGCTTGCGCCGCTTCGATGAGCGCGTTGACCACGTCGAGCGAGGCGACCGCCGGGTATTCCTTCGGCACGTATCCGTCCGGCGTGCCCTCGCTCCGCACCGAGCCGAGCGCGATCACGAGGTCGCCCATCTTGATCTCCGGTTGGGCCGCGCCGCAGGTGCCGACGCGTATGAACGTGTGCACGCCGAGCTCGTTCAGCTCCTCGACGCCGATCGCCACCGAGGGTCCTCCCATGCCGGTCGACATGGTGGACACCGGCACGCCGTCGAGCTTGCCCGTGAACGTTCGGTACTCGCGGCTGAACGCGACCTCACGAGCGCCGTCGAGATATTTGGCGATCAACGGCGTCCGAAATGGATCGCCCGGCACGAGCACGTACTCGCCGACATCACCCGGCCCCAGGCCGACGTGATACTTCTTCTCGGTCACCGCCATTGGGCGAATACTAATCCGCCCTGGTGACTCCGCTTTTGTCCACTCGAGCGAGCACGTGGGGTGGTCGGCGCACCTCGTGATCGACGATGTGCCACGCAGCCCGCACGCGGGGGGTGACGCGATCGACGAGCTCCCGCGACCACGTGTGCACGACGACGAGTGGCTCGCCCTTGCTTACGCGCGCACCGACCTGCGCTTCGAGGACGAAGCCCGCCGCCGGATCGACCTTGTCTTCCTTCCTGATGCGGCCCACGCCGATATCGGCCCCTGACAGCCCGATCTCCAGGGCGTCGATCGCCCCGACGTAACCATCGCGGTCGGCCTTCACCGCGACCTGCACCGCAGCCACGGGCAAGCCGCGCTCGAGATGTCCGCCCTGGGCAGCGAGCATGGCCTCGAACTTTTCGCGGCCGGCCCCTGAGCGCAGGACTTTCTCCGCGTCCGCCTGGACGCCGGCGAGCTCGCACATCTCGCGTGTCACCCTCAGGCACACCTCGAGCAGCTCCTCGTCGCCTCGACCGGAAAGCGCATCCAGCGCCTCCTGGACCTCGAGCGCATTGCC
>VBGM01000057.1 GCA_005880855.1 Chloroflexota bacterium
GATCGGCGTGGCACCGACGTCGACGTCGCGACCCGAGTCGGGATGGAAGCTCGTCATCCACAATCGCTTGCCGCCGGCGGCGTCGAATGCAAGCACCGCGTCGTCGGGATTGCCCAGCCCGATGTATCCGTGGCCTGCTGCGTCGATCGCCGGCGTCGACCAGATGCCGTCACCGGCGCCGCAGGTGACCATCGCGCACAGCGTCCACACCGTCCTTCCCGAGGTCAGATCAAGCACAAAAACGCGGCCCGCCTCCAGCGGAGTGTCGCCGTACTGCGAGCCGACGCCCACGATGACCAGCTGCCCGTAAACGGCGGGCGACGACCATATCGCCGGTTGACCGCCCGGTGCTTTGACGTCCCAGAGCTTGGCGCCCCGATCCAGGTCGATGGCCGTGATGTGTCCGTCGAGGCTTCCGAAGACCACGGTCTTCCCGGCGATCGTGGGCGAGCCCGATAGGCGCCCGAAACCGTTCGCCTGCCACAACTTGGCTCCGGTCGCGAGGTTGAACGCGGCCACTGCGCCCCCGGCACTGGCCGCGACCACCACCCCCCCGCTGACCACCGGCGTCCCGTTCACCGGCCCGACCAGCTCCGCCTGCCACACCGCTTTCAGTTTCTTGGCCGAGGCTGCCGTGAGGGTGGCGCCGGCCGGATGGCCGTCCCGGGCGAGGTCCCCGCGGTACATGGGCCAATCCGCGGTCACCTGCGCGCTCGGCGAGGGCGAAGACGTGTCCCCCGGAGTGCAGGCGGCGCAGGCCAGTCCGGCGATGGCGGCGCACGCGACCCGGCGAAGAATCTTCCTTGCCGTCCTACTTGCCGGTGTAAACCGCTTGCGGCGGTGCCGGTGGCTGCGAGTCTCCCGCGCCGACCCGCCGATGGAACCACGCGAGCGGACGCGGAGCCCACCAGTTGGCGCGGCCGAGAAGGCGCATGACCGAAGGCACGATGAGGATGCGGACGATCGTAGCGTCGATGGCGATCGCGACGGCGAGGCCGATCCCGATGGCCTTGATGATCACGATGTTGGCCATGCCAAACGCCAGGAACACGGCGCACATGATCGCGGCGGCGCCCGTGATGAGACGGCCGCTCTTCTCGAGGCCCAATGCAACCCCGGCCTGGTTGTCGCCGGTGCGCTGATACTCCTCCTGGATCCGGCTGATCAGAAGCACCTCGTAGTCCATCGACATCCCAAAGACGATGCTGAAGAGGATGACCGGGATGCTCGGGTCGATCGACTGCGGCGTGAATCCGAGCAGATCGCTCAAGTGGCCCTCCTGAAAGATCCAGACCATCGCGCCGAATGACGCGGAGATCGAGAACAGGTTGGTGATCACCGCCTTCAATGGCAGCACCACCGAGCCGGTGAGGAGAAAGAGCACTGCGTAGGTGATCACGATCACCGAGGCGACCGCGATCGGCGTTCGCTCGAGGATGAAGTTGACGATGTCGAGGTCGTACGCCGTGCCGCCGGTGGCGAGAACCTGTCCGTCCGGGATCTGCTGCGCCCTCACCGTGCTCACGATGGTTCGCGCGTCGTCGCTGGTGTACTGCTTGTTCGTGACGACGTTGAGCAGCGTGAGGTGCGGCCCTGTCCCTGAGGCCAGCGCCTGCAGCATCGGATCCGGCAGCTGCGACGTGGACCCCGAGTAGAGGCGCTGGTAGTCCGCTCTGCTCAGGCTGGGATCGATATCGACGATGCTCGATACGCGCAGCACGTTCGGCATGGCGGCGAAGCTCCGGCTGAGGTCGTAGATCGCGCCGACGTGGTCCTCGGTCAGAGGGCTTCCGCTCGGGTAGTAGACGACGACGGTGATGTTGGTCTGGTCCTGGCCGGGGAAATCCCGCACGAGCGTGTCGTAGCCCTGACGTGCCTGGTTTCCAGGCGGCAGCTGGTCGACGTCGCCATTGGCCAGACGGAGTTGGAGGAACGGCGCGCCGGCCAGCAGGAGAAGCGCCAGTGCGGGGATGAGCACCACCACCGGCCGCCTCATCACCCACAAAGCCATCGAATGCCACGCGCCCGTGCCGGCGGGCTTGCTTTGGCCGAGAAACGGAAGCCGGAGCCGGTCGACCCATGGGCCCAGGACAGAAAGCACGGCGGGCAGGAACGTGAGTCCGTACAGGACCGCAATCGAGACCACGATCGTTCCCGCGGCGCCCATCGACGCGAGGAACGTGCCCTGGAAGAAGAGCATCGCCGACAGCCCGATTGCGACTGTGACACCGGAAAAAGTGATGGCGCGCCCCGCGGTCGACATCGACTTCGCAATCGCATCCTCGCGAGTCGCGCCCGACGCGAGCTCATCGCGGAATCGATTGACCACGAACAGCGAATAGTCGATCGCGACCGCAAGTCCGATCAGCGTGATGATGTTGATCGCATACTGCGAGACGTCGGTGAATCGAGCGAGGAACAGCGTGCCACCGATGCCGCCGACGATCGCAAGCACACCGACTCCGAGCGGCAGCGAGGCGGCGATGATCGACGCGAAGATCAGCACCAGCATGAGTAGGGTGATCGGCAAGGCAAGGTATTCCGCCCTCTGGAGGTCGCCCTCGAGCGTCTTGTTGAAGGCCTGACTGATCAGCACGCCGCCCGTCGCCAGCATCGTGAGATTGCCTGGATGGATCTCGGCCAGGATCGCTGGGACATAGCCCCGCGAGACCGATGAGCTGTCCTTGAGGGCGACGATCACGAGCGCCTCGTGCTGGTCGCGTGAGATGTAGCTCGCTTGCGCCTCCGCCGGCACCGTGAAAGGGGTGGACACGGAGGTCACGCGCGTGTCGTTCGCGAGCGGCGCCACCGCGCCCTCGAGCGCCGCCTTGTAGGCGGGGTCGGTGACGGTGAGCGTGGGGCTGCCGAAGATCAGCGTCAGCTGCGAGCCGGTGACCTTCTTCTGTGGGTGGATCTCGGCGGTGATCAGCTTCTGGGCCTGCCCGGCGGGTAAGTCCGCGCCGAAGCTGCCGCTCTCGGTGAGCGTGCCACCCGCGAGCGTGCCGACGATCGACACTCCGAGCAGCAACGCCGAGATCACGAGCACCGCCCAACGGAAGCGATACACGAAGCGACCCCAGCGGGCGAACACGGCGACACACGATACAAGCCGAGGCAACACGATCCGACGACAGCGGGCCTAGTGTCCTGCGCCAGGGGTCCGGAGCATATTTCGCGGCATCGGCGGCCGGAGCCAAGGAGACGACGAGCACGCGAGGGAGCGCATCGCGTAGATGCGCGACCGAGCGCGCACAGGAGTCGACGCAGGCTTCAGCGCCTCTCTCGGGGTCCCCGCGGAATCGACAGATTCCGTGGGGCGAGCAGGCGCCCGGCCGTCTAGGCCGCGAAGATGCCTGGAACCTCGGGCGCAGGACACTAAAGGCGTCCGGTAGCTAGCCCAACTTCCATTTGATGCTCTGCAGGACGGGCTTGGCCTCGGTGATGAACGCGTTCATCTGCGACGCTTGCGTGAGCAGGATCACCGCGTAGCCGATGGTGCCGCCCGCATTGACCCCAACGAAGATCGTCATCGCTCCCGCGAAGCTCTGGGCGCCGGATGTCGAGGTGAAGCAAAGCTCCCACCAGATGCCCGAGACGCCGCCGACGGTGCCGCTCGTCGTCTTGGTGTTAGGACATGTCTTGATGTCTGGGAACTGGTTGGTGAGGGACTGGTCGGCTGAGTCCTTCATCTGCTGCGCCGATTGCGCTGTCTGAGTGCCGCTGCTCATCACGATCGTGCCGTTCCCCGCTGGATTGGTGACCTGAACGACCGGATCCTTGGTCGTCGCGACCCAACCTGGCGGGACATTCACAGACACGGCTGACGAGGACGCGGTCGTGGCGGCGCCCTTGCCCGGCGTCTGCTGTCCGATCGGGCTCGGGGTGCCGGCCGGCGTCGGGCTGGGCAGGTTGGAGCCCACTGTCGGGCTCGACTGATTCCTTGCGTTGATCAGCGCGAGCGCGGTGCCACAGCCGGCCATGAGCACCACGAGGCCGACGATCGCGCCGATGATGAGCATCCAGGGCGTGCGATGCACCGGCGGCTGGGGATAGCCGGGGGGCGGCGCGTAGTACGGGCTCTGATATGAAGGCGGCGGAGCGCCGGGCGGCGGGACTGCGACCGGGGGCGGCGCGCCCTGTGGTGGCAGCCAGCTCGCGGCTGGCGGGGCGGGCTGCGCACTTGGGGGCGGCGGGCCGGGGGGCGCCCAGTTTGGGGGCGGCGCGCTCGGCGGCGGGCCGGCCGGGGGTGCCTGCTGCATGGCCACGAGCTGCGTTCCGCATGCCTGGCAGAACGCGTTGCCATCGGGGTTCTGCGTGGCGCAGCGAGCGCACGTCAGGGCCATCTACTTCGCGTCGCTCTTGGCTGTGGCCTCAGCTCGCGGGCGCCGGGCCCGCCTGACGGGGCCAGGTACGGCGCTGAGCGCCATGCCGCAGTTCGGGCAGAAACCTGACGCAACGATGTGCATGTGGCAGTTCGGACACACGGTCTCCGCGAAGCCCATGTTCGCCGCCTCCTCGAGCAGCGAGAAGTGCAGCAGGTAGCGGATGTAGATCAACAGCGACCCGACGATCAGCGCCTGCCAGAGAAGGACGAACAGCGGGTTCGTCGCCAGCTCCTTCATGGCGACGGAGCCGGTGGAAAACGCAACATGAGCCACGACCGCGATCGCAACGCCTGCCAGCTCGCGGCCGGCGAGGCGCCCTCGACGGAATCTCCAGATCGTCGCGACGATGATGCCGGTCGCGCTGCCCTGCATCAGCGGCTGGAAGATGGCGAGGGTCGCAAGGTCGTAGATCCAGTTGCCAGGGGCGACATGGGGCGGCAGGCTCGCGAGCACTGCCGAGAACCCGATCAGGGTTTCGGCAAGACTGAAGCCGAGGCCCGCGGCGATGCCGAACACGAGCCCGTCGACCGTCTCGGGGAAATCGGCGCGGTTGGGCAGGAAGAAGGCCGGAATCGGTTTGAGCGCCTCCTGGATCACAGGCACGACCAGTCCCAGGATCAACACCGCGCCGATGCTCACGCTCGCGGCACCGAACGGATTGGGCGGGTACGAGAACGGGTTGTAGATCACCCGCTCAAAAAGCGTGACCACGATGCCGACCACGACGCCGCCCCCGATGGTGAATCCGAGCACGAGCGCGGGCTCGTCGCGGTAGACCTGCGCCTCGTAGAGGTAGATCAGATAAAGGACGGGGACCAGGAACGCGGAGACCAGGATGGCGGCGGTGATCAGCCCCGCCGCATAGAGGATGGCGATGCCCACGAGGCCGGCGATGAAGGCCCAGCGGAACTCGTGGATCTTGTGCTGCCCGAGGTGTGGAAACAGGGTCGTGAACACCGCGGGCTGCGCCACGTGCTCGCCCGGGTGGGCGGCATAGCGATGAACCCGAGACTTCGCCTTCCTGGCTTCGAGGGTCTTTCCCTGATGGGCTCCGCAGCGCGTGCAGAACACGCCATCAGGGGCGTCCTGGGCGCAATGGTCGCACCGCACGGTGCGTAAGGATAGGCGGCAGCGCCGCCTTTTAAGCCAGTCTTACGCCTTGCCGGCCTGGGCAGGTTCGGAGGGAACCCAGCCGCGGATGAAGTGGCACGAGTAGTGGCCCTGGTGCTTGTCGAAGTAGCGCTGGTGGTACTCCTCGGCTCGCCAGAAATGGGTGGCCGGGACGATCTCGGTCACGATCGGCTTCTTGAAGTATTTCTGCGCCTCCGCGGCCGATTGCCGCGCCGCGGCCTCCTGCTCGGGACTGTGGAAGAAGATCGCCGAGCGGTACTGGTGGCCGTGGTCGGGCCCCTGGTAGTTGAGCGTGGTCGGGTCGTGCATGTTCCAGAAAGCGTTCAGCAGCTGGTCATAGGTGACCTTGGCCGGGTCGTAGGTGACCTCCACCGCCTCGGCGTGCCCGGTCCTGCCTGAGCAGACCTGCTCGTACGTGGGGTTGTCGCGGTTGCCGCCGCTGTAGCCGGAAACCGCATCGATCACGCCCGGAATCTCGTTGAAGAGGTGCTCGACACCCCAGAAGCAGCCGCCCGCGAAAGTTGCCTTTTCCATCACGTCCTCAGCATACCCAGGCATCTGCACATTCATTCCAGGATGATTGGCGGCCATGCTCGAGCCGGAACCGGCGAAGCGGGGCGAATGGTGGCGTTTCGCCACCGTCGACATCACGCCCCTCCGCCGGTATCGGGATTTCCGCCTCCTCTTCATCGGCCGCCTGGTCTCCGGCTTCGGCAACATGATCACGTTCGTCGCCGTGCCCTACCAGGTGTATGAGCTGTCCCACAGCACGCTCCTGGTCGGCTCGCTCGGACTCGTCGAGCTGGCTGCGCTGATCGCGTTCGCGATGGTGGGCGGGGCGATGGCCGACGCCGCCGATCGCAGAACGATGGTCTTGCTGAGCGAAGCCGGTCTGATGGCCGGCAGCCTGCTGATGGCCGGCAATGCGGTGCTCGCGCACCCGATGATGTGGCTGATCTTCGCGGTCACGCTGCTCTGGGGCTCGCTGGATGCGATGCAGCGGCCGTCTCTCGATGCCCTCCTTCCCCGCCTCGTCCAACGCGACGAGCTGGCGGCGGCCGGCGCGTTGATGAGCCTGCGCGGAACGATCGGCATGGTCGCCGGACCAGCCCTCGGCGGGATTCTGATCACGCTCATCGGACTCCCGCTCACGTACATGGTCGACGTGGCCACATTCGTCGTCGGCCTGGCCTGCCTGTTCCTGATGAAGGCGGTGCCGCCGCCGATCGATTCCGAACGACCGAGCTTTCGCCGCGTGGTCGAGGGCATCAAATACGCACGCAGCCGGCCGGAGCTCATCGGGACCTACGTGGTCGACACCATCGCGATGACGTTCGGCATGCCGCTCGCGTTGTTCCCGGCCATCGCACAGGGTCTGGGCGGACCCAGCGTGTTGGGCCTGCTGTACGCCGCGGTCCCCGCCGGCTCGTTTCTCTTCTTCGCCACGAGCGGGTGGGCGCGCCACATTCATCGTCATGGGATGGGACTGATCGTCGCTGCGACCATGTGGGGATTCGCGATCATCGGATTTGGATTGGCGCCCGGCCTGATAGCGGCACTTCTGTTCCTGGTGCTTGCGGGCGCTGCCGACGGGATGAGCGGCCTTTATCGCCAGCTGATCTGGAACCAGACCATCCCGGATTCGCTCCGCGGCCGCCTGGCGTCGATCGAGCTGCTGAGCTACTCCGGCGGCCCGACGCTCGGCAACTTCGAGGCCGGCGTCGTCGCGTCGCTGTTCAGCGTGCGGATCTCAGTTCTGTCGGGCGGCATCCTCACAGTCGTGGGTTGTCTCGCCTGCGCCGCCGCGCTTCCCGCTCTCCGGCGTTACGACGAGCGCGTGTGGCGGGCCGCGCAGAAGATCTAGCTGTCGAGGTTCGCGGGCAGCATCGCTGCCACGATGCCATGCGCATCGACAACGGTCACGCTGTCCGAGCTGATGTCGACCACGCTCGGGGTTCCGTCCGCACGCTGGTAGAAACCGGTGATCAGATGGCTGCTGTCAAACCAGCCGGCCCAATCCACTGAGGTGACGTTGACGGCGAGGATCGTCGTGGTTCCTCCTAGGTACCACAGCACCAGATGCCCTGCCGTACCGGGCTGGGGACAGCAGGCGGCGATGATCCGGCCGTCGGGCGAAAGCGATCCAGATGCGCTGAACGAGCCGTAATCAGTCGGAGAGTTCCAGAAGATCGGCTGTCCGTTCCAGTCCACGCCGTCTCCCTGGACGACCGCCGTGCCCGCTTTCGTGAGCAGCCCGCTGGCGCCGCCGCCGCTGATGATGACCTCGCGCTGCGCCGTCACAGGGTTGATGACGTGGAAGTTGATCCCGCCGTATGGGTTCGGACCATAGGGGTACTGCGCGAGATCTCGTCCGGAATAGTTCACGAACTTGCTCTTGAAGGGCACTGCCCCTGGGCCCAGGTACGCGACCACCAGGTGGCCCGAGTGCCAGGCCACCGGCCATACGTACTTATCTGTTGACGTGAAGATCACCGCGTGGTGCGCACCGCCTATGTCCTCGACGTAGATGGTGAGCTTGACGGGACTGACGGAGTAGTCGAGAAGCCCAACGGCGATGCGAGCGTCGTCAGGGGTGACGGCGAAAGCCGCGTGCACGGTCGCACTGCCCGAGACTGTCGTCGCCAGGCCGCTCGACCCATCCGCCTTGAGATACCGGATGTCATGGTCGCCATCCATGTAATAGACGCGAGAGTTGGATGAGCTGACGTAAGGAAGCTCGACCGCGTCAGCGATCGCAGATCGCGTTTGCGCGCTCGTTCGCGCGACCACGCTGCCATCGGCCGCGACGAGCGTAATTGCGTAGCCGCCCTTGGCGGCAAAGAGATCGACGAGCACTGCAAGCGATTTCGGGAGCGTGCCCGGCGACGCCTGTGCCGAGCCACCCCCGGCTCCGGCGACCCCTGTGGGTCGCGGGGTGTTGGCGACGCCCTGAGTGGCGGCGACCGGCTGGCGGCTCGGAGTCGAGCTCGGGGAGGCTCCCGGTGGCGACGAGCAGGCGCCCGCAATGAGGAGTACCAGCACTGCAAGCCGTCGCATGACGG
>VBGM01000058.1 GCA_005880855.1 Chloroflexota bacterium
TGGGATGCGCGCACTCACCGGCGGGCAGGTTGCCGACTCGCTCGGTGGTCTGGTGTCCGACGTCGACCGGGCTGCCCTCGTTGAGGAATTCGCCGACGCTCTCGCATACAGCTTTCGTGGCTCTGTATCCAACGGTATCGCCGGCTGGCGCGATGACGACCTGGCTTTCGCCCGGCCGTGGGGATTCGAGCCCAAGACCATCGGCGTCCCGGTCGCCATCTGGCACGGCGCCCAGGACCGCATGGTCCCGTTTTCTCACGGCCGCTGGTTGGCGGCCAACGTGAAGGGGGCACATGCTCGGCTAATCGACGACGAAGGGCATCTATCCCTGCTCAACCGCGGCGATCG
>VBGM01000059.1:0-6962 GCA_005880855.1 Chloroflexota bacterium
TCATCCAGGCGACCCGCCAACCGCCCTGTCGCTCCCGGCTCCGTGTACTTGCCGGTGAGCGCGCCCCCATCCAGCGTGAACGAGGCCACGACACTCGCGCCGGCGGCCTCCAGCGCATTCGCCATCTCGCGATCCTCGACCGGCGAGCGGCGCACGAGGCTGTAAGCGAGCTGGGCGGCGCAAGGCGGTGGCACCCCTTGGGCCGATGCTTCGTCAACGGCCTCGACGATCATTCCCGGCTTCCAGTTGAGCACACCCCATGCGCGCAGCGAGCCTGCGGCGATCAGGGCCCCGATGTCGCGGACGATCTCCTGCATGGTCAAGCCGGCGGGCGGTCTTTCCGCATACGCGAGGTCGATGTAATCCATGCCCATCCGTCCAAGCGAGCCCTCGAGCTCGGCAGCCGCACGCTGCTCCGGCCAGAACTCCCACCAAAGCTTGTTAGCGAGCACGACCTCCTCCCGCTTCCAGCCCGAAGCCCGGAACAGCTCGCCGAAAACAACCTCCGAGTAGCCGCTCTTCATCGGCGCGGTTCCGGTTTCATCGTTATAGCGGGCGTCGTCGAGGAAGTTGATCCCGAGCTCTCGAGCCTTTCGAATCACACCGATGCCCACGTCGCGCGGAATTCGCTCGTACGTTCTCCACGAACCAAGGGCAAGCTCGGAGACGTGAATGCCCGACGCGCCGAGAGGCCGTCGGCCGACGGCGGCCATTCGCCCAGCTTAAGTCCGCCGGGCACTAACCTCATGGGAATGGCGAAGCCTTCATGAGCGTGTTCAACCTGCGACTGGAATCCGTGCAGCGAAAGACCGGAGGCCGGATTCACCTCACGCCAAAAGTTCCTCGTAGCGGTCCGGTGACCACTCTGTGCGGGAAGACGCTCGCTGCAAGCTCCTATGTCGCGGTCGAGAAGGACGCCGACTGCACCAACTGCAAGCGAAGATCTATGGACCCGAGCCGCATCTCGGGTGCGTTCTTCGCGCAGGAGGAGGGATCGCAGCTGCTCCAGCTCTCACTCGAGCAGGCGCGTGCGCGGCGCCCCGCAGGCAAGGCGGCGCCATCTTCGAGCAAGCCGCTCGTGCGCGTGTTGCCGCCACCGCCTCCCGCGGTGCCGGACCGGATCGGCGAGCTGTACACCAATGGCTTCAAGGCGGCCGGCGAGGGCTTGTGGCGAAGCCAGGCCGGCGTCCTGGTCAGGATGCGCAAGCAGGGTCGGGAGTGGCGGTTTGCGGAGCTCGTCTTCGAAGGCTCGGTCGTTGCCACCCGGCAGGACGGCGGGCTCAAGCTGCGGGCCGGTGACGTCGAAGTGCGGCCGACCAACGATGGCTTCGAGGTGCGCGCGAAGAGAACCTGACCTTGGGTCAGATCGGCTTCGTCACGAGCACGATGTTGCGGGCCGGGTCCGAATAGACGATCAGGCACCACCCGCGACCGAATTCAGCGGTCGGGACCAGCACCTGCCCAGTGTGCGCGGCGCCAACCACGAGGTCGGGTAAATAGGCGAGGTGGTAGCGCTGGTTTCCGCTGCAGATGGAGTGGAGATGGACCTGGTAGGTCCCGGGCGGAAGATGCGAGAAGCCGACCGGGAGAGCGGCCGGAATCCGTGGACCGATGGGATGAACAACTGGCGCGGCCACCGCTTGGCGTGAGGCGCCGCTATCCATTGGCGCGCCGCTCGCGGGCTGTGGAGCGCAGGCGAACATCATCGCTGACGCGAGAAGGGCGAACAGCAATCTCATACCGAGTTGATACGGCCACCAGTTACTCGGCGTGAAAGGCGGCGAGCGCGCTGGATTCGTCATCGAGCTCGCGCCGCGTCACTCGTGGAATCGGCTCGAACGGATCGACGCGAACGGGGCCGCCCTCGTACCGCCAGGTGCCGGCCACCGCGCCATCGATCAAGAACACCGGCATCGAGTGCGGCGTCTTCGTGCTGAAGACGATCGGCCGGTACTGTTCGGGCATGACCTGGGTCCGGCGCGCGTGGATCATCGTGAGCGCCTCGAACGTCTGTAGGAAACGGACCGGCGCGCGCACATCGGCCTCTGGAAGCAGCGCCTTGGGCAGGTCGAACAGCATGCGGCCGGCCTCGTCGCGGAAACGCTCGAGGCGCATGCGCTCGACGACCGGCACCACCTTCGCCGTCGGCAATCCGGCCCAGCTGGCGATGTCGGCCGCCGCCGCCGGTCCGAATCCGCCGAGATACCGGCGCACGATCAGCTCCATGCCCTCGGCCTCGGTGGCTTTGCCGGCGCCGACCCAGTCGTCGGCCAGGCCGTAGAGATCCGCCAGCCTTCGCTCCCACGTTCCCGATGGCGGGACCCGGACCATGTCGAGCCAGAGGCCGAGCCCCGACCATGCCAGGGCTGGAAAGCCGGATTCGGCCAGCAGCGCCCTGAGCTCGGTGGCGCGCGCCGGTCCACGCTCGAGCCGTGCATGTACGACGCGGGCCACCTCGTCCATATCGACCGCAAGCTGGTGGCGGACCACGCGCAGCCACCATTCGCGCCGCGCGGACCTGACCCCTGCCTGAAGGATGGGATAGTCCGCCCGCGACACGGTGTGAATCGTGCTTCGCAGCAGCGTGCCCTGGATCGCGCGACGTTGCATGAGCGCCTCTGTGAGGTTCACACGGCGGAAGTTGCGCAGCCGGGACCAGAGCCCCACGTAACCGCTGGGCGCGTACTGGGTCTGCAGGCCGCCGACTGCTTCGAGCGCGCGGGTCAGGGGCATCGACGACCGCTCGAGCAGCAGCTGGCGCGCCAGGAGCGCGCGGTTCAGCTCGCGTGTGGAAAGTACCCGTTCAGCCACAGAGACGAATCAGATTTTCGCGAGTTCCCCTGACGCTCAGCGCGAGGACGACGCCGTTCGCGCGCCCGAGGCGATGGTGCCCGGCAGGTGACCCTGTCCCGTAGGAAGAGTGAAGCCGACAGACTGGGCCACGATGAGCCCAACCAGCAAAAGCATGATTGCCAGCGCGAGGAGCCCGAAAACCTGCCAGTCCATCCGGCGGCCGGTCATCAGCCACCCGGGCGCGGTCGGCGCTCCGGCCGGCGCCCACCCACAGATGGGGCATCGGCCGTTCGTGTACCGGGCATCGAAGCTCCAGCGGTCGAGCTCGCAGAAGTAGCGAGACGGCTGTCGCCGGATTCGCGGCAGGCGCAGCGACGAGATCATGGCGTGAGCACCTCTTCGGCCACGTCTTCCTTGGGTGCGCTACGCGCCCACACCCAGGCCGCGGCCGACGCCATGACGAGAGCCTCGAGAGTGAAGAACATCAGCGCGAGCGGCTGGCGGTTGGCGAGCAGGGTGGTCACTGCGCCGGCGGCATTGTTGGTCGCCCCTGCGGCCGTGGCCCCGGCGCCGAATCCCTGGTCGCCGAAACCGCCGAATCCGCCAAAGCCTCCAAATCCGCCAAAGCCTCCGAAGCCGAAGCCTCCACCCGCCCCCGCATTGGCATCCCCATAGCCCTCGCCGAGGACGTACTCCGTGTTCTGCTGGGGCACGCCAGGTCCGGGAGTGGGGTGGGTGACAAGGATGTGCAGGCCGGTCGCCCATGCGGTGGCGTGGCTGCCGTTCACGGTCTTGGTCGGCTGCGCGGTGAAGATCTTGATGTAGGTCACGTCGGCGCCCGGCACGCAGCTGGAGGAGGAGTCTTTCGGGGCGACGTAACCCGCGCGGTCCTGAGGAATCCCGGGCAGGCCGCTTGGACTGGGGAGCGGTGGCAACGGAGCGGATGGCGCGGGCGCGGGCGGTTTCGGAGATGGCGCGGGCGCGGGGCATGGCGCAGGCTTGGTCTGCTGCACGGTCACGCCCTGGTCGTTGACGGTGACGGGCTGGCCGTTGACCGTGACCTGCCCCACGACGACATGGGCGTCCGCGGTACCGCTGCTGGTGGTGCTGGTGACGGTGGTGTCGACAATCACCTTGCCGACGTGGACCGTGCCCATCGTGAAGTTCTGCACCTCGGCGTGTGTCGTCACGGTGAGCACGCCATTCGAGCTGACCACGGTGTGGCTGGCGCCGGTCGCACCGCTGAACGGCTGCGCGCCTCCACCCGCGTAATAGCCCCACGCATCGGAGTAGAGCTGGCTGGCGTCGCTGTCTCCGCGCGAGGCTGCCTGCCCGCCTGGGCAGGGGTTCTGCTGCTGCGAGGACGCGGGGCTGGACGAGCAGCTGTCCACATGAGCGCTGGCAGGCCCGCCCGGATAGGTCGACGTCGCGTATGGCACCTGGTTGTTCGGGTTCTGGCACGCGCTCGGCGGCGGCGGCGGGTTGCCCGCGCCGCAGCTCTGGTTGTACTGCGATCCCGCGGTCGCGGCGAGGGGCCCGCTGTCAGAGAAGGTGGCCTTCCCGACAGATGACGGGGATGCGTCCTGCTGGACTTGCGCGAGCGGGTAGTGGTTGTTCACCGCGCCGTTCTGGAAATTGGGAAAGGCGCTCGAACCAGAGATGGTGTGGACGCCCGTCCCGTACCCGTAGCTCGTGTAGGCGCCGGGCACCTCCGCGGCCGCCAGCATCGGGAGCGCGACGATACACGTGATCACGGCCAGAAACGCGACGGCACTCGCAGCTGCGCGTCTCATTGCTTGACCCCTTCCAGCAGCTCGAGAGCGATCGCGCCCGCGGAGCGGCCTTCGCGCGTGGCGCGCTCTTCGATCGCCCGCTTCACCGAAGGCGGCACCTTCAAGGCCAGGACCTCCATGAGCTCGAGGTCGGCGCGATGCCCGTTTCCGTTCGCTTCGACGGGATCCGCGGCCAGGTCGTCGACCGCGGTGCCCAGGTACGAACCCGAGATCAGCTTCCGATCGGTCCGCAGCTCGGCTGCAGGTGCCTCGTGGCTGATCGTGCCGTGCTCGAAGATGTAAGCGCGGTCGGCAACGTCCAGCGCCGACTCGACGAACTGCTCGACCAGAAGTACGGCAATGCCCTTTGAGCGCAGCACCGACAGCATCTCGAACAGCTGCTTCACGATCGTCGGCGCGAGGCCCTGAGACATCTCGTCCACCATCACCAGCCGCGGCCTGGCCAGGAGGGCTCGCGCCAGCGCGACCATTTGCTGCTCGCCGCCAGAAAGCGTGCCAACCGCTTGCCGTCGCCTTTGCTTCAGTCGGGGAAAGACATCGTATGCGACACCGGGATCAACCCTCTGGCCGGTGTTGTCGGACGCGAGCAGGAGGGTGTCCTCGACGCTCATGCGAGGGAACAGACCGCGGCCCTCTGGGATGTGTGCGAGACCCATACCGGCGATGCGCTCGGGCGTGCGACCGGTGACGTCTCGGCCACCGAAGAAAACGCGACCTGCCCGCGGCTTGACGATGCCCGAGATCGCTCGCAGGGTCGTCGTCTTGCCCGCTCCGTTGGCTCCGATGCAGGCGACGATCTCGGCGGGACGCACAAGGAGATTCACGTCGCGGATAACCTCGAGCGGGCCATAGCCCGCCGCGAGACCCTTCACTCCCAGTAGCGGAGCGCCGGTCGGCAGCGCCCGCGCGCCATCCTTTCGATCCGCCGATGCGATGACGGCTTGCGAGGCGCCATCGGGTTCGACCGCCGCCACCTCGGCGCTGGGCTCGCCCAGATACGCGGCGATGACCTTTCGGTCGCCTCGAATCTCGGCCGGCCTGCCCTGGGCGAGGATCTTGCCGAAGTCGAGCACGTACATGTAGTCGCAAACACGCATGACCAGGCTCATGTCGTGATCGACGAGGAGCATCGACACGTGGAACCGCTCGCGGACCGCGTTGAGAAGGTCGGCAAGCCGTTTGGTCTCGCCGGCGTCGAGGCCCGCGGCGGGCTCGTCGAGCAGGATCAGCTTGGGTCGCATCGCGAGCGCGCGGGCAATCTCGGCCCGGCGCTGAATGCCGGCGGGTAGGTCGCCCGCGAGGCTCGACGCGTGCGTGTCGAGATCGAGCACATGAAGGATCGCGCGCGCCCTCTGCATGGTGGCGCGCTCCGCGAACCGTGAGAGTGGATTGCCGAGCGCGTCAGCGATCGTGCTGCGCCTTCCCAACGCATCCATCGGGACCGCGAGGTTCTCGAGCAGTGTCATCGAGTTCCATAGCTGGAGGTTCTGGAAGGTGCGGGCGATGCCGCGCCGTGCTCGCTCGTGAGGCGGCACTCGGCGCAGCGAGCGGCCGTCGAAGATGATCCTGCCGGCGTCCGGCTGCACCACGCCCGAGATGCAGTTGAAAAGCGTCGTCTTGCCGGCGCCATTCGGCCCGATGAGGCCCAGGATCTCGCCCCGGTTGAGGTCGATCGAGACGCGGTCCAGCGCGACCACGCCACCGAAGCGCACATAGATGTCCCGGACTCTGAGCATGGTCATGCCACCCGTACCCGCCTTTGCGTACGCACGCGAACAGCGGCCATCGCCCTTGCCGCATGCGCATGGAGGTCGCCCCAGACGCCATCCGGCAGGAGGATCAACTGGATGATGAGGAGGACGCCCAGCGCGAGCGAGAACCAGTCGTACGAGATGTCGTACGCGCGACCCATGAAAGTGCCGTGCCCGTATCGCGTGAGGATGTCGGGCACGAACGCCATGAAGAAGCCGCCGAGCGCCGCCGCGGGAACGTAGCGCACGCCCATCAACACGGCGATGGCCGAGAGCTGCAGCGAGGTGAACACCCAGAACGGCTGCGGGCTCACCGACCCGGATCCGCCCAGCCCGGCAATGCCGGCCGACAAGCCGAATGCGAGCAGCTTGTATCGCGTCAGGTTCACGCCCGTGGTCGACGCCGCCAGCTCGGAGTCGCGGATGGCGCGAAAGCGCCGGCCCGCGCCGGACTGGTGGAGGTTGACCATCAGCAGCGCGACCAGGACGAAAAGCGCGAGCAGTACCTCGTAACCCGCAAGGAGATGGTTCGACGAGTCGGTGCGGAGCCCAAGCAGGTCGGCGCCGTCGACCCGCCAGCCGCCCGAGCCGCCCGTGAACCAGTCGAAGATGTGGTCCTGGAAGA
>VBGM01000059.1:6991-16258 GCA_005880855.1 Chloroflexota bacterium
GCCAGGGTCACGATCGCGAGCGTGATCCCGCGCAGGCGTAGCGCCGGAAGTCCAACGACGACGCCGAGCGCAAAGGCCGCGAGCACGCCGACTACGATCCCGACCACGTAGCCGGCGTGGAAGGTGTTGAACATCATGCCCGCCGCGTAAGCGCCCACCCCGGCGAACGTCGCCTGGCACAGCGAGACCTGACCCACGTATCCGGTGAGCAGGACGATGCTGAGGATTCCGAAAGCCCACACAAGCGAGAGCGCGGCGTCGAACTTCAGGCCCACGTCGAAGCCGGCCGGGATCAATGCGAAGAAGAGGAATGCGGCGGCCGCGACCCCCAGCCGCACGGGATGTCCGAGGATCATCTCGTCGCCACCGGCATTCCGCGCGGAGCGCGGACGATGAGGACGGCGATGATGACCAGCAAAGCCACCAGCCTGGGGAAGCCGAGCGACTGGATCCAGATGGTTGGATAAGTCTCCAGCAGGCCGAGCAGGAATCCGCCGAGCACTGTCAGCGGCAGCGAGACGAGGCCGCCGATGAGTGCCGCTGCGAGCGCGTCGATGATGATCAGCGTCAGGCTCGTGGTGTCGAAGTTGATGAACGGCGTGATCAGGATGCCCGCAACCGCGGCGATGAAGCTGCCCAACATCCAGCTGACCGCGCCGACCTTGCCGACCGGTACCGCCCAGAGTGAGGCCGAAACCGGATCGTCGGACACCGCACGCATCGCCCGGCCGAGGCGCGTGAACTGTAGGAACGCCGCCAGCCCGAACGCGAGCCCGATGGCGACGACCACGATGACGATGGTGTTGGCGCCGATCGGCACGCCGGCGACCTCCCGCGTCCACGTTTGCGGTGCGAGATAGATCGGCAGGTGGTACTGGTTGTTCTTCCAGATCAACGAAGCGGCTGATTGCAGGGCGAGCAGCACGCCGATCGTGATCACTGCCTTGGTGACAGGCGGGCGAGTGCGCACCCACTGGAAGACAGCAAGCTCCAGCACGAGGCCGAGCACGACGGCGAACGCGAGGCCGGCGAGCACCGCGGCCGCGGTTATAGCCCAGCTCGGCATCCAGCTCGGGTGGACCCAGCCGTAGAAGACCTGCCACGCGACGAAGGTCGAGAACATCCCCATCGCGCCGTGAGCGAAGTTGAGGACTCCGGTGGCGCGATAGATGAGGACGATGCCGAGCGCGGCCAGCGCGAAGATCGCGCCCAGCCCTAGGCCGATGACCGTATAGGCGGCGAGCACGCTCATCCTGTCGCTCCCGTCAGGGACAAATCCATCCGCTCACCGTGTGCCATGACCCGTTCGGAGCGGCGTCCGCCGTGTATGTGAAGCAGCGGTTCGGGTCATGGGGGCCGGGACCGTAGCTGAGCGGCACAGACCAGCCCGTATCGAAGCTCTGGATGCTGTTCAGGGCCTGGACCAGCGATGCCCGGGTCAGGTTGCTGCCCGCCTTTCTAGCCGCGGCGACGAAGAGCATCGCCGCCGTCCAGGAGTGCTGGGTGTAGATGTCGAGGGCCTGAAACTGACCGGGGTAGAAATGCTGGACGGTGCCCAGGTACTGGCGCACCGTCGCGTTCCCCTGGTGGTCGTACGGCGAGAGAAACGGAACGAGTGAGTGCGCACCGGCGATTTCCCGGTCGTACGACTTCTGCACGTTGAACTTGTCCAGGCCGGCGCCAAGGACATGCGGATACCAGTTCGCCGCTTCCATGGCGTCGAAGAGACGGTGGTAGCTGAACGGATCGAGAGCTGCGATGACGTAGTCAGGGCAGGCCCGGTCGGTCGCTGCGCACTGGTAGTTCGGGCCCGCGCCACCACCGCTGGGCCCATGATGCGAGTGCTGAAGGTTGAAGACCGTGGCCGTGTAGCTGGCCTGCGTAGCCGAAACTTCCTCGACATCGGTGTAGCCGACGCCATCGGCGGTGAGCCGGTTGAGGAGGTTGGCTTCGACCGGGCGGACCCACGGCACATCTGAGAGGACGACGATCGCGGGATGCTTCGCGCCTATCGCGCGTGCCTCGTCGGCGATGGCGGTGCCGTACCGAAGGAAGCTTGCCGACACCGGGAAGCTGAGGGGATCGTTGAATTCGTTAGGCGTGCCCAGCCCTCCAATCACGGGGATGCCGGGGTTGGTGAAGGTGCGGACCTCATTGTTCTCGCCGAGAGGCGCAGTCCAGCCCACCACCGCGAGCACGTTCTGTGCGATGAGGTATTGGGCGCAAGCGTGCGCGGAGCTCGCGTCGTATTTGGAGTCGCACCACACGTACTGCACCTTGCGCCCGTTGATTCCGCCGCTGGCGTTCACCGCCTGCATGTAAGCGCGCACCGTGTCGCGCTCGACCGAGGAGTCGACCGGTCCGCTGATGTCGAAGAAGCCGCCGATGGTGATGTTGCCGCCAGAGACGCCACCCGATCCGCCGCCGCTCGACCCCCCGCCGGTCGCGTCGCCCGTCCCCGGCGACCCTGTCGACGCACCGTTGCCGCCCTGCGCCCCCGACACATTGCCCTGGCCGGCGTCGGCAACCACGCCCGATGCCGGCTGGGTATAGGAGCGCACCGCCATGACGCCGAATACGCACGCCACCACCACCGACGCGGCCGTCAGGGCGATCGCAATGCGCTCGCGGATACCAGGAGCTGTCACATGCTCTCTCCCGCTTCAGGCGTGCCCGCTTTTAGGCGGCGCCATATGTGTGAACAAGACGCGCGAGCGCCAAAAAGTACCCGAAAAACGAACGGGTTTCAGCCCGTCTTCGAGCTCATCACCAGCCTCTGCCTGGTTACCGCAGTGAGATTTCGCAGCCGGGGCGTGCTCTGGGCGGTCAGCGGCCTCGGCGATCGGATTGCACGCGCTGACGCGGGGAGGCGCTCCAGGTCGGCGGCAAATCGCGCCCGCACCTCGGCGATCGGCGGCCTGCCCCCGCGCCGTGCGCCCGCAACCATCAGCGCCTCGAGCACACGCTCGCGTCCCGCCGGCGCCTTCTCGTCGTGCAGCCCGACCAGGTCGCTGAACGGCTTCGAGCGCCGGAAAACCTGCTTGCGGCCGGGTGCGCTCACCTTCCCGCTGGAGAGTTTCATGACAGGCCGGCCCTTGTAAGACACCAGCTTGTAAGCGGTGTCGAGATAAGGGTGATCGGCCGACACGCCCATCCTCGTGCCGACGCCGAATGCGTCGATGAGGGCGCCATCGCGCACCAGCTCATCGATGGCGAGCTCGTCGAGCCCGCCACTGGCAAAGATGCGCACCTGGCTGAGCCCCGCGCCATCCAGCATCCGGCGACCGCGTTTCGACAGGGCGACCAGATCGCCGCTATCGATGCGGATGCCGAGACGGCCGCCGAGTCCGAGCTCTTTGATGACCTCGATCGCGTGTTTGATTCCCGTCATCGTGTTGTACGTGTCGACGAGAAAGGTCGCACGCCCGGGAAAGTCCTGCGCGAAGGCGCGGAAGGCTTCCGTCTCGTTGGCGAAGGCCTCGATGTACGAGTGGGCCATCGTGCCCGCAGCGACCAGGCCGTGACGGCGCGCGGCCTCGACGTTGCTGGTTGCGGCAAAACCAACCATCGTGGAGAGCCGGGCCACGTCGATACCCGCCTCGATGCCTTGTGTGCGGCGAAACGCGAAATCCACGACGTCGCGACCGCGGGCCGCGATGACACAGCGCGCCGCCTTGCTGGCGATGGTCGTCTCGAAGGTGACCTGGTTGAGAAACAGGGTCTCGACGAGCTGGGCCTCGGGAAGCGGCGCCGTGACCTCGAGGATGGGCTCGCCCGCGAGCGCGATGCGCCCCTCGGGGATCGCACACACGTCACCCGTGAAGCGGAGCTTGCGAAACGCTTCGAGGTCGCCCTCGGCATAACCCTGCGTCTCGCGGAGATATCGAATGTCCTCTTCCTCGAAACGAAAGTCGGCCAGGAGATCGAGGCACGATTCGACCCCGGCGGCGACGAGAAACCCTCGCATAGCGGGTAGAGAACGGACGAAGAGGCTGAACGTGGCGGTACCCGTCATACCCCGGCGCAGGTAGCTGGCGGCCATGTTGAGCTCGTAGAGATCGGTCAGGAGCGCATTCACGGTCGGTGGCCGCATCCTAAATGAGTCTGGGCTTGGTGCCGGGGCGGGCTGGCTCCGCCAGGCCGCCGCAACGACGGTCCAGGCGACGAGCTTGCACATTGCGGAACAGGAAGAAATGGTCGCGGCACCAACCCCACGCCTAAGGTTTCGAGCGTGCGGGTCGTCGCCGAGTCTTTTACATGGCCTTTCAAGGGTTCATGGGGGTCACGCTTTGCGGTCGGCTCGCTTCTGGTGCTGCTGCTGCCAGTGGCGTTCATCCCGCTGCTCGGCTATGCCGTCACCGCGACGCGCGCGGCCGAGGCGGCGGGCGGGCCACCGCCGCTTCGACTGTCGATGCGTCTCATCACTGACGGCTCCTGGACAGCGGCCGTCCTTCTGCTTCTGTCAGCGCCGTTTCTCCTGGTTCTCGATCCGCTCGCGGGCGCGGTCGACGGGGCCCACCTCTGGCAGGTGACGGACCGCGCCCTGTCGCAGGTCTATGCCGGGATCGCCGCGACTTTCGTTCTCGCGCTGCCATGGGGCCTGTTGTTGCTGCTGTTCATGCCTCATGGCACGAGCCGATTCGCGGCATCGGGACGCGTGCGAGACCTGTTCGACTTTCCCGCGACGCTGCGTGATGTCAGGCGTGACTTCCCGGCGTGGAACGTCGTGGCTGCTGCGATGGTGACGGCCTGGGTCGTGGCGCTGGCGTGCGTCGGGCTTCTGTGCGTCGGTCTCTTACCGGGCGCGTTCTACGCCATTCTTGTGAGCGCACATGCCTCTGCCTCGCTCCAATCGCCCACCGGCGCCTCGGGTGCGGATCCACGCACTCGGTGACACCGCCCTTCTCGCTGAGCTGGGCACCCGGCTCGACACCGCGCTCAACACGCGCGCGATAGCGCTCGCGGCCGCGCTAAAGAAGCGCCGCGACGTGCGCCAGGCGATTGCCGGTTACGCGAGCGTCACGGTGCACTTTGACCCCGAACAGGCCACGGTGGATTCGTTGGGCGCGGCCATCAAGCGGCTGGCGGCCAAGCGACCGCCTATGGAGGAGCCCGGCAGGCTGCACAGAATTCCTGTGGTCTATCGCGGCCCGGACCTCGACGAGGTGGCTGAGAAGCTCCACCTCACTCCTCAACGCGTTGCGGAGATCCATTCGAGGCCGATCTACCGCGTGTTCCTGGTCGGGTTCGTACCGGGGTGGGCGTATATGGGGCCGCTGCCGGAAGAGCTCGAGATGCCGAGGCGGCACGTGCCGCGCACCCTCGTGCCCGCGGGCTCGGTGGCAATCGCCGGCCGGCAGACCGGCATCTACCCCCTGCCGACCCCGGGAGGCTGGCACCTCATCGGAACGACGTCGGTCAAGCTGTTCCTTCCCGACCGCGACCCGCCGTGCCTGTTTCGCGCCGGCGATCGCGTGAAGTTCTTTCCCTCGACAGCGTGACGGCACTGCTACGCGTGGTCGAGCCCGGTCTGTTCACGACGGTGCAGGACCTGGGCCGGCCAAACGCGATCGCGGCCGGCGTTCCGCCAGGGGGAGCAATGGACCGCTTCGCGCACCGGGCCGCGAACCTATTGATCGGCAATGCCGAGACCGACGCCACGCTCGAATGCACCCTGTCGGGTCCGCATCTGCTGGCCGAGCGTGCCTTCGTCATCGCGATCACTGGCGCGGATTTTGAGCCGCGCATCAACGGCGCGCAGGTCGCGACCTGGACCGGGATCTTCATGAGCGCGGGCGACCGGTTGACGTTTGGCGCGCGGCGCTCCGGCGGGCGCGCCTATATCTCGGTGGCGGGCGGGATCGAATCCGATCGCTGGCTCGGCTCGGCGTCGACGAACCTGATGGCCGCGCGCGGGGGCGTCCATGGACGCAACCTGAAGGCCGGTGACCAGCTCAGCGCCGCTAGCGCCGCGGGCAAGCCTGCCGTCTCGGGCCATCACCTGCCCGACCGCCTGCGGCCTCGATACTCCGACCACACGCTCTTCGCAATCGCGGGCCCGCATGTCAGGCGGTTGGACCCTGAGGCCCGCCACCTGTTGTTCGGCGCTGAGTTCAAGGTCAGCCACGAGGCCGACCGCATGGGCTACCGGCTCGACGGTCCGAAGCTGGCCATCTCAGGCGACGAGCTGCTGTCGTTCGGGCTGGCGGCAGGGGCCATCCAGGTGCCGCGCGCGGGCCAGCCGATCCTGCTCATGGCCGACCACCAGACCGCGGGCGGCTACCCGGTGGTGGCCACCGTCGCGAGCGCTTCGATGCCGGTCGCCGGGCAGCTCGTGCCGGGCGACGACCTGCGCTTCGCCGAGACTACGATCGAACGCGCGCGCCTGATGCGCCACTCACAGGCCGCGGCGCTCGACACGCTTCGAGATACCTCGGCCTGAACGCTACCCGGCTGCCTTTCGGGCCTCTTCGATGACGGAGTCGTAGTCGGGCATGGGGTGCTCGCGCGAACCGACCCATGTATAGCGGACCGTCCCGGAACGGTCGATGACGAAGATCGTCCTGCGCGCCATCCCCGAGTAGCCCGGGACGTCATCGCGGCGCACCCCGTAGTCGGTGACCATCTTGCGCTCGAAGTCGCCGATCAGGTCGTAAGGAAGCCCACCCAGCTCCTTTGCGAAAGCCTGGTGCGAGAACACCGAATCGACGCTGATCCCGTAGATGCCGATGCCGTCCGCGGCGGCCGCCTCGTGCCGTGACCGAAACTCGGTCAGCTCGGTCCTTCAACCACCCGTGAAATCAAGCACATAGAAAAGGAAGATGAGGGCCTTGTGCTTCTGCAGCGCGTCGGCGAGCGTCAGCTCCTGGCCGCCTGTGGTCGGCAGCTTGAACTCCGGCGCCTTCTCCCCAACCTGTAGCACCTAAAAAGTCTATCCGTGCTCAAAGACGAACCATCCGGTGCGGGTCACGCCGGTGATTCGGTATCCGGCGTCGACCGCAGGCTTCATCGCATTGCGCACGGCCATCCTCCAAGCTCGAGCGAGCTGCGGATCCGAGCGCCGCATTGCGACGATGTCATCCGGCACCTGGCAGATGACCACTCGGCTTGTCGACGTGCCCGGCATCGGCTCGCCCCCGACACCGATCGAAAGTAGAGAGTCGGCGCGTGCTTGCTGCAGGTCGTCTGTTGGCGGCTCCACGGGACGCCCGGCGGCGGCTGCCACAGCCTTCGGCGAGTCCAGTCGCCAGTCGATGAGGATCCGGTCGGATTCCTCACCCGAGTTGATGCCGTCTGCCATCTCGCCATAGAGGTTGATCAGATACGCGCCGGCCTCTGCCCCCAGCTTGTTGAGGTTGAAGTAAGCGTTGCGACGTACGAGTGGATCGAAGGTCCACTCGATCGTCTTCACACCCCGGTCGAGGCACCACGTGCGCTGATGTTGCTTCAGCTCAAAGCCGAGACCACGCACCTGGCTGTCGGCCTGGACGCCAAGGATGTGCGAATGCAGGTGCAGGTGGTCCGGCGGCGGTCCGCCGAGCCAGCCGATCAGTCCGCCAACCAGGCGGCCGTCTACGCTGGCACCGGCGACGTAGTTGCCCGAAAGGACGAGGGCCCTCAGCACGTCGGAGTCGACAGGAGGCTCACCCGGTCGCCCCCATATCTCGGCGAAAATGCGCACCAGCGCACGCAGGTCTTCGAGCTCGGTCAGCTCATAGATCACTACCAAACCTCATGCGAGCGCGAGCCGCCGGCCAGCGTGGCCGCTTGAACGGCGAGAGCGACAAAGCTAGGGGAGCGCCACTCAGTCGCCGGCCAGCTTACCGGTCTCCACGCCGGCGTCGCGGAGCGCCCCGCGCACCGCGGCAGCGACCGCAGCGGCGCCTGGCGAGTCGCCATGAATGCAGATGGTGTCGAACTGCCCAGAGCGCGCGAGTCGCACGGCCTGGGCGGCCGCCGCCTGGGCGTCGAGGACCGCCCCGGGCTGCGTCCGCGGCGCGAGCCTGCCATCGTCCAGCAGGAGCCGGTCGGCGAAGCCCTCTCGATAAGCCGGGATGCGGGCGCGCCGTGCCGCAGCCAGCAGTTCCATCGCAGGCTGGCCCATCAGCCCGACGCCGTGGGCTTTCGCCGCCCGGGCGACGGCATCGGCCACCACCGGGTCGCTCTGACAGCGGTGGTACAGCGCGCCATGCGGCTTTACGTACGCGATCGGCACGATCGCGGCGATGGCGGCGACCTGAAATGTGACCAGCGCCTCAATGTCGTCGGCAGAAAGGCCGAGCTCCTGGCGTCCGAAACTGGCGCGGTCGTCGTAGCCGGGATGCGCCCCAACCTCGATGCCGAGCTTCCGGCAGCGCTCGGCAGTCGCGATGGTGATCGACGCGGACCCCGCGTGGACGCCACACCCCACGCTGGCGCTGTCGACGTGGGGCAGGATCGCATCGTCGGAGCCCGCGCCCTCGCCGAGGTCGGCGTTGACGTTCAACTGTGCGCGGTGTCGCCGCTCAGAAGCTTGATGGCGTGGCTGACGACCGGCAGCACCGCCTGCAGCGACTCGACCGCGCCGCTCATGCTGCCAGGGACGCTCACGATCAACGTCTTCGCGCGCACGCCGGCAAGGGACCGCGAGAGCATGGCCATCGGGGTGCTGCTCGCGCCTTCGCGCCTCATCGTCTCGCCGATGCCCGGCACCTCGTAGTCGATCAGGATTGCCATCGCCTGAGGCGTGACGTCGCGTGGACCGAGACCCGTGCCACCGGTGGCCACCACCAGGTCGACGCCCCTCGTGACGGCCGTCACCACCGCCTCCGTGATGCGCTCCACGTCGTCGGGCACCACGTCGGGACCGCTGACGTCGAAGCGCTCCTTCGTCAGAAGCGTCACGAGCGCGGCGCCACTCTTGTCCTCTCGTGTGCCATGGAACACGCCATCGCTGATGGTGACGACGTGGGCGGTGCTCAACGGGACGCGGCCGAGCGCTTCCAGGTCCCCGAGCGACCCCCCGACTTCTCGAGCAGGCGGACCGCCTCGATCGATACCCCGCGCTCGATGCCCTTGGTCATGTCGATCAGCGTGAGCCCCGCCACGGCGGCGGCGGTGAGCGCTTCCATCTCGACGCCGGTCTGACCAACCACGCGTGCCCGCGCGAGAACGCGAAGGCCGGCCATGACGAACTCGAAGTCCACATCGACCTTGGTGAGAGGCAGGGGGTGGCACAGCGGAATCAACTCGGACGTCCGCTTGGCCGCCATGATGCCGGCAATGCGA
>VBGM01000020.1 GCA_005880855.1 Chloroflexota bacterium
TACCTTTGCGACCGAACCTATCGACCTCAACGAGCTCTTGACTCGCGCTGTCGGAATGGCTCGTCCCCGAGCCCGCATTAAGGAGGTTCAGCTGGCCGTACGTGAGACGCCGGACGCCGTCAGTGTGCGCGGCGACCCGCTGCTCATGCGGGAGGTGATCACCAATCTTCTGAACAACGCGATCGATGCGGTCGATCAAGGTGGCCGAGTCGAGGCGACGACCGGCAAGCGCGCCAACAGTCCCTATTTCAGCATCGCCGACAACGGTCCAGGCGTTTCCGACGACCAGCGCCACCGTCTGTTTGAGCCGCACTTCACCACCAAAGAGGGCGGCACAGGATTAGGTCTGTTTATGTCCTACGGCATCGTACGTGAGCATCAAGGCCAACTCTTGTTCGAAGGGGGCCGCCGCGGTGCGGTCTTCACTGTCGTCCTGCCACCGTTCGCTGGCTAGTGGTTTGCCATCACCGTCGCGCCGGCTAGTTGGCGCCGACAGCCTTGAAGTCCTGGTTGACAGACTTAGGCAGCGTCAGCTCTACAGAAAGCTACGGACCGAGGCGGACCGATCTACCCGGTTCAGACGCGGGACCAGGCCATTGGACGACGGTATTCCGGCCAGTGGCGAGATCTATCGCGACGGTGTAGGTGTCAAACGTTTCGGTACTCGTGTTGAGCTGGCGGCCCACCAAGGCGGCCTTGCCGTCAGCGCGGAAAACAAGCGACGTATACCTATCGGATGAGGGCGGGGCCGGAGGAAGGGCAAAGGTGCGACGGGCGCCGCTAGCGTTCCAAAGCTCCAAACGATCTGTGAAAAGAACGCCAATCTCCGCAGTACCAGGTCGCCAGGCTACCGCAAGGACATTCTCGCCAGCGGGTACAGCCAGGTCGGCGGCCAGCTCGTAAGACCCGACGGGCCAGACTCGCACCGCGCTGGTCGGTAAGTCGATTCGACCAAACACCAGTTGAGCATCATGGCTTGCCTCTAGGAAGTAGAGGCTCGACCCAGGTGTGGTCTGCTTGACAGTGCCGCTTTCTGAGACAACGTCGTACCGGTAGGTGCCGCCTGCAGTGGGCTCGTAGGCGGCAATCAGGCGAGCCTGGCGATCCCACGCGAGAGGCACAACGTTGGCGTTTCGGATGCGAGCGATCTCGCGTGGCGTGCCGCCGGCAACATCGACGACTCGGAGCGCCGTATATCCCGGCGGTGCATCGGCGAAGCCTCCTCCGCCACCGTTCACTCCGACAACGAGCCCGGTGCCGTCGGTTGACCAAGCGAAATACAAGGCACCCTCGTTGCCCGCGATCGCGAGAAGGGTCCGCGGTTGGGCACCCGGAGCGACATCGATGATCCGCAGGTCACCGTTGGCCCAGTAGGCCAGGCGGCGGCCGTCGGGCGAGACCACGCCCCCGCTGTCACTCGCAATGCCAAGGACGAACAAGGGCTCGGGGCCGCTCTCCCGTCGCACCGTGTTCCCAACGAGGACAGCGAAACGGTCGTCGAAGACGACTGCGTGGGCGGGGGCCGGGGTAGTCGTACCCACTGTTGATGGTCCGCTCCCGCAGGCAGCGCCCAAGACGAGTGCCATGAGCGTGGTAACCACGGAGCGCACTCGCCATCTCATGTCCGATGAACGCGCTGCAAGCAGGGTGGTTACGGTTGGCCGTTCGCTAGGAAATCGGCTCCCAGGGATCCATCGATGCGAACCCGTGCGCTCCGAGGAGGCTCGACACCTCGCCACAGTGAAACGCATCGTGCATGACCAGCCGCGTTAACACCGACTGTCGAGTGTGCAGTTGAATTTGCCCGGCACGGTCGCGAGTAAATGTCTCGCCCAGCATCTCGGGAGTCCAGCGCGCGAGGCATGACTCAACGATCTGCCCCGAGCTCTTGATGGCAAACTCGAGCTCGTCGGGGCGACGAGGGATATCCAGGTGATCCTCCCAACCTTCACCATCGAGCGGATCTGGAAACGGCGTCCCATCAGCGCCCGACTCCTTGAAGACACCACACAGCCAATAAACACGGGCGCCGGCGATGTGGCTCACGATCGCCCAGACCGGCCACCCGTCCGGAGACGCCTTCAGCTGCAGTTCTTGCGGCCCGAGCTTGGGCACCCGATGGATCAGATGCGCCTGGGTCTTCTGCCAGCCCTCGAATATCGCCGCTACGCTCATGCCCGAAGCAAAAGCCTAGCCCGCCGGGAAGTTCACGGTGGCAAAACCGGTATGAGCGACCGATCTGGCAGCGCCCGACGTTGCTAGTCCTGTGACGTGGTGATTACCCGCCACCCCTCTCCCCTCCAAGGGAGAGGGCTGCCCGAACGCTGGCTATTTCTCCGCCATCCGGCGGTTGATAGCCGCGGCAAGCTCGTCCAGCTCGACGGGTTTGACCAGATAGTCGCTGGCAGCGAGGGCCCCTGCTAGCGCGCGGGACGCGGGGTCGGTGGCACCCGTGACAACGATCGGGCGCGTCGCTTGTACCTGCTTGTACGCCGCACCGTCGAGAGCCTCGACGAGGCTGAGGTCAAAGACCAGGATCTCTCCTGGGCGCATCGCCCGAAGGGATACCGCCGAGTCTGCGTCGAAACCCATGCGCCGGAGACCGCGAGCCGTGATGTCGGCGAGCCGCGCGTCGTCATCGACCACCAGTACTGACCCGCGAAGATGGCTCGCATCCTCCACCTCGGTCAGGTGGGTCAGGGCCTCGCGGACGTCTTCGAGGAGGCGCTCGAGCGGGGGCGCGGCGCCGTCGACCATCGCTAATTCGAGCTCGGCTTTGAGTCGAGCCAGTGTGGATCGGAGGCGATGCAGCGCCGCCGCCAGCTCAGGCTTGGGTGACGAACCGATACCCGATGCCACGGACGGTCTCGATCCAACCTGATTCCTTGAGCGCTCGGCGCAACTCGTAAGCGGCCTGCTCGACGCTGTGCTCGAAACCTTTGTAGCTGTTGCCCCACACATGCTCGAGCAGCTCGGCGCGGGTGACCACCTCGCCATCACGCGCCGCGAGCATCTCGAGCATCAGCAGCGGCCGGCGTTCGAGCTTCAAGGGCTTCGATTCCAGAAACGCCCGGCCCCTCGCGGCATCGATACGCAAGCGACCTCGCACCAGGACTCGTTGCGTCGAAGCGCGCTCGCGCAGCGCTCCGCGAACGCGCGCCAACAAGACCTGGCGGTCAGTTCCCTTGGCGATGTAGTCGGTAGCCCCGCGCTCGATACCCAGCACCTGGTCGCCAGGCGAATGCCGCGCGCCTGTGAAGATGATCACAGGGAACGCGACCCGATCCGCACCCGACCGCAGCTCGTCTAGGACTTCTGGCGCTTGCATGTCCGGCATCTCGTAGTCGAGCAGCATGAGGTCGGGCGCGTTCAACCGCACTCGGGCCACCGCCTCCGTTCCGCTGCCGGCCACCTCGACCGAATAGCCGGCGCGACGCAGTACCTCGGCGGTCAGCTCCGCCATACGAGGCTCGTCGTCCACGACAAGCAGTTTCGCGGTCACGCCGCCCATCCCCGCCGCCATTATCGATAGTTCAGCGTTTCTTGAGGAAGTGCTGATCCGCTGGTGAGGCCGGATCCGGCAAGCGACCACAAACTCTGGGCATGGGCCGGCTTCCAGACCTCCAAGAAGCCAGGCGCCGGCTGGGACTGGCCCTAGACGCCCTCTGCCACGACCGCTGGGTGCTGGGATACCTGCGCGGCGGATCGCTGCAGCCAATCGCGGCTTCCGAAATCGCGCCGCGCTTCCTTCGAGGTCGCCCTCTCGCACCGCTTTCGCGGCGGGCCCTCTATGAGAAGAGGCCGGTCGTCGTGAACTCCGTGATCGAGAACCCGAATCCTTCGAACGGCTACGACTGGGAGCTGGACTGGCCGGCGGTCCTGTACGCGCCGGTCGGCGACCTCGGCCAGCGTCCGATCGGCTTGCTCACGATCGGTTGCCGCCGCGACCACTGGTACACGGACGCGGATGTTCACTATGCGAGCAGCCTTGGCGTGACGCTCGCGCCCATGGTCGCGGCATTGCGACGCCCACTTGGGCGACTGAACGAGACCGAGCACGAGGTCGCCCAGCTGCTCAGCTATGGCTTGTCAGAATCGGAGATCGCACGCGCGATCAAGGTTTCCGAGCAGCGCGCGAAGGTGCTCGTGGATGACGTAACTCGCAAGCTCCGAATCGTAAGCATCGAAGTCGGGCTGTCGTTTCCGGAGGTGCCTGTGAGGTCCCGCGAGCTGCGACTATGACGTGGTAGGAACCGCAGCTCCTAGGTCGGGCCGAACAGAAACACGGTCGTGCCGCGGCCCTCGGTGCTGACGACCTCTAGCCGCCCGCCGATGCCGGCCGCCCGCTCCCTCATGCCCACCAGCCCATAGCCGCCCGACGGATTCGATGTGAAGCCGCGGCCTTCGTCTGCGACCTCGATCATGAAGGGCCGAGCCGCGAAGGCCATCCTCACACGGCAGATCGATGAGCCTGAATGGCGCCTCACGTTCGTGAGAGCTTCGCGCACGACCTGATAGACCACCTCGCGCTGCTGCGACGGCAGCATGTCTTCGGTCCCGTTGCTAGAGATCTCGACCCGAATCGAGTAGAGGCGGGCGAACTCATCGGCCTGCGTGCGCAGGTCGCCCATCAGGCCCTCTGGTCCGATGGGTCGCGGGCGCAGCTCGGCGAGCGTTTCGCGCACCTGCTTGAGCATCCGCTCCAGGATCCCGAACACGTTGCCGAGCAGCTCATCAGAGCCGCCCGCTTTGCCGAACTTGGGATGGGCCTCCATGTACGTCTTGAACAAGGAGATGGCAGCCGCCAGATCGGTGGCGATTCCGTCATGCAGCTCGCGCGCGATGCGCGACCGCTCGCGCCCGACCGCCTCGTCGGCTGCCTGCTTGGCGGCTGTGCGGGCGGTCATGGCCGGCGACTCGAGCGCCTTGCCTGCGCCCTCGTTGACCTCCTTTACATCCTTCGCTTCGCTCACCTCGCGGCCACCCGTCGGCGCCGGTACGAACCCAGCAGGGCGAGGACGAGCGGGTGACGAAGCCAGCGCAGGATCCGCCGGTAAGGCCGCCAGAGCCGCTTCGTCTCGTCGATGGCGAGCTTGAGACGCTCGAGGTCAGCCTGGATGTCGGATCGTTGGGCCTCGATATAGGCCGTGAGGACCCGCATGCGCCTGCTCATCGCGACACCCCACACCACCACCAGCGCCATCTCGATGACGATGGCGAACGCAGCGGCGACGAGCAGCCAGACGCCGATCGTGCCGAGCAGCGCCATGGTCGCGTCGGTCACTCTTTGGTGTCTCCCTCTTCGATCGCCGCCACCGGCGCAATGGCGACCACCTGGTCGTCAGCAGGAACCCGCATCACGATCACGCCCTGCGTCTGCCGGCCAATCCGCGAGATGGCTCCGACCTGCGTGCGCAGGACCATACCGCTCGCGCTGATGATCAGCACCTCTTCCTCCGGATCGCTGACCACGCGCATGGCCGCTAGCTTGCCGACGCGGTCCGTCACCTTGAGCGTGAACACGCCCTGGCCGGCGCGGTGGTGCATTGGGTACTCCGCAACCGGGGTTCGCTTGCCATAACCGCGCTCGGTGACGACGAGAAGATCACCGCCGGGCGTCGCTGTCGCAGCGCCCACGACGGTGTCGCCCTTGCCCAGCTTGATGCCGATCACGCCCTGGGTGTCGCGACCCATTGCACGGACTTCCTTCTCGCTGAATCGGATCGCCTTGCCGAGCGCAGTGGCGATGAGGATCTCATCGGATCCTGTCGTCGGCGTCACCCAGTTCAGCTCGTCGCCCTCCTGCAAGTTGATGGCGATGAGGCCGTTGCGGCGCACGTTGGCATACTCGGCGAGCGCCGTCTTCTTTATGTATCCGTTCCGGGTTGTCATCAGCATGTAGTGCGCCTCGGTCTCGGACTCAGGGCGTACGAACACAGCGCTGATGCGCTCATTGGGCCCGATGTCGATGAGGTTGTTGACCGACACGCCCTTGGCCTGGCGCTCACGCTCCGGCACTTCGTGCACGCGCAGCTGGAACACGCGCCCACTCTGCGTGAAGAACAGCATCGACGCGTGTGTGTGGGTGGTCAGAAGGTGCTCCGCGTAGTCCTCCTCACGCGTGCCACTGGGCGCCTCGCTGCCCGCCGTCGGACGGGCACCCTTCAAGCCCACGCCTCCCCGCTTCTGGGCTCGGAACACGCGCAGCGGCTGGCGCTTCACATAGCCCCGGTGCGTGAGCGTGACCACAACCTCTTCCTTCGGCACCAGGTCTTCGGCCGACAGCTCGTTCGGTTCCTGGTCGGTGATCTCGGTGCGGCGATCATCGCCGTACTTCTTGACGACGTCGTCCATCTCTTCCTTGATGAGCATGCGAACCTTCTGGTCGCTGGCGAGGATGCTCTCCAGGTACGCGATGGTCTTGATGACCTGCTCGTACTCTTCGTCGATCTTGCCCCGCTCCAGCCTGGTGAGGCGGCCGAGAGTGAGGGCGAGCACCGCCCTTGCCTGCCGGTCGGAAAGCCCGAACTTGCTCTGCAGCTGGGTCGCGGCGACCTCGGTGTCGGCCGCGGCGCGAATCGTCTTGATCACCTCGTCCAGGTGATCGAGACAGATCTTGAGGCCTTCGAGGATGTGGGCGCGCTCCTGTGCCTTCTCGAGGTCGAAACGCGTGCGGCGCAAGATGACATCGCGGCGGTGGTCGATGAACAGCTGCAGCGCCTGCTTCAGGCTCAGCACGACGGGGCGACCTTCGACGATGGCGAGCATGATCACGCCGAACGTCTGCTGGAGCGATGTGTGCTTGTACAGGTTGTTCAGGACCGAAAACACCTGTGCCTCTCGCTTCAGCTCGATGACGATGCGCATGCCCTGGCGATCGGACTCGTCGCGCAGGTCCGCGATCCCGTCGAGCTTGCGGTCTGAGACGAGCTCGGCGATCTTCGCCACCAGTGACGCCTTGTTCACTGCGTAGGGAAGCTCGTCGATGATGATCCGCTCTCGCCCGTTAGGCGCCTGCTCGAAGGTGTGGCGGGCGCGGACGATGATGCGGCCGTGGCCGGTCGAGTACGCGGCCTTGATACCGGCCGTGCCCATGATTTGACCACCGGTCGGAAAGTCGGGGCCCTTGATGAACGCGAGGAGGTCTTCGCCGGTGGCCTCGGGCGTGTCGACCAGGTGCTTGATGCCGCCCGCGATCTCGCGCAAGTTGTGCGGCGGAATGTTGGTGGTCATGCCGACCGCAATGCCGGTAGCACCGTTCACCAGCAGGTTGGGCAGGCGCGCCGGCAGGACCGCCGGCTCCTCCTCAGACCCGTCGTAGTTGGGGACCATGTCGACGGTCTGCTTCTCGATGTCTGCCATCAGCTCGCCGGTTATCGCGGAGAGGCGCGCCTCTGTGTAGCGCATGGCCGCGGGCGGGTCGCCGTCGACGCTTCCGAAGTTGCCCTGCCCGTCGATGAGCGGATAGCGAAGAGAGAACGGCTGGCCCATCCGCACGAGGGCGTCGTAGACCGCGTCGTTGCTGTGTGGGTGATAGAGCTTGAGCACATCGCCGACGAAGGCTGCGCACTTCCGGTGGCGGCTGCCCGATGTCGCGCCGGCACGATGCATCGCGTACAGGATCCGGCGCTGCACCGGCTTCAGGCCGTCACGCACGTCGGGCAGCGCCCGCGAGATGATGACGGACATCGCGTACTCCATGTAGGAGGTCTGCATCTCCTCCTGGAGGCTGCGCATCAGAACTGTTCCGCCGATTTCGTCAGTCAAGCTACTCCTCGTATTTCTTCAGAACCACGACGGCGTTGTGCCCGCCGAACCCAAAGCCGTTGGAGATGGCGACGCGCACCTCTTTGCGGCGAGCCGTGTTCGGCACGTAGTCGAGGTCGCATTCGGGATCCGGATTCTCGTAGTTGATGGTTGGGTGGATGAGGCCGCGGTTGATGGTCAGCAATGTCGCGATCGCCTCCACGGCGCCGGCCGCACCGAGCAAATGGCCGATCATCGACTTGGTGCTGCTGATAGCCACCTTGTAGGCATCCTCGCCGAGCGCGAGCTTCAGCGCTTTCGTCTCGCCCGCGTCGTTCAGCTGCGTCGAGGTGCCGTGAGCGTTGACGTAGTCGACATCCTTCGGCTCGACGCCCGCGTCGCGCAGCGCGAGCTTGATCGCCTGGGCCGGCGCTTCGCCGGTCTCATCCGGCGCCACCTGGTGGTAGGCATCGCACGTGAGCGCGAAACCCAACACTTCGCCGTAGATGCGAGCGCCGCGGTTGATCGCGTGTTCCATAGACTCGAGCACCAGCGTGCCGGCGCCCTCACCGGGCACGAAACCGTCGCGATCGCGATCGAACGGTCGGCTCGCCTTTTCCGGCGCATCGTTACGCGTGGAGAGGGCGCGAATGGCGTTGAACGCCGAGATGCCGACCTCGCACAACGAGGCCTCGCTGCCGCCGGCGAGCATCACGTCGGCGTCACCGTGCTGGATGATCCTGGTCGCGTCACCCAGCGTATGTGTCGAGGCCGCGCAGGCGGTGGTCACCGTGGTGTTGGGACCGCGAAGATGGAAGGCCATGGCGACGGAGGCCGCGGCCATGTTGGGGATGATCATCGGTGCGTAGAGAGGATTCAGCCGCCCCTTGGTCGCGTAGGAGATGGCGCCACCGGTCATCTCGATAAAGCCCCCGATCCCGGTCCCCATGTCGACCCCGACTCGAAAATCGTCTTCCTTCGACAGGTCGATGCCGGAGTCCACGAGGGCCATCCCCGACGCTGCCACCGCCATCTGTGAGAAGCGCGCCATTCGCTGTGCGGCCTTGCGCTCCATGTACTGGGTCGGGTCGAAGCCGGGCACCTCGCACGCGAACTTGGTCGCCAGCTTCTCCGTCGAGTAAGCCCCGTCTACCATCCGGGCACCGCTGCGGCCTTCGATCAATCCGTCCCAGTACTCGTCGAGAGTTTTGCCGAGTGGGTTTACCGTCCCCATCCCAGTGACCACGACGCGCACGCGCCCGTTCTTCTTCACTTCCCCACCTCAGCCCGAATCTTACGCACGAGTTGATTCTCCACCGCTTCCTTGGTTACCCGAATGGCGTTCTTGATCGCTCGTGCGTCTGAGCGTCCGTGCGCCACCACCGCGACACCATCGATGCCCAGCAGCGGAGCGCCGCCGAACTCCCTCCAGTCGATCCCGCTGCGCAGCCGTTGCACCCCATCGCGGATGAGCGCGCCGCCGACCTTGCCGCTGAGGGTGCGGGGAATTTCCTCACGCATGCTTCTGAAGAGAAACTCCGCGGTCGCCTCGGCCATCTTGATCGCGATGTTGCCAACAAATCCGTCGGCGACCACCACATCAGCCTTGCCCGCGTACAGGTCCTTGGGCTCGATGTTGCCAACGAATCCGGGCATGGAGTCTTTCAGGCGCCGCGCCGTCTCTTTGACCAACTCATCGCCTTTGCCTTCCTCTTCGCCATTGCTCAAAAGGCCGACGCGCGGATCGGTGCGACCCATCATTTCGCGCGCGTAAATGACGCCCATCGCCGCGTACTGGACCATGAACTCGGGCCGGGAATCCACGTTGGCGCCGACGTCGAGAAAGTACGCGAAGCCGTTCTTGACCGGAATGATGGAACCCAGCGCCGGCCGTTCCACGCCTCGGATGCGGCCCTGGATGAACAGCGCCGCGGCCATGATCGCGCCGGAGTTGCCGGCGGAGATCCATCCATCGGCCTTGCCTTCCTTGCACAGGCGCGCGCAGACGGCCATCGACGAATCCGGCTTGGAACGCACCGCCTGCGCGGGGTGATCGTCCATCGCGATGACCTGCGTAGACGGGACCAGCCGAAGGCGAGGATGGCTGTCGAGCATTGGCTGCACCACCGCGGGTGAGCCCACCACCGAGATCTCGATCCCGTATTCGGCGGCCGCGTCCGAGGCGCCTTGCAGCACTTGAGCGGGGGCGTGGTCGCCGCCCATGGCGTCGACTGCTATTCGCACTTGCGGTGGACCCTAGATGTCGAGGTTGCGGACGCTCTTGGCGTGCGCCTGAATGAACTTCTTGCGCGGCTCCACGTCGGGACCCATCAGTTTCTCGAACACTTCGTTGACAGCGGCCGCGTCCTCGACGTGAACCCTGAGCAACACGCGCGTCTGTGGGTTCATCGTCGTGTCCCAGAGCTCGTCGGCGTTCATCTCTCCAAGACCCTTCATGCGCGCGACCTCGCCGTTCTTGCCGAGTTGGCGCAGAGCCTTATCGCGCTCGGCTTCTGAGTGGCACCAGATGATCTGCTTGCCCTTGGATACCTTGAAGAGCGGCGGCTGCGCCATGTACAGGTAGCCCTTCTCGATGATGTCGGGGAAGTAGCGGAAGAAAAACGTGAGCAGCAGCGTGCGGATGTGGCTGCCATCCACGTCGGCGTCGGTCATGGTCACGATCTTGTGGTAGCGCAGCTTCTCGATGTTGAAGTTGTCGCCGACGCCGGCGCCCATCGCGGTGATGAGATTGCGGATCTCCTCGAAGGTCAGGACCTTGTCGAGGCGTGCCTTCTCAACGTTCAGGATCTTCCCGCGAAGCGGAAGGATCGCTTGCGTGCGGCGGTCGCGACCACCCTTGGCGGTTCCGCCGGCGGAGTCACCTTCGACAATGTAGAGCTCGCACAGCGCTGGATCTCGTTCCGAGCAGTCCGCGAGCTTGCCAGGCAGGGTGCTCGACTCGAGAAGGCTCTTGCGCTGCACCAGGTCGCGCGCCTTGCGTGCAGCCTCGCGCGCGCGGGCTGCGGTCAGCGACTTCTCGACGATGCGGCGTCCCTCTGAAGGATTTTCCTCGAGGTATTGCATAAGGCCTTCCGTGAGCGCGGTAGAGACGTGGCCCTGCACCTCGGCGTTGCCGAGCTTGCCCTTGGTCTGGCCTTCGAACTGCGGCTCGAGAACTTTGACGCTGACCACCGCGGTCAGGCCCTCGCGCACGTCCTCACCCGTGAGGTTGGGATCCGACTCCTTGAGGACGCCCGCCTTGCGCGCGTATCGATTGAGGACGTTGGTCAGCGCCGACCGGAAGCCGGTGAGGTGGCTGCCGCCTTCGATGGTGTGGATGGTGTTTGCAAAGGCGAGGACGTTCTCCACGAACGTGTCGTTGTACTGCAGCGCGATCTCGACCTGCGTGCCCTCGACCTCGCGGTCGACATAGAAGGGCGTGGGGTTGACGACTGCCTTGTCGCGGTTGAGGGCGCGAACGAACGAGACGATGCCCCCCTCGAAATAGAAGGTGTTGGTGAACCCGAGGTTCTCGTCGGCAAGCGAGATCTGCAGCCGCTTGTTGAGGTAGGCCATCTCTCGTAGACGGTGCTGGATGACCTCGCGGTCGAACTTGGTGTCGGGGAAGATCTGCGGGTCGGGCCAGAAGCGGACTGTGGTCCCGGTGTGGTCGGTCTTGCCGACCACTTTGACCCCGCCCTTTGGCACGCCGCGCGCGAACTCCTGGTGATGAATCTTGCCGTGGAGATGGACCCACACCTGCAGCTTCTCGCTCAGGAAGTTCACGGCCGAGACGCCCACGCCGTGCAGGCCCGAGGAGACCTTGTAGCCGCCGCCGCCGAACTTGCCCCCCGCGTTCAGGCGGGTGAGTACCAGCTCCAGCGCCGAAAGGCCTTCCTTCTTGTGGATATCGACCGGGATGCCGCGGCCGTCGTCCTCGACCTGGACGCTGCCGTCGGCGAAGAGCGTGACGACGATCCTCTGTGCGTAGCCGGCCAGCGCCTCGTCCACGGCGTTGTCGACCACCTCGTAGACGAGGTGGTGGAGGCCCGTCGTGGTCGTCGACCCGATGTACATGCTCGGGCGCCGCCGGACATGCTCCCGGCCCTCGAGGACCTGGATCTGGTCGGCGGTATACGCCACGTCGGCGCCTAGGGGCTGGGGCCTGCGACTACGCGTGGAGAGAGGCTTTTCGGCCTTGCTCACCGGTATTCAAGCCCTCCCAGCCCGGAGAAGTCTTGGGGATCAACTGGGCAGAGTTTCAGACCACTAATTTTACCCGATTTCGAGTTCAAAATGGCCTGTGGCGAGGCCCTTAACAGGCCTACTTTCTAGCTGGTTTCCAGCGCAGGATCGGGTCTTCGGCCTGGCCCTGTAGATAGGCGTTGATCTTCCTCGCGGTGGCCACCTCGTCGAGGCGGCCCACGGGCAGGCTGTGGGGCTCGTGGTGGAGCTTTTCCGGGTCCTCCCTGGCCTCCTGGACGATCTCTGCGATCGCGGCCGCGAAGGCGTCCAGTGTCGGCTTGCTCTCGGTCTCGGTCGGCTCGACCATGATTGCCTCGGGGACCACGAGCGGGAAGTAGATCGTCGGGGCGTAGAAGTCCCGTTCCAGGAGACCCTTGGCCACATCGAGGGCCTTGATCCCGTTGGGGGCGAGGTTGTGAGCGCTGGCCACGAACTCATGCATGCACGGCCCCTCGTGCGGGAGGTCGAGCAGGCCCTCGACCCGCTTGCGCAGGTAGTTGGCCGAGAGGACGGCATCGAGTGAGGCCTGAGTGAGCCCGTCGCCGCCCATCGCCACGATGTAGGTGTAAGCGCGGACCAGCATCCCGAAGTTGCCGTAGAAGCTGCGGACCCGGCCGATCGACTGCGGGCGCTTGAAGTCGAGTTTGAGGTGGCCGTTGAGCCGCTCCACGGTGGGGGTGGGCAGGAACGGCACGAGGTCCGCCTTCACCCCGACCGGACCGGCCCCAGGCCCGCCACCGCCGTGCGGGGTGGTGAAGGTCTTGTGCAGGTTCATGTGCACGGCGTCGAAGCCCATGTCACCCGGCCGGCAAACCCCCATGAAGGCGTTCAGGTTGGCGCCGTCGTAGTACAGCATCGCTCCAGTGTTGTGTACCAACTCCGCTATATCCAGTATGTCTCTCTCGAAGAGGCCCAGGGTGTTGGGGTTCGTCAACATTAGTGCCGCAACCCGGCTGGACAGCTTGGCCTCGAGGTCAGGCAGGCTGATACGTCCGTCCGGCGCCGAGGCGACCTCGACGACCTGGAAGCCGCTCAAAGCCGCGCTGGCCGGGTTGGTGCCGTGGGCGGAATCAGGCACCAGGACCTCGGTCCGAGCCTCGCCACGTGAGCGGTGGAGAGCCTGGATCATGCGGAGCGCGGTCCATTCCCCGTGGGCGCCGGCGGCCGGCTGCAGAGTGACGCGGTCGACTCCGACCACGGCGCAGAGAGCCTGCTCGAGGCGCCACATCAGCTCCAGGGCGCCCTGGACTGTGTCCTCGTCCTGGTAGGGATGGAGTGCCGTGAAACCTGACAGGGCTGCTGCGGCCTCGTTGGCGACGGGGTTGTATTTCATCGTGCAGCTGCCAAGGGGATAGAACTGCTCGCTTATCGAGTAGTTCATCGACGCCAGCTTGCTGTAGTGCCGCATGACTTCGGACTCGCTCAAAGTAGGGAGGGTCGGCGCCTGTGAGCGCAGAAGGTTGGGCGGAAGCATGTCCGCAGGGTCGGGAGCGGTCACGTAGGCGTCAGGAAGGCGAGGCCCATGGGCGTTCGGCCGGCTCTTTTCGAAGCTGAGCAGCTCGGTCACGAGCGAACTGCCTCGACGAGCTCGTCGATCGCGCGGGGGTCGTTGACCTCGGTGCAGGTGAACGTGAGCACGCCTTTGAGCTCGCGATACCAGCGGCCGACGTCCAGCCCGCCGAGGATTCCCTTGCGCGCGAGCTTGCGATTCACTGTCGCGGCCCTGGGGGGCCGGATTGGAAACTCGCTGAGGAACTGCCGCTCGGGAAAGACCGGCTCCCATCCGGGCAGCGCGGCGAGCCTTTCCGCCAGGGCGTGAGCGCGCTTGAAGCTGACTTCGGCCACCTGGCGCATGCCGGCGGCGCCCATGTAGGTCATGTAGACGCTTGCCGCCAGCGCACATAACGAGTGGTTGGTGCAGATGTTCGAGGTGGCCTTTTCGCGGCGGATGTGCTGCTCGCGCGCGGTCAGCGTCAGCACGAACCCACGCCGTCCCTGCGCGTCATGCGACGTACCAATCAGCCGTCCGGGCAGCCGGCGCACGAGCTCCTTGCGGCACGACATGAAGCCGACGTGCGGACCGCCGTAGCTTGGAGTCAAACCGAGCTGCTGGCCCTCGCCAACTGCGATGTCGGCGCCGTATTCACCGGGCGGCGCCAGGAGGGCCAGGCTGATCGGGTCGACGCACGCGATCGCGAGCGCGCCGGCGTCGTGTGCGCGCCGGACCAGGTCGGGCGCGTCGACCAGCAGCCCAAGGAAGTCCGGTTGCTGAAAGATCACCGCGGCGGTCTTGGCGTTTGGCTCGGAACCCTTCCTGACCTTGATCCCGCGGCCCTCGCCGAAGGCGCGCAGCACATCGACGTACTCCGGATGCACGTACCCGGCGACCAGGACCTCTTTTCGCCCGGTGTGAACGGAGGCCATCATGGCCGCCTCCGCCACCGCCGTCGCCCCGTCGTACAGGGAAGCGTTGGCAACGTCGAGGGCCGTGAGCTCGGCGATCAGCGTTTGAAATTCGTAGATCGCCTGCAAGGTGCCCTGGCTCGCCTCTGGCTGATATGGCGTGTAGGCGGTGTAGAACTCCGGCTTCGAAGTCACGGCCGCCACCGCCGCCGGTATGAAGCGGCGATAGACACCGCCACCGCGAAAGGTGAGCCGATCCGCAAACACCCGGTTGCGGGCCGCCAGCGACGTGACCTGCGCAATGGTCTCGAACTCGGACAGGCCGTCGGTCAGCTCGAGACGCGGTATGCGGAGAGACTCCGGGATATCGCGCAGCAGGCCTTCCATCGAGTCGACGCCGATCGCAGCCAGCATCTCGGCGCGCTCTTCAGGTGAATGGACGAGGTAGGGCAACTAGGCGCCGGTCTCCGTGAACTTCTTATACGCGGCTTCGTCCATCAGGTCCTTGGGCAGCTCGCCGGTCACCTCCAGCTTGAGGATCCAGCCGTCGCCATAGGGGTCGGAGTTGATGAGCTCGGGCTTACCGGCCAGCTTGTCGTTGACGGCAGCCACGCGACCCGACGCTGGCGAGTACAGATCGGAGGCCGCTTTGACTGACTCGACGACGCCAAAGCTCTCACCGGCTTCGAGCTTGCGCCCAGGGTTCGGCAGCTCGAGGAACACAACGTCGCCGAGCTGGGACTGCGCAAAGTCGGTGATGCCCGCGGTCACTGTCTTGCCTTCGACGACGAGCCACTCATGGGTCTTGGTGTAAAGCCGGCTCGCCATGCCCTTCCTCCCTCTTCGTGAACGCTGCCGCTGGCTCGGCTCAAGACTTCGCCGGGGCGGCGGCCGATCGCGCCGAACCCCGGTAGAAGGGGAGCTGGACGACTTCCGCCGCAGCCTCGCGTCCGCGAACATCCACCGTTGCGGTTTCCCCGACTCGCAATGATGCGACTTCCACCATCGCGAGCGCGATGGGGTGCCCGAGGAAGAAGGAGTGAGTGCCGCTGGTTACAGCGCCGATCCGCGTACCGCCCTTGACGACGGCGGCTCCGTGGCGAGCGATATCGCCGGCCGCGGTCTTCAGGCCGACCAGGGTCCGCTTAGGCCCTTCGCGCTTCACCGACGCGAGCGCGGCCCGGCCGACGAACTCGCCTTTGTCGAGACGCACAGTCCAACCGAGGCCCGCCTCATACGGGTTGACGCCCTCGTCCATGTCGTTGCCGTAGAGGCGAAGCGCCGCCTCGAGCCGGGTGGCGTCGCGTGCGCCCAGACCGGCTGGGAGCGCCCCCTGCTTTGCGGAGTGCTCGAGAATCGCATCCCAAACCTGGACTACATTTTCGGCCGGGACGAAGATCTCGAAACCGTCCTCGCCCGTATAGCCCGTGCGCGAAACCAGCGCGCTGGTGGCCGCCACCTTGCCGGGGCGAAAACCGAAGTAGGGCAGATCGCCGAGTCCCGATGCGGGCATCAGCGACTCGGCGTTGGGGCCCTGAAACGCGAGCAGCGACTGCTCGAAGGTGCGATCTTCGATCTCAACTCCCACCGGCGCATGGCTGCGCATCCATTCCAGGTCCCGCTCGCGGTTGGAGGCGTTGACCACGACGATGAATCCGTCTTCGCCCCAGTACGCGACGAGGTCGTCAAGGATGCCGCCGCGCTCGTTGCACATGAGGTTGTACTGGGCCCGCCCTGGGCCAATGCGGGAAAGATCGTTGGTCAGAAGACCCTGAAGGAACTCGAAGCTGCCGTCGCCGTGCAGCCTGAATCGACCCATGTGCGAGATATCGAAAAGGCCGGCGGACCTGCGCACCGCGAAGTGCTCATCGCGAATCGACGTGTACTGCTGCGGAAGCTCCCATCCCCCGAAGTCGACCATGCGTCCGCCTAATGCGACGTGGCGTAGATAGAGCGGAGTCCTTCGGGCCGGGTTAGCCGTCAAGTTGCGTGCGCTCGTCGTCGTCGTCGAGGTCGATGGCCTCAGGGTCGATGAAGGCGAGCAGCCCTTCGTCGTAGCGGCGCCGCGCGTCGGTGACGACCTGGGCGACGTATATGGTGCGATCGAGGGTCCATTCGAGCTTCTCGGCGAGCTCGGCTGGAGTCGGCTCGCGATTCAAGAGGCGTTTCATCACGATCTCGGCGCGTTCGTAGTCTGTGGCGGCGGTCACCAGCAGCTCGCCCTCGCGAACAGAGGCGCTCTCGGCCTCGATCGCCGCGTCCATCTGCGCGCCGATTCGCGCATCGGCGAATTGACCGAAGTCGGTCTCGCCGCTGTAGGCGAAGGTCCGTACGGCCTCGAGCAGACCGATCGAGCCCTCCTGGACAAGGTCCGGAGCCGCAAGGCCCTGCGTGTCGCGGGTGGCCGCCAGGCGGATGACCCGATCCAGATGGCCGGCCACCAGGCGGTCCTGGCTCGCCGCGTCACCGAGCGCGGCCCGCTCCAGCAGGCGCGCCTCCTCCGCCGGCGAGATGGTGCCGACGGATCGCGCTCGCCGGACCAGTTCCCGCAGTACGGCCGCGTCGCCGCTCTCGGGCTCCCCTTTGTCAGCCGAGTCGTCGCGGCGAGATGAGGAAGCCATGAGGCGGATTTTACGATGCGGCCAATCGGGTGCCTGTGACGACCCCTCCACAGGCGAATGTTCCACGTTTTACACGGCAACCCGGACCTTCGATCGCCATACTCAAAACATGCGCGTCCGCCGCTTGCTGGGAGCGATAGCCGCACTCTTCGCGCTCGCGGCGCTGATGTCCGCCTCGGCCGCGGCCGCGACACCGCGCGTCGAGCAGGCGGACCTGAATGGCGACATCAACAACATCATGTCGGCGTACATCTCGTCCTCCGTGTCCCGCGCGGAAAGCGACCACGCGGACGCCCTCCTGGTCGTGATCAACACGCCTGGCGGCATCTCGACATCGATGGATGAGATCGTGACCAGCCTCCTGAACAGCCATGTTCCCGTGATCGCTTATGTCTACCCGAGTGGCGCGCGGGCCGCTTCTGCCGGGCTCTTCGTCGCGCAGGCTGCGGACGTCGTGGCGATGGCCCCCGGGACCAACATCGGCTCCGCTCATCCGATCCAGGCCACCGGCGCCGACCTCACCGGCGACCTCGGCAAGAAGGTGCTCAACGACGCCGTGACGAGGGTGCGCAACCTCGCGTCGATGCATGGGCGTAACGCCGACTGGGCCGAGGATGCGGTTCGCAACAGCGTGAACATCGGCGCCGAGGAGGCTGTCCGCCTTCACGTCGCCGATCTCGAGGCATCGGACCCCAACGCTCTGCTCAACGCGGTCGACGGCCGAGTCGTGCCCAGGCCCACAGGCGCTCTGACCGTGCACACCGCCGGAGGGCAGATCCAGGACTTCCCGATGCCGTTCTGGATGCTGTTCCTGAACGCCCTGATTGACCCGACCGTCGCCGCCCTGCTGATCCTGCTCGCGTCCTACGGCATCATCACCGAGCTCTCGACGCCGGGCGCGATCCTGCCCGGAGTGGTCGGCGGCATCGCCGCCGTGCTCGCTATCGTCTCCCTGGCCAATCTGCCTGTGAACATCGCCGGCGCGCTGATGATGCTGGTCGCGCTGGCTCTCTTCGTGGCCGATCTCAAAGCGAATACGCACGGCATCCTCAGCTTTGGCGGCGTCTTAGCCCTGCTGTTGGGGATGGCTTTCCTTGTGAACACCGGGCCGATAGGTCTCGGCGTCAATCCTTATGCGGTGCTCATCGCGGCCGTGGTCACGAGCGGCTTTTTCATATTCTTCATTCGCAAGGTGTGGCAGGCGCGCAGGCGACCTGTCACCACCGGCGCGGAGGCGCTGGTCGGCGCCAAGGGCGAGGCCCGTGAGGAGCTCGCTCCAGAAGGATTAGTCTTTGTTCGCGGCGCGCTCTGGAGAGCGGTCGCCAACGGAAGCCCGATCCCGGTCGGAAGCCAGGTGCGCGTGGTGGGTCGTAAAGGCCTGCAGCTGCAGGTGGTCGCCGGCGATGCGGGACCAAAGGACGCAGGACCAACGAAGGAGGACGGCTGATGGACTTCTTGAGCGGCAGTGTGGTCCTGGGCGTGATCGTAGTCCTGGCGCTCATCATCGCGTTCTCCAGCCTGCGCATTGCCAATGAGTACGAGCGCGGTGTCGTCTTCCGGCTCGGCCGCCTCATCCCGCTGAAGGGTCCAGGTCTGTTTTTCATCATCCCGTTCGGCGTCGACCGTTTGGTGAAGATCGACCTGCGTGTCATCACGCTCGAGGTGCCACCGCAAGAGGTCATCACCAATGACAACGTGACCGCCAAGGTCAACGCCGTCATCTACTTCCAGGTCGTCGACGCGCAGCGTGCCGTGACGCAGGTGCTGAATTACATCAACGCGACATCGCAGATCGCGCAAACGACTCTGCGCGCGGCACTTGGGCAGGCGACGCTCGACGACCTTCTCGCAAACCGCGAGAAGATCAATCAGAACCTCCAGAAGATCATCGACGAGCAGACCGAGCCGTGGGGCATCAAGGTCGCGGTGGTCGAGATCAAAGACGTCGAGCTGCCGTCCACCATGCAGAGGGCGATGGCCAAGCAGGCGGAGGCCGAGCGCGAAAAGCGCGCGAAGATCATCAACGCCGACGGCGAGTTCCAGGCTTCACAAACGCTCGCGAACGCGGCGCAGATCATCGGGACTCAGCAGGGAGCGCTGCAGCTCCGTTTTCTGCAGACCCTGGTAGAGATCGGCACCGAGAAGAACACCACGATCGTCCTCCCGATACCAATCGAGCTGTTCCGGCCGATCCTGGAGGCCACCTCGACCAAGCCAGCTTCTCCAGGGCCGACCAGCGCGGCGGCCTTGTCTCCAACGACCTCTACCAAGTCAGGCTGAGCGCGGACTTTCCTCTCGACGCGGCAGCCACGTTCGTTTCGCTGCTGCTGCCGCTTCCGCTCGTCGTGACCGCCAATGCGGTGCTCGGCAAGCCCTGGGCGACTCACGCAACGGGTATCCTCGCCGGCGTCACATCCGGCGGCACGTTCCTGCTAGGCGCCATTTATTTCACCCGTGTCATCGGAGCGCCCGCAACCGCGGCCTACGGCGCCGGCGTCATGGTCACCGCCGTCGTCGCCGCGGTGCTGGCTTACGACCCAGTGCGCCGGCGCGTGGCGGGGATCCTCCACATGGACCCCGAGAACCCGGTGCACGCGCTGACCCTCGTCATGGCGGTGATCGTGCTCGGCACCCAGATCTCCCAGGTCCTCTTCGTCGATGTCCTGGCGGTCGACCAGTCCGGACCCCCCCTCACCGTCGCCGACCTGTTCGCGCAGGAGCTGCCGTTCCTGATCATCGCTGTGACCGGAGTCGGCATATTCATGCGGCGAACCGCCGCTGAGACCGCATTACGACTGGGCGTCGTGAGACCGGCCTGGTGGCACGTCACCCTGGCTCTGGCCGCCGGCGGTTTGTTTGTGGCGTTGAGTGCCGGCATCGGCAACCTGAGTCAGGCCTGGACTCCCGACGTCGCGCACCGGATCGACGTCACCACCCAGCATGTTTTCGGCGGGCTTGCGAATTCGGCGAATCCAGTCGGGATCGTCGCGCTGGCGGTGTTACCGGCAATCTGCGAAGAGATCCTGTTCCGCGGCGCGCTTCAGCCCCGGCTGGGGCTGGTGGTGACCGCGCTCCTCTTCACTTCGATCCACACCCAGTACAGCATCTCGTTCGATACGCTGACCGTCTTCATCCTCGCGTTGGGCCTGGGGTTGATCCGCAAGTACACCAACACCACGACCTCGGCGATCAGCCACGCCACCAACAACCTCATCGCCGGCGTCGGCATCGGAGGCCAGCTCCTTGGATTCGCCATCGCCGCCGAGCTGATGCTTGCGGCCGTCACGGCATACGCGGTGTGGTCCTACCGCGCGCGCGTCGCCGCCCCAAGCAACCCATGAGGCGCCTTAACTGGCTGGGTTGTGGGCTCGAGATGGACCGACTAGCTTGCCGGGAATGGTGCGAGGCGGGGGAGGGACTCCACCGGGACAGGGAGGGCCCCCAAAAGACGCGAGCGGCGGCGCCGGCCGAGGCAGTGCCGGCCAGAGGGCGCTGAACCGGGACTTGACATGCGGGGTTGCAGTTGCGTAAGCGGCGATTAGAATTCGCGCATATGGCCCCAGATGTGGGATCGGCGATAAAGGCCGACCCCAAGATATTGCCCACTACGAGAGTTACCGTGATGGCGGTCGTCAACCAGAAAGGCGGCGTCGGCAAGACCACCACCGCGATCAACCTGGGCGCGGCCCTGGCCGAGCTGGGTCACCCGATTCTTCTCATCGACCTCGACCCACAGGCGAATTCGACATCCGGCCTCGGCCTGAATCCGGCGCGGGCACGCAACTCGATCTATCAGCTCCTGGCCGGTGAGGTGGCGGTGGACGAGGTCATGGTCGACACAGGAGTGCCGAAGCTGAGGCTGGTGCCATCGCACATCGACCTCGCGGGCGCGGAGATCGAGCTCGCGACCCTCGAAGAACGCGAGACCCGATTGCGCACAGCGCTCGGAGAGATACCCGCCGGCGTCGAGTGCGTGATCATCGACTGCCCGCCCTCACTGGGCCTGCTCACGCTCAACGCGCTGACCGCGGCGACGAGCATGCTCATCCCCACGCAGTGCGAATATTTCGCGCTCGAAGGGCTCAGCCATCTTCTCTACACACATCAGCTCGTGCGCTCGCGACTCAATCCGACGCTAGAGGTCGCGGGCATCCTGATGACACAGTTCGATACGCGCACCACCCTGTCCTGGGATGTCCTGGCAGAGGTGCGGCGCTCGCACCCTGCTCACGTGTTGAACACCCTCATACCGCGCAATGTCCGGATCAGCGAAGCGCCCAGCCATGGCAAGCCGGTGATCCAGTACGACCCCACATCCAGCGGCGCGGCCGCATATCGCGCCCTCGCAAAGGAGCTCTTGGAACGATGACAAGTCCACGCATGCGCGGCCTCGGCCGCGGACTCGACGCACTCATCCCGATGTCGCGCGAAGGCGAGGCGATGGTGCCCCAGATGATTGCGGTCGACCAGATCCGGCCCTCGTATCAACAGGTCCGATCGCGCTTCGACGCCGAACCGTTGGGCGAGCTCGCGGAATCTATCCGTCTCCACGGCGTCCTCCAGCCCTTACTTGTACGTCGAATCGGGGACGGTTACGAGCTCATCGCGGGCGAACGGCGGTGGCGCGCGGCGCGCCTCGCAGGCCTCCAGGCCGTGCCCGCTGTTGTTCGCAGCGATGCCGGCAACGATGTGCAGCTCGTCCTCGGGCTCATCGAAAACCTGCAGCGCGCCGACCTCGACCCGATCGAGGAAGCGCGCGGACTCAAACGTCTCACCGAGGAGTTCGGGCTTACCCATGAGGAGGTCGCGCAGCGCATCGGTAGGCATCGCGTGTCTGTCACCCAATCGCTCCGGCTGCTTGGGGGGTGTGCCGCGGTGCAGTCGTCGGTCGCCGCCGGCGTGATCACGGCGGGCCACGCACGCGCCCTGATCGCGCTGGAGAGCCAGGCCGCGCAGGAGCACGGACTCAAGGTCGTGATCGCCAAAAGGCTGTCAGTGCGGCAGACCGAGAACTGGGTGCGGACATATCAACCTAAGAAGCTCACGCGCAGCAACGCACCGGCGGAGCTGCGTCAGATTGCGGCCGACGCAGAATCCAAGCTGGGCGTGCCGGTGAGAGTCAGCGGCAGCCTCAACCGCGGGAAGATCGAGCTTCGTTACTCGAGTCGAGAAGAGCTGGAACGGGTCTACGGTAAGCTCGTCTCCTGAATTTCATGGCGGCCCCTCAACACCCCGCTGTAGCGGCCAACCAGCCACGCACGACAACCGGCGCTTCGCTCCTTCGCGAGCTGGCCGAGGTCATCGTGCTCGCCGTCATCCTGTACTTCGGCATCAGCTTCGCGGTGCAGACCGTGCACGTCGAAGGCCTCTCGATGTTCGCCACTCTCGACGACAACGACTACCTGATCGCCGACAAGATCGACTATCGCCTCCATCCACCCGAGCGGGGGGACATCATCATCCTTCGTCCGCCCACCGATGATTCCAAGGACTTCATCAAGCGGATCATCGCGCTCCCTGGCGAGAAACTGCTGATACGCGACGGCGTCGTCTACATCGATGGCCATCGCCTCGACGAGCCGTACCTGCCTGAGGCATGGGTCGTGAACAAGGATTGGCCCCTGAACTGTTGTCCTGATGGACAGGTGATCCCTGCGAATCAATATTTCGTGATGGGCGACAACCGCAACCGTTCACAGGATTCACGCACGTTCGGCCCCATCGGGCGAGACCGCATCGACGGGCGTGCCTGGTTCCGCATCTGGCCGATCGCCCATTTCGGGAACATCTACGCGCACGTGCCGCGACTCGAGAGCGGAACCGTCTTCGCCGGCTGACCCCCTTCGGGACTAGGCTCCGACCGCCGCCCGGAACGCCGCGTCCTTGGCAAACGGACCGATCACAGCCATCTGAATCGGCGCGCGCAGCACGTCGATTGCGACGCGCCGGACGTCGGCCGCGGTTACGGCGTCGACGAGTGCAACCTCATCGTCGATCGTTTTGATCGAACCCATGAGGAGCTCCTGATAAGCGAGCCAGAACGACACGCTGTTCGTGCTTTCGAGCTCGAGCCGCAGGCGGCCCTTTGTGAATTCCTTTGCGCGCCCGAGCTCCTCCCCGGCCAGCTCCTGGTCGCATAACGTCTCCATCTCGGCGATCACCGCGCGCACCGCCTCAGCAGCGTTCTTCGGGTCGACGCCCAGGTAAACCCCGAGCATGCCGGTGTCGCGGTGCTTCTGTGTGAAGCTGTGCACGTCGTACGCGAGGCCGAGACGCTCGCGGATGTTCAAGAAAAGTCGCGAGCTCATGCCTTCCCCAAGCACCGTGTTCATGAGGTCGAGCACGTAACGATCCGGGTCCAGGTAGTTGAGGGCCCGCACACCAAGACAGATGTGGGCCTGCTCGGTACGCCTGCGCCGCAACAGAACACGTGGCCCATTGAGATCGGATGGCGGCTGCGGCACCACCTCCCCATCAGGGTCGGCGGGTAGCGTCAGGCTCTTGCCGACGAGACTGAGCATCTCTGATTCGTCCATCGCCCCAGCCGCTCCCATCACGAGGTTCGGCAGGCGGTAATGCGCGTTCGCGTACTCGAGGATGTCGTCGCGCGTGAGCTGCGCGATCGACTGCTCGGTGCCGGCGATGTCGCGCCCGAGAGGATGGTCCGGCCACATGATTTCCTCGAACAGGTTCTGCACATATTCCTGAGGCTGGTCCTGGTACATGCGCAGCTCCTCGAGGATCACAGTGCGCTCTCGCTCGACGTCGGCAGGCGCCAGCTTGGAGTTGGAGACGATGTCGATCAGGACGTCAAGCCCGAGCGCCAGGTGCTCGGCGGGCACGCGCGTCCAGTACGCGGTGAGCTCCTTGTCGGTAGACGCGTTGATGAAACCGCCGATGCCTTCGATGGCGTCCGCGATCTCTTTCGACGTCGGCCTCCGCTGCGTGCCTTTGAAGAAGAGGTGCTCGATGAAATGCGACACCCCGGCGTGGCGCTCGTCCTCGAGCCGTGAGCCGCCACCGAACATGAAGACGAGGCTTGCGGACAATCTCTCCGGCATGGCCGCGGTGACGAGCTTCGCCCCGCCCGCCAGGCCATGAATTCGATGCAGGGTCAAGGGATTTGCCAGTATAGGAGCCCCTTCGAGGCGACCCCGGCTACGACCCGGAGCGGTTCTCCCCAAGCGCACCGAGCGCCGCATACAGCGTCATCGCCACGAAATCGGCGGGCATGCCATCGGAGACCGCGTCGAGGGCTTCGCCAAGGTACTTGCGGACGTTCGACCCCTGTTCGATCTCGCTTAGCTCGAGGCAATCGCGGATCGCTTCCGCGATCTCAGTTGGGGTGAGCTCCTCGTCGCCCGCGCCGTCCGCGACTGCGTTCACCAACGCGATCGCCTTCCGGATCCGCTCCGCCGCGGCCCGGCCGGCCATGGGATCAGCTGCTCGCGGGCTTGCGCGGTCCGACCACGACGCGGCGATCGGGCTCTTCGCCGATGCTCGAGCTGCCGACGTCAGGGTCGTCCTGCAGCGCGAGGTGGATGGCGCGCCGCTCGAAGGCTTGCATGGCGTCGAGCGTGATGGCGTCGCCTGTCATCTTCACCTGGCGCGCAGCGCGCAGCGCGATCTCGCGCACCGTGTGCTCGCGGCGCTGGCGGTAGCGCTCGACGTCGACGATGACTCTTTCTCCCTCGGCGAGCTGCTTGCCGAACATGACATTCGTCACGGACTGCAGCGCGCGCAGCGTCTCCCCTCGCCAGCCGATCAGCGCACCGAGGTCGCGACCGCTGATGTCGATGGTGATGGGGTCGGTGGCCGTACGCACCGTCACCTGTGCCCGCACGCCCATGTGCTTCAGCAGTCCCTCGACGAGCGAACGCGCCGTCTCCGCCTTCCCGTTGGCGGGGGCGGCGGCGCCGATCAAAGGCCCGGCCGAATGGTCGATGACGGTGACCTCGACCACCGTCTCTCCCGGACTCTCGCTGATGACGCGCACGTCCACGTTGCGGCGGCTCTCGCCAAGCTCGATCAACGCGACGTCTACGGCTTCGTCGAGAGTGCGACCGCGACCTTCAGCTGATTTCATCGTCCTCACCAACTCCGCTCACTTTTTCGGCCTCCTGGGCCTGCCGTTCTGCGGCACGGGCTTCAGGCTGGGCGCGGGTCCTCGCGTTGGACCGCCTCCACCTTTGGACGCCACCGCCTTGGACGGCCCTCCGCCACCGGTCTGCCCCCCTCCACCTCGGTTTGGAAAAAGGTTCCCCCAACCGACCACGAAGTACTGCTGAATAATACTCACGCAGTTGCCGATGAACCAGTAGAGCCCAAGCCCAGCCGGCACCTGCAGCGCGAAGATTCCGATCATCACCGGCGACAGCAGCACCATGGTCCGCTGCATCTGCTGGGTCTGCAGCTCCTGCTCGGTCGCGTTCGGCGACGGAGGCTGCTGCAGCATCTTCGACTGGACGAAGGTCGTGATCATCGCCAGCAGCGGGAAGATGAGGTAATCGGGAGTCGGAATCGGCAGGTTGACGACGACGAGCGGCAGCGTGAACACGGCATGGTGCGCGGGGGTGTCGTTCAGGTTGGGGATGAACAGGAACGGCTGCACGCCATGGCCTCCCTTCGCGAAGCCCTGAAAAACGTAGTAGAGCGCGGTGAGGATGGGGATCTGCACGATGAGCGGGAGGCAGCCGATCATCCCGCTCAGCGGATTGATGCCGTGCTCCTGGTACAGCTTCATCGTCTCCTGGGTGATGCGCTGCTGGTCCTTCTTGTACTTCTTGCGGATCTCGGAGATCTGCGGGGCGAGCTTGCGCTGCTCAGCCAGGGTCTTCCGCTGGGTGACGAGCTGGAACTGCGTCAGCGGTGAGAGCGCCAGCCGGATGATGATCGTGAGCACGATGATCGCGACGCCGTAGGCGCCGATCGCGCTGAAGAACGGCACCGCCTGGAAGTGGACGTACAGGTAGACAAGGAACGCCGACAGTGGCTGCTCGATAGCCACCTGCCAGAGCTGGTTGATGGGTTTGAAAACGTCGAAGAACGAGCTCAGGTTGATGTCAGCATCTCCAGGTCGGGGTGTATGAAGGTGTCAGGGAACAGGATCGTAGCCGCCCTTGGCGAATGGATGGCAGCGAGCGATCCGCGCCGCTCCCATCCAGCTGCCCCGCAGCCAGCCATACCTCTCAACCGCTTCGTAGGTGTATTGAGAGCAGGACGGCACAAAGCGGCACGAGGGTGGCAGGACCTTCGACAGCGAGAGTTGGTAACCGCGGATCAGCGTCAGGAATATCGTCGTCATGGGTTCAGGTTTGCGAGCCTGAGCGCCGCCTGCTCGGTCTCCGCCTCGAGGTCGGCGAACGGCAGGTCAAGGGCCGCCGGGCGGGCGATCAGGACCACGTCATATCGTATTCCCACTCGACGAAGCGGCGAATCAGCTCCGAGCAGCCGCTCGCGGGCCGCCTCCCGAAGCCTGCGCCGGGCACGATTGCGGTCGACCGCGCCCTTGACATGCCGGCTGACCGTCACACCGATCCGGCTGTCCGCCGTGTCGATCGGAATCGCGAAGGCGACCAGCGCCCGCCCCGAGTAGACGCGCTTCCCGCCCATCACCTTCTGGAAGTCCGACTGCCGGCTGAGCCGGAAGCGCTTCTTCAATTACAGCCGCCTGGGCTACGGCGTGAGGCGGTGGCGCCCCTTGCGCCGGCGGTTCTGCACCACCCTGGCGCCGCCCCGCGAGGACATGCGACGAAGAAAGCCGTGCACACGACGGCGATAGCGTTTCTTGGGTTGATAGGTTCGCTTGATGGACAGATCCCCCGTGGAGGCGTTACGGAACCGCGGTAGTGTACCCGACGATTCCTTCGACATCCATGATACCGCCTGTATAACCTCATCCAGTTGGCCAGATGCCTTGCGCCACGCTCATGCCTTTGTTACACTCCCCGCCCGGAAGCAGACCGGGACTCAACAACCGAACCACCTCAGTACAAGTCGCACTAACTACACCCACCCATCGCTCCAGCACCGCGCGCATGAAACGCTACAGCAGCGCTTCCATATTCCGGGACAGATCGGATGGGGGATTTCGAATGGGTCGGCACCGCCAACCTGTGGAAATCCGCTCCGATCTTTTCCACAGGCGCCGAGATGTGGAGCTCGTGACAGAAGAGCTCCGATTGAACTGTGCTCACGGGCACGCAATTCAGACGATAGCCTCGTGAGCGAGGAGCAGAGGAGATGGGCGGTGATTTTGACCCCAGGTTGTCCACAGCATTTGCAAAAGCCGGTGAGCCTTTGCCCCCAGGCGTCCGGCGGGCAAAAGACGAGTCGTGAGGCTGGCACGCCGGCGCCGCGGGGCGCGTGAGGTGAACCAGGACCAGATCTGGTCGCAGGTACAGGAAGAGCTCCGCTTCCAGCTCGCCAAGCGGACGTACGACATGTGGCTCAAGAACACATCGGTGGTGGCTGCGGACGGCAATACGTTCCGGATCGGCGTCCCCAGCAAGCTCGCGAAAGACTGGCTCGAGGATCGCTTCTCCGGCCTCATCCAGGAAACCCTGCAGGCGGTAACAGGCTCGGAGGTCGACATCGATTTCGTGATCTCCCCCACCGGGCACCGGCCACCGTACGTCACCGCCGATGGCGACGTCATCACCAACGGCGACAACGGCCGTGACAGCGGCGTCGAGGCTCACGAAGATGCCCCGGTCATCACACCGTCCGAGCTGAATGCTCGCTTCAAGTTCTCATCATTCGTGGTCGGGCACAACTCGCAGTTCGCGCACGCGGCTGCCAAGGCGGTTGCCGAAGCCCCGGGCGACAGCTACAACCCGCTGTTCCTTTATGGAGGAGTGGGACTCGGCAAGACGCACCTTATGCACGCCATCGGCCATGAGGTCCATGACCGTTTTCCGCGCAAGCGCGTCGTCTATCTAACGTCGGAGCAGTTCACCAACGAAGTCATCACCTCCATCGCCACCGCGCGTATGGGCGAGTTCCGCCACAAGTACCGCACGGTCGACGTGCTGCTCATCGACGACGTCCAGTTTCTGGCCGGAAAGGACCGCACCAAGGAAGAGTTCTTCCACACCTTCAATGCGCTGCATGAGATCAACAGGCAGATCGTCATCTCATCCGATCGTCCGCCCAAGGAAATACCTACTCTCGAGGACAGGCTGCGCTCGCGATTCGAGTGGGGCCTGATCGCCGACATCCAGTCGCCGGACTTCGAGACCCGACTCGCAATCCTGCACTCCAAGCTCGGCAACAACGAGAGCCTGGTCCCCGAAGACGTCCTGAGCTTCATCGCCCACAAGGTCCAGCGCAACATCCGCGAGCTCGAGGGCGCGCTGACGCGGGTCCAGGCGTTCGCAGCTGTGCACCAGCGCCCGGTCGACGCGGAAGAAGCCGCACGCCTCCTCGCCGACATCATTCCAGCCAGCACCCGCAAGCCCATCAACGTCGAGCGCATCCAGGCCCTGGTCGCCGATTACTACAACGTCACCCTCGATGACATGAAGGGCAAGCGGCGCGACAAGCACATCGTCTTTCCCCGGCAGGTCGCGATGTTCCTCGTCCGTGAAGAGACCCCGTCTTCGCTGCCCGCCATCGGCAAAGCCTTCGGCGGACGCGACCACACAACGGCTCTCCACTCCATCGAGAAGATCGCCAATGAATTGAAAGAGGACGAGCGGTTGCGATACGAGGTGCAGGCGATCAAAGAGCGCCTGTACGCGCAGCAGTGAACTACCAAATGTTCGATTTCGACGGGACGCCGCGATGACCTACAAGTCCCTTTCCACAAGTTGTTCGACTGGACCGGGGAGAGACCTGGGACGGACGGCTCGAGCTCGAATCATCCCCAGCCAGCGAACACCCGGCCCCGAAGTCCGGCATGGTTGTCCGGACCTTGTCCACCGCTCCACGCGATCTGTAAAGACTCTCGACATCCACAGTGTCCACAGCGCTTACTGTTATCGACTACTGGTTCTCTCTATAAAGAGAAACTCTATGTACGGGGGACAACTCTCTTGAAAGCCAAAGCCATCGAAGCCCAGATGAAGGTGACATGCAGGCCTGCAGTCCTTGGCCAGGCTCTCCAGGTCGTGTCACGCGCCATCTCCAGCCGCACCACGTTGCCGATCCTCAACAACATCCTGATCGAGACGACCTCCGAAGGCCTCGCGCTGACCGCGACCAACCTCGAGATCGGGATCCGGAAGGTCGTGCCGGCTGAAGTGGCCATGGAGGGCAGCACCACCGCGCCGGCGCGCTTGCTCACGGACTTCGTCGGAACGCTGCCCGACCAGGACCTCGAGATAACCCTCGACGGCGCCACTCAATCGCTCAACCTCCGGTGCGCGAGGTTCGACACGCATATCAAGTGCATCGAGGCGGAGGAATTTCCTCCCGGCCCGCGCCCAGACGAAGGCGACCGCCTCGAGGTGGCCCTTGACGACCTGGTGACCGCGGTCGAGCAGACGCAGATGGCGGCTTCCACCGACGAGGCGCGGCCGGTTCTCACCGGTGTGCTCGTGCAGGTCCAGGCCGGCGGCCTCACCCTGGCCGCCACCGACGGCCACCGCCTGGCGGTCAGCAAGCTGAGCGCCGCCGGAGCAGGCGACCTGGAGGCAAGCTTGATTGTGCCGGCGCGTGCGCTGGCCGAGCTTTCAAGGGTGTTGAAAGGTGAGCCTGGCCGGGTCGAGGTGATCATCTCCAAGGCCCGCAACCAGATCTTCTTCAAGGCCGGGAGCTCGGAGCTGACTTCCCGCCTGATCGACGGAAAGTATCCCAACTACGCACAGGTTATCCCCAGCAAGAGCTCGACCAAGGTCAAGGTCTCCACGGCAGAGCTCACCCAGACCGTACGTGCCGTGTCGCTGTTTGCCCGCGACAGCGCCAACGTCATCCGGGTCAAGGCGCAGGCCGGATCTCTCACCTTGTCCGCCACCACCAACGAGGTGGGCGACAGCAAGGCAGAGATGGTGGCCGACGTTGACGGGTCCGACATCCAGATCGCTTTCAACGCCCGCTACGTGCTCGATGCGCTGGGCGTGATCGGCGAGAACGAGGTCGAGCTCATGTTCGACGGCCCGCTCAGCCCCGGCATGCTGCGACCGCCGGGCAAGGAGCACTACCTCTACGTGATCATGCCCGTGCCGATGTCTTAGTTCGCCGGCGTGCTTCTCCGGCGACTCCAGCTCAGGAACCACCGCAACTACGCTCACCTCGACATCTCGATGGAGCCGGGCGTCAACGTCTTCCTGGGCGCCAACGGCCAGGGCAAGACCAACTTGTTGGAATCGGTGGCGATGCTTGCGCTGTCGGCCTCGCCGCGGGCTCGCCGCGAGGTAGAGCTGGTGGGCCCGGTGGCCGCGGCTTCGCGCATCGAGGCCGAGGTCGAAAGCTCGGGCCGGCGCATGGAGCTGGTTATCGCGCTCAACGTGGAAGGAGAGCGCGCGCGCCGCACCATCGAGGTCGATGGCGCCCGTCGCCGGGCTGTCGACCTGCCTGGGCATTTCCGTGTCACCCTCTTCTGGCCCGACGACCTCGGCCTCGTCAAGGCGGGTCCGGACCAACGCCGGCGCTTCCTCAACCAGCTGCTCGTCCAGGTCCAGCCCGGCTATGCGCGAGCCCTTTCGGGCCTGCGCCGGATCCTCGAACAGCGCAACAGCCTGCTGAAGCGCATCGTGGCCGGCGAGGCAGGGGCCGATGAGCTCGAGGTGTGGAACGCCGAGCTGGTGCGGGTGGGAACCGAGGTTGTCGACGCGAGGGCGAACGCAGTCAACGAGCTGGCCCCGGAGGCGGCTCGGTGCCATGCGGAGATCGGGGGCGGCGAGCGCCTCCAGATCGAATATCTGGGCCCGCCCGAGGACATGGCGGCGGCTGTGCATAACTCGCTCGCCGAGGACTTGCGGAGGGGCACGACCAGCATCGGTCCGCACCGCGACGATCTGCGACTGCTGCTGGGTGGCCAGGACGCCCGAGGATACGGTTCGCAGGGGCAGCAGCGCACCGCCGTGGTGAGCCTAAAGCTGGCTGAGGCAGAGCTGGTCGCCAGGCGCACAGGTGAGCGTCCGGTGCTTCTGCTGGACGATGTTCTGTCCGAGCTGGACCTTGAACGGCGCGGCGCCCTGCTGCGCCAGGTGGGCGGCGGCGGGCAGGTCGTGATCACGTCGGTGGACGTGGGCCCGTTCCCTCCAGATCTGATCGCAAAAGCGAGCATCTGGAACGTGGAAGCCGGGCAGGTCGAGCCCTGTGGATAAGCTGGGCAATATCCTGCCCAGAGTGCTGCGCCGGCAGCCCGGCGGGGGGCGCATGCTGGGGACGCAGGTGGCGGCCGCATTCAAGGCCATGATCGGCTCGGAACCGGCCGGCCTTTGCGATGAGGTGGACCTCAAGTCGGGGACGCTCCTGGTGACCACCTCCAGCCCGGCGCTCGCCCACCAGCTGCGCCTCGACGCCGAGATGATCGTCGAGCGCTTGAACGGCCTCGACCTGGGCCGGCGGGTCAGGTCTCTCAGAGTGCGGATAGGTCGTTCTACGGTGCGCGAATGACTGCTCGGGTCTCCCCACCCCTCCCTCTCCACTCCGTGGGGAGGGTCGTGCTCTCGAGTAGAGGCACGGGGTGAGGCGACTTGACTCGGAGCAGCGCGCAGCTTCCGCGATCGGCCACGGGGCGGTGCGTGTCGTCGCCGGCGCCGGCACCGGTAAGACCGCGGTCATCGCGGAGCGGTTCCGCCGGCTGGTGAATGGGGGCGCCTCGCCGGATTCCATCCTGGTCATGACCTTCACGGACCGGGCCGCGGCCGAGATGCGTGAGCGGATCGAGGACCTCGTCGGCTCGGCGGCCCCCGCCGTGGGCACCTTCCATGCGATCGCGCTGTCCTGGCTGCGCGCCGATGGGCGCACCGTCGGCGTACCGGCGGGGTTCCGGATCATCACTGGCGCCGACCGGTGGATCCTCGCGAGGGAGCTAATGTGGCAGCTCGGCGACCTCGCCCTCACCGGCGACGAGCGCCCCGACGATCTCGTGGCCCCGGCGCTTCAGATTCTCGAGCGTCTCAAGCAGGAGCTGGTTCCTCTCGAGCGTCTCGAGCGCTGGGCCAAAACCGCAGAGGACCGAGAGAAGGCGGAGCTGATGCAGGCATGCGTGCGTCTCTTTCGCGCCTACGGGCGCGCCTGTCGCAAGGACAGGCTGCTCGATTTCGAGGACCTGCTCGCGCTGTCGGTGAGGATGTTGGAGCAGCGCCCAGCCCTGCTGGAGGCATATCGAGCGCGTTATCCGCACGTGCTCGTCGATGAATACCAGGACCTGAACCTCGCGCAGGAACGCCTGGTCGAGCTGATCGCGGGTGGTGGAGATCCGTTCGTGGTCGGTGACGACGACCAGAGCATCTACCGCTTTCGCGGCGCCTCGCGTGCGAGCCTCGAACGTTTTCTGAGCGCATTTCCCCGCGCGCAGACGGTGACACTCGGCCGCAACCACCGGAGCTCGCGGCGCATCGTCGCGGCCGCGTCGGCGCTAATCGGCAACAACCCGGATCGCCTGCCCAAGCAGCTGCGCTCGGGCCTGTCCGGTGAGAAGGTGGAGATCTGGGCATGCCCCGATGGCGAAACGGAGGCGGAGGGCATCGCGCGCGAGGCTTCGCGGTTGATCGGTTCGGGCCTTCCGCCCGCGGCGATCGCGGTCCTCTGCCGGACCAACGCGATCGCGCGGCCGATCGCTGCCGCGCTCGCTGCGCGCGGGCTGCCGCATGTCGTCATCGGCGGCCATGGTTTCAACGACCGGCCCGAGATCAAAGACGTCATCGCTCTGCTGCGCGTGCTGCGTGACCCGAACGACCTCGTCGCGCTGGCCCGAGCTGTGACGCGGCCGCCGGCATCGTTGCGGCAGGAATCGGCGTTGGCTGTTCTTCGCGACCGCAAAGAGACGGAGCCTCTCGAGGCTTTGCGGCAATGGGCTCCGGCGTCGACGTTCGCGCGGCTGATCGCCGAGCTGTCGGCCGCGGCGGCCGTCCTCGATGTTCGCGATCTGTTTTTCGAGCTCATGAACAGGACCGGCTACCTCGACGCGCTCTCTCCAATGCTCGAGGCGAGTGAGGCTTCTCGCGCGGTGGCCAACGTGAGCCGCTTTGCGGAGCTCATCGCGGAGTTCTGCGAGGTGTCCGACGACCGTTCGCTCGACGCTTACATGCGCCACCTGGACCTGGTCTTGCTCTCGCAGGAGGACGAGAAGCCCGCGGAGGTGGAAGGGTTCGGCGACGCCATCCACCTGATGACGATCCATCAGGCCAAGGGCCTCGAGTTCGATGCCGTTTTCGTGCCCGGCCTCGTCGAGGGCAGGCTTCCCCAGTCGGGAAGATCGCCGCGTTTCGAGCTGCCGCCGGCCGTGATGGAGCCTCTGGTTCGCGGGCGTGAGGATGTCATCGCCGAGGAGCGCCGCTTGCTGTACGTCGCGATGACGAGGGCAAAGCGATACCTCTATCTCACGCGCGCGGCGCATTACGAGGGTGGGCGGCGGTGGCGGGATTCGAGATTTCTTGAAGAGGTGAAGGCTGCTGGGAGTCGCGTCGTTCTGCTCACAGACGTCGCCGCGATGCCAGCACCCCCACCCCCTGCCCTCCCCGCGAGCGGGGAGGGTGATTCGCCGCTCGCGCTCTCCTTCTCTTCTATTACGGCTTACCGGGATTGCCCTCGCCAATATTGGTACAGACATGTCCAGCGCCTCCCTGCGGTACAAAGCGCCGAGGCGGTGCAGGGCGTGATCATGCACGAGACGCTGCGCCGCGCCGGCGAGGCCAGGCGAAATGGAGCTGACGTCACGGCCGCAATGCTCCGGTCAATTCATCGAGAGGTGTGGAACGCGACCGCGTTTCCAGATGCGCGTCGAGCCGCGACCTTCGAGCGCAACGGCGCCGCGCAGCTCGAGGCATATCGCAAGTCGGGCGGCCTCGACGGAATGCCTGCTCATCTCGAGCAGCCTTTCAACGTAAGGGTCGACGGCTGGATGCTCAACGGGGTCGTCGATCGCATCGACCGCACGCCCGACGCCTGGCGAATCATCGACTACAAGACCGGGCGCCACGTTTCGCGCGGCCGCCGTGACCTGCAGGTGGCTCTGTATGCGCTCGGCGCGAGCGCGGCCTTGAAGCTCGACCCCGTCGAGCTCGAGATCGTTTACCTGGCTTCAGGAGAGTCGGTACGTGTCGAGCACACCGGTGCGCTTCTCACCGAGGCCGAAAGGCAGGGCACCGACGTGGCGGACGGGGTGAGGTCGGGCCGGTTCGAAGCACGCCCCGACCGCAGGCGATGCCGGCTCTGCCCCTATCGCTTGGTCTGCGCCGAAGCCCTGTAGCGCGCCGCGAGCAGCAGGCATTCGCGCGCGATGTCGGCCGATGCGTACGGATGCGCCATCTCCGCGGCCTTGCGCGCCATCTCCTGCCAGGTCGGACCGCCCTCCGCGAGCACGCGCACCTCGTCGAACAGCTCGCTCTCCCTGGGCGTGAACGCGCCGAAGCCTGACTCGACCACGAAGTCGACGTTCGGGGATTCCTGGCCGGGCAAAAAGCCCGTGATCAGCACCGGCACGCCGGTGGCGAGGGCCTCGGCGATCGCGCCAGGGCCGGCCTTGGTCACCACGACGTCGCTCGCGCGTATGAGCTCGGGCATGAAGTCGACGAAGCCGAGGACGAGCGTGGGCGTGGCAAAGCGCACACGGGCCAAGCGGCGGCGCAGCTTCTCGTTGCGCCCGCAGACGGCGACCACCTGCCACTGCTGCGGCTCCCAGGCGAGGACCCTCACCTGCTTCAGCAGGTTACCGACGCCGGCGGCCCCGCCCATCACCAGGACTGTGAACCGTGTCTCGTCGAGGCCGAAGCGGCGGCGCAGCGCGCGCTTCTCACCTGGCGCCGGCGGGCGGAAGCGGAGGTCGACGGGCAGCCCGAGCAGCTTGACGCGATCCGGCGGCACCCGTCGTCGCAGTGCGACCTTGCGGGCGAGCTCGGTCGGAGCCACCACGAGGTCCGCGCGGCTGAAAGTCCAACCGCGGTGAAAGTCGACCAGGTCGGTGATGACTGTCATCAGCGCGCGGGGCCGGCCGCACTTGAGAATCGCCTGGTGCGCGACATGGTTGAGCAGCGGATGCACCGAAAGGATGACGTCGGGGTCGTTCTTTTCCACCAGGTCGACGATGACGTTGCGCACGCCCCGTCCGAACACCGCACGGATGGCCGCAAACGTGGGCTTGGTGTTGCTCGAGTGATAGACCGCGCCCCATGCGACCCGCGAGCGCTGAATGACGGGCGAGTACAGCGCCGCCAGCCGGCGTACCACCGCAGGCCCCTGCGAGATGAGCGGGTCGGCGACGGTGACCTCGCAGGTCGGGTCGAGCTGTTTGAGTGCGTCGGTCAGCGCTCGTGCCGCCGCGCGATGGCCGCCGCCCGTATCGCTGAAGAGGATCAGAACCCTGGGCGAGCTGCTCTTCGGCGTTGGACGAGGGGGTGCAGGGCGGAGACTGGCGTCCGCCTGCTGGGCGCCTACCTGCGTCGCGCCGCCGCCCGGCGCGCGATCCAGCGCATGTTGTACTGGGCGAGGAGGAACGTCACGAAGACCATCGCACCGATGCCGATGAAGACCCAAAGGATCGTCCGCTTGGCGAGCTCGCCAGGCGACAGCGGGGGCGACCCGGTGCGGTTCTGCTGAATGATGTAGGCGGCCAGGTCCCGGACGTCCTGGTCGGTGAGACTGGGATTGCCCCCCTTGACCGGCATGTCCGCCGTCTTCGGGTCACCAGACTGGTGCTTGCGACCGTTGGTGATGATCTGAATCAGGAAGTTGGGGTCCAGGCTGTTGGGTACGCCTGGAATCTTCTCGATCGGGTTGAGCGCCGGACCGATGCCGCCCTCGAGGTTGACGCCGTGGCAGCTCGTGCAGTTCTGGAGGTAGAGGGTGGCTCCCTTGGCGGGGTCGCCAGGCAGGCCGGTGTTCGCGGGTGAGGCGTCGGCCAGCGTCGTGATCGCGGTCAGCGCCAGGATGGCCGGGACCACCAACGCGACCAGGGCCGAAGCCTTGAAGCCCTTGAGCAGCCGCATACCGCCCAAAATCATAACCTCCGTGCGTTGCGGCCCCCTTCGACGGGAATAGCCCCAAAGCGCGTAGGTTTTAATGTCTTATGGCGTCCTGTTCGCCGGTCTCTCGGTCGGGGTTTTGCTGCGTCTCGAGGCGCTGGCTCGACGCGAGATCGGCCTACCGTGGCTGAGCCGACCAGATTGATCTCCGACCGCGCTCCTATGCGGATCGCGGTCATATCCATGCATACCTCGCCCACAGCTTCCTTGGGCCAGAACGCCAACGGCGGCCTCAACGTTTACGTTCGCGAGGTCTGCAGCGCTTTCAGCGACCGCGGGGTGGCCACCGACGTTTTCACGCGCCTTCAGTCACCGGACGATCCGGCGGAGGAGGCCCTCGCCCCGCTCTCCCGTGTGATCTACCTGCCCGCCGGCAGAGGTCTGGACAAGTACGCGCTCCTGAACGAGGTGCCCGCGTTCGCCTCCAAGGTGGCCGCGTTTGCGTCCGGCCAGGATCTCCAGTACGACCTCTTGTTCTCCCACTACTGGCTCTCCGGCGAGGTCGCGTGCCTGCTGCGGCCGCAGCTTGCCGCAGGCTGGGCCCATGTCGCACACACCCTCGGCTTGGTGAAGAACCGCCGGCTTGCGGCGGGCGCCCGGCCGGAGCCGGCGATGCGGATTCGGGTCGAAGCCGAGATCGCCCAGCAGGCGGACCTGCTCATCACCTCGACCTCCGACGAAGCCGACGAGCTCGTCAGCTCCTACGGCGCCACCGCCGACCGAGTTTTCGTGGTGCCGCCCGGCGTCGACCTGGCCACGTTCAGGCCGTTGGACCGCGGCGAGGCTCGCCTGAAGATCGGCTATGCGACCGGCCCACTCCTTCTATATGTCGGCCGGCTCGAAAGGTTGAAGGGTGTCGAGATCGCGATCCGAGCCCTGGCAATGCTGGCCGATCGTGCAAACCCTGGTTTGCGTCTGTTGGTCCTGGGCGAAGACAGTCGTGACGGCGACGAGAGCGAGAAGGAGCGTCTCAAGGGGATCGCGAGCATGCTGGGCATGCGCGAGCGGGTGGACTTTCTCGGATCGGTCGCCCACCACGAGCTGCCGTACTTCTATTCCGCAGCCGACGTCTGTGTCATGCCGTCGTACACCGAGTCGTTCGGTCTCGTCGGTCTCGAGGCCCAGGCGTGCGGTTGTCCCGTCGTGGCCTCTGGCGTCCCGGGGCTGCGCTCGGTAGTGCGCGACGAGGTCAGCGGCTATCTCATCGACGGGGACGATCCATCCGCGTACGCCGACCGCATCGGCCGCTTGCTCGCGAATCCCGAGCTGGCGCAGCAGATGGGTCGGCGGGCGAGCATGCTCGCGCAGCGGTTCTCGTGGACGCGCACCGCCGACAGGCTCCTTTCACTGTTCGACGACGCGATCGACGGCTCTCAGGCGCGCGTCCAGGCCGGCATCACGCACGAATAAGGAAAGGATGACGCGTCGAACCGCGTGAGAGCGGTCGGCCGCGTGCCGTCGGCGTTCATGATCCACACCTGGTTATCGCTGACGAACGCGATTTGATGCCCGTCCGGCGATGGCACCGGGTTGGACACGTCGGCGGTTTGGTTCGATGGTAGCGCCAGGGCCGCGGTCAGCGCGGCCGGCGGAGCGATCACGTTGACCAGGAATGCCTTTCGCGTGGAGCCGCTCGCTGTGGCAATGCCGGCGGCGAACACGACATGAGTCGAGTCCGGCAGCCATGTCGGGTGGCCGATGTCTCCGGTCGCAACGGTCGTCGTCGCAGCCTGACCCGTAAGGTTGCGCACTCGTAGCGCGACGGTGCCGGCGTCGTCGCGCAGGTACGCGATCCGGTTGCCGGCCGGCGACCAGCTCAGGTCGCTGACGATGCCGTTCTCCGAAGCGAGCTGGTAGCGAGATCTCAAACCGACGTCGTAGCCCCACACCGATGACGTGGCGCCGGCGAGCTGCACGAAAGCGACCCGCTGGCCGCTCGGGGCCGTCGCCGCCCGCGATACATTGCGGGCGATCTCCTCATCGGCGCCGTCAAGCCATCGATGCAGAACCAAGGCGGCGTCAATGTAGATGTAGCCGCGCCCCGCTTCGAGCTGCGCAGCCCACACGCCGTTGAACGGCAGCGGTTTCGAACCCGTGCCGGGTGTGAATGACGACCAGGTGGCGGCGCCGGTCTGGACCAAAAGGCTTGTGCCTTCCGGCGACCAGCTGAACGAACGCACCGACTGCGCGTCGTAGAGGCGGCGGGGAAGCCCAGATTCGTTGACGATCCAGACCCCGCCGGACGTTCCATCCGCGAGCGAGGTTGCGAACGAGACCCAGTGGTGCAGGGGCCGAACCGCGCCGGTGTTGAACGCGAAGCTCACGGCGCGGTTCAGCTGGTTGCCGTGCGAGTCCAGCGCGGCCGTGCTGATCCAGATCGTATAGAGGGTGCCTGGATTCAGAAGCGACCCGGGCACGACGACAGCGCGTCGTCCATCCGTCGGATCGAGCCGGACCGTGAACGGCACGACCGGCCCGATCGTGATCGCGCCGGCGAGAGTCGAAACATCCATCTCGCGCGAGAAATCAATGGAGACGTACGATGCGGGGTCGACGTCGTTCTCCTTGTCGGCCGGCGCTGACGTGGCGACGGTCGGAGCGCCCTCGGTGGTGAACGACCAGTGGTGGCGCAGGGCATAAGCGTTGCCGGCGAGGTCTCGGTAGCCGGCTTGCAAGACGACCTCGTACGTCGTGCTCGTCAGCAGGGCTGAATGCTCGTAGTCGAGCCGGCGTGGACTCAACCACACGACGTTGCCGCTGGTGGCAGGCAGGAGCGACAGCCTGCTTTCCACCGATGCCTTGTCAACGTCGTGGTCGAAGGTAATGCGTATCGGGGCCGCGGTCGACACGCCGATGGTGCCGCGCTCGGGAGCGTAGTCGACAATCTGCGCCGGATTGCCTCCGCAGGCCGCGAGCGTGCTGATGACGAGCCCTGCCATGGCCGCGGCCGCAAGTTTCACAAGGCCAGACTACCGACCGGCCGCGAGGCGGCGGGTTAGAGGTGCGACTTGAGCCGGGCCCTCATCTCCTGCGCCAGCTGCTCCAGCCGAGACGAATCGACGAAGAGAAGCGAGATGCTCGGCACCTGGTCGATGGCCGCCTCGATGCCGGCCAGCGAAGGATCGGCGGCGCCGAGGATGTCCTTCACCTTTCGCGCGCGGTTGCCCAACGAGTCCTCGGCCATCGCCTGCAGCTCGGCAACGATCGATCCCCAGTCCAGCTGCGGGCCGCCGCCAGGTGAGGGCGGCGTCGTGGGGGCGACCGACGGCGTCGTCGGCGGAGTTGGGAATGTCGGGTAGGTGGCGGTCGGCGGCGGAGGCGGAGGCGCTGCCTGCATCACCGGTGGGGTCGCGATGGCCGGAAACTGCTGCGTCGGCGGCTGCGCGGGAGGAGCCGGAGGCGGCGGCGCCGGGTTGTTGCGCGGCGCGGACCGCTGGCTGGAAACCACCTCATCGACGTCCAGGGGCGGATGCTTGGTGGCGTCGGTGGACTTCACCTCGATCATCGCGTTCGGGTCGTCGCACAGGGCAAGTGCGCGATCCGGCTTGTCGGCAATGTCGCGCGACTCGCTGGTGTAAGCGCCGGCGAGCTCACCCCCCGAAAGGATGATGACCCCTGTGCCGGCGGCGGCACGGATCATCACGCTGCCGCTCAGCTTGCGGTCGCTCAGGAACTTCAGCAGCGCTCGCATGTCCACCCATGCCGCGTAGAGCTCGGTGTACATGGGCTTCGAGACGGTGAGCTCGTAGAGACCGTCGATGAGCTCGGGCGAGAGCCCGACAACGTCGAGCACTCCGTGCCCGCTGGTGACGTCTTCGTTGAACTCGTGAAGGGCCTGTTTGCCGAGGACAAGTCCGGCCGCGTCGCCGGCGCCGTCGTACATGCACTCGAGCGCAGAGCCTTCGCGGAAGAGAATGAGTCCCGCGGCGTCGTCGGTGAGAAGGCGGACGTAGCCTGTGTAGCCCTCCTTCTCGAGCGTCGTGATGAGGCGCGGGAAATCGACGAAAGAAGTTTTCAGCGAGTCATAGATGACCTGGCCGGCGGGAACCGGGATGGGTTCGCGGCCGTGCTTGGGCTGTGGCCTGTGCTTCACGCCGCGTCTCGGCTGGGGTGCTTCCACCTTCTTCTCCGGTACAGGTTGCTCGCCACGCTCAGCATGCGCTTCGGCGCTTGCAGCAGGCGGGGGAGGCGGTGGGGCCGTCGCAGGGTGGTCTTCCTTCGGAGCCTCTTTCGTTGTCGCTTCGGCGGCGTGCACGAGATCTGGAATGCCGGCTTTGACAGTCTCGTCCGCGGGCAACTTGGCCTTGGCGTCGAACTCGAACTCCCCTCTCGTCCATCCGAGCGCGGTGATGACGGCGTCATCGCCCGCCTTCCCATTGCCCTCGGCGTGAAAGAGGTGCCCGAACAGGAAGTAGAGCGCGGCCGACTCTCCGTTCCCATCACGCAGGGTAAGGGTACCTGTCGACCTCTCGCCCTGGGCAGATTCCAGAAGCGAACGAAGAGGGATTTCGGCCAGAGAGCCGTGTGACTGCAAATGCGTCTCCCGAGATCGGCCCCACACCGATCGATGGACTAAGAAAAGCTAGTATAGATAGCGAGATCGCATTCGCGCGCCCCGAGCCTCCTGAACTCCCTCTCCCAGCCAAACCACCTCCCGCGCGCCTGCTGCTGGTCCGGCATGGCCAGTCGACGTGGAACCGAGAGCATCGCATCCAGGGCCAGCTCGACCCTCCCCTTTCAGAGGAAGGCCGCCGTCAGGCGGTCCAGGTCGCTCGGCGGCTGGCTCATCGGCGTCTGGCCGGCTTTTACGCGAGCGACCTCAAGCGGGCTTTGGAGACGGCTGAAGTGATCAGCGAGACGGTGGCGGCGACGCCGAGTCCGTCCTCTGGACTGCGCGAGATCTACCTCGGCTCATGGGAGGGCCTCACGACCGAAGAGCTTGCCGAACGTTTTCCAATGGAGTGGGCGGCGTGGACGGAAGAACCAAGCTGGGACGTGGTCCCCGGTGGTGAGGGCGCGGTGCCCTTTGAAGCCCGCGTCAATCTCGAGCTCGATGCGATCCTTGCCCGCCATCCCCATGGTGACGTCCTGGTGGTCACGCATGGCGGCGTCATCCAGGTCGCATTGCATCGCGTGATTGGCCGGCCGAACCATGGCCTGTTCCCATTTCGCATCGAGAACGCCTCGATCTCCATCATCGAGAAGCGCAACAGCCGTTTCGTCGTTTCGGGCGTAAACGACACGAGCCATCTCGAGGCTGCGGAATGAGGGATGCCAAGGCGAGCTGGGACCAAGAGCTGGAGCAGCGAGCGACAGTGGCGCCTCTCCTGCAGACATGGGGATGGGGGGAGGTGCAGTCGCGCGCCGGTTGGAGCCTTGAGCGGGTCAGGCTTGCCGGGGGCGCGATGGCGAGCGTGCAGCTCCGTGGATTCGGAGGCGTTCGCGAGGCTTACATTCCGCGCGGTCCGGTGCCCGCCTCCGCCGAATCTGTCGCCGCGATCGTCGAGTGGGCCCGGAACGCCCGGGTCGCGCGCATCATGGTCGAACCCGAGGCGCAGCTTGATTTCGCAGACGTCATGCGCGAGCAGGGCTTCGGACCGGCCTCGCCTGTGCAGCCGCAGTTCACTCGTATCCTCAAACTTGCGCCGCCCGACCAACTGCTGGCGACCTTCAAGCACGGCCGGCGGTACAACATCCGCGCCGGCGAGAGGCGCGGGGTGGTGGTCGAGGAGGGCAAGGATGCAGATGAGCTGGCACGGCAATCTGCGGCGGTAGAGCGGCGCGAGTCGATCAGCCTGCCGGCCAAGGGCTATTACCAGGTCCTCCTGGATGCGCTTCCCTGGTGCCGGACCTACGTGAGCCGCCATCCGGAGACGGGCGAAGCCCTCGCGGCCGTGCTGGTCGCGCGTCATGCCGGCCGTGCTTACCATCTGTTTGCGGGCCGGATCGGCGCTTACCCCGAGCTCATGGCCAACGACATGGCGTGGTGGACCGCCATCAAGGCAGCCGCCGAAGCAGGCTGCCGCGACTACGACCTCTGGGGAGTGCCGCCGCCCGACGCGAGTCCCCTGCATCCGTGGCATGGCCTGGGTGTCTTCAAGGCGGAGTTCGGCGGCGCCGAGGTTGCGTACGCGGGAGCATGGGAGCTGGTGCTGTCAGGGGCAGCCTCGAAGCTCCTCGGCCTCGAACGCAAGGCTCGCGGCCACATTCGGGGCTTGAAACGAAACATCTCCTAACAATCCTTCAAATCGGTTAGGATTAGGTTGATGGCGCAGGGGTCCAACGGCGCGCGCAAGGTGCTCATCGTCGACGGCGACAGCACCACCCGCCGAGAGGTGCGGTCTGCATGCGCGCAAGACGGTTACCAGGTGCTCGAGGCGGATACAGGCGCTGATGCGCTGCGTCAGGTCGAATCCGTCCGGCCGAGCCTCGTCCTTCTCGAAGTCGCGCTCCCCGATGCTTCCGGCTTCGACATTTGCCGCGAGCTGCGCAAGAAGGACACGGTGGTGCCGGTGATCATGATGAGCTCGCGTTCTGACGAGATCGACGCGGTCGTCGCGCTCGAGATCGGGGCCGACGACTATGTCGTCAAGCCGCTCCGCCTTCGCGAGCTGGCGGCGCGGATCGCGGCCCATCTTCGCCGCACGCGAATGGAGTCGGCGGAGACGACGCGCAATCGTCTGGAGTTTCGCGACCTGCTCATCGACGTCAACGAGCGCCGCATCTATCGAGGCGGGCAAGAAGTCGAGCTGACCCACACTGAGTTCGACCTGCTGACGTTCCTGGCCAGCAATGCGGGCAAGGTTCTCAGCCGCGAGAAGATCCTCAACTCGATCTGGGGCTACGAGTATCCAATCGAGACGCGGGTCATCGACGTCCACATCCGCAACCTGCGGCGGAAGATCGAGGCGCAGCCGTCGCGGCCCTACTACATCCTCGCCGTGCCGGGCATCGGGTACCGCTTCACCAACGCGCGCCCAACCTGAGAGTGCACGACACAGCCAACGCATAAACATCCCTTCACTCGCCTTTCGTCGGGCGCGGACTATATTCGAGGCGCTGCTTCGAAAGACGGGGTTCACGGAGGGGATGGCATGAATCGATCGTTACGACGTGTCCTGGCCTTTGCGATCGGCTCGCTCACCGTCATGGGCGCGGGTCCGCTGTTTACAGCGGTCTCGGCCGGAGCCAGTAACGGCCCAGGCGGCAACGGCAACATCGGCGGCCTCGCCGGCATCAACCACCTGGTGGTGATCTACGACGAGAACCACAGCTTCGACAACCTGTACGGTCTCTTTCCTGGCGCCAACGGCATCAGCCGGGCGAGCGACACGGCCACCACGCAGGTCGACCTGGCAACCGGCCAGCCGTACACGTGCCTTCCGCAGACCGACACGCATTTGGTCGGAACGTGCTTGCCGGACCAGCCGTTCGACATCACGAAGTACGTTGGCGCGGACCAGAAGACCAGAGACCTGGTCCACCGCTACTACCAGGAACAGATTCAGATCGACGGCGGCAAGATGGACAAATTCGTCACCGTCAGCGACGCCAAGGGCCTGTCGCTCGGCTACTACCCAACCGACCAGCTGCCGATCGCGAAAGAGGCCGCCCGGTATGTGCTGGCCGACAACTTCTTCCACGCCGCTTTCGGCGGTTCGTTCCTCAACCACCAGTGGCTCGTGTGCGCGTGCACCCCTGTGTACGCGCACGCAGTGAGCGACGGCAGCTCGAAGGACCTCCACACGATTCTTGGGTCCAACGGGTTGCCCACGAAAGACGGCCAGCTGACGACCAAGGCGACCGGTGATTACGCGGTCAACACGATCTTCCCGGCCAGCAAGCCAACCATCCCTGCGGCGCAGCTTCCGCTCCTCACCAACGCGACTATTGGCGACGAGCTGTCCGGCGCCGGTGTCAGCTGGGCCTGGTACTCGGGTGGCTGGAACAATGCTGTGGCCGGAAGCGCCGACCCGCTGTTCCAGTACCACCACCAGCCGTTCAACTACTACGCGAACTTTGCGCCAGGGACTCCGGGCCGAGCCCACCTGCAGGACGAGACCGACTTCATCGCCGCCGCAAAGGCGGGGACGCTGCCGGCGGTTTCATTCGTGAAGCCGATCGGCGCCGACAACGAGCACCCCGGCTATACGGATGTGCTCCGCGGCGAGAACCACCTCCGGGACCTCATCAACGACATCCGCAACGGACCGAACTGGAGCGACACAGCGATCGTTATCACGTACGACGAGCACGGCGGCTTCTGGGACCACGTTGCGCCGCCAACCGACGCGAGCCACTCGGACATCTGGGGACCCGGCAGTCGCGTCCCGACGATCGTCATCTCCCCGCTGGCTAAGCGCGGCTTCGTCGATCACACCCTCTACGACACGACCTCGATCCTCGCCACCATCGAGCGCCGCTGGGATCTCGCCCCGCTTGGCACCCGCGACGCCAACGCCAACGACCTGCGCCGCGCCTTCACGCTCGGCGAAGGCAACGCCTAAAGACGACTTTTTCGGAGCGCGATGCCGGGGGCGATCGCGCCCCCGGCGCCGAGCTCTTGGAGACCTTCCATCACGAACGATCGCTCGGCGATTCGTGGGTGTGGGATGCGCAGGTCGGGCCTGTCAACGTGCTCGGTTCCGAACAGCAGGATGTCCACATCTATGACGCGGGGACCCCAACGTCGTGTGGGCCTGCGCCCGCCTTCCCGCTCGACTGCCTTCGCAACATTCAGAAGTGAGCGTGGCGACCCGCGCCAGTCGACCTCCACGACCTGGTTGAGGAAGCGCGGTTGGTCCGTGACGCCCCAGGGCTCGGTTTCTAAGACGCGGCTTTGACGCAGTATCCGCGCGCCTTTTTGACGGAGCCTGCGCCGCGCCGCGCTGAGGTTCCGCTCACGCCTCCCAACATTCGAGCCCAGCCCAAGGTAGGCGGTGGTCACTTCATTCGGTCTGCGACGCGTACCACCCTCATCATCTCCTGCACGTCGTGGACTCGAACCACGTCTGCGCCGCGCAGGATGGCTGCTGTCACGGTTGCGGCTGTGCCCTCCAGCCTTGCGCTCACGGGAAGGTCGAGGAGCTTGCCGACGAACGATTTGCGTGACGTGCCGATCAGCACGGGCTGCCCAAGCTCTCGCAGCTCTTCCAGCCTGCGCATGACCTCCCAGTTCTGGTTCGCCGTCTTGCCGAAACCGATGCCGGGGTCGACGATGATGTGCGCGCGCCGCACGCCGGCGGCCGTGGCGGCGGCGACCGATGCCCGGAGGAATCGCTTGACCTCGGCCATCAGGTCGCCCGCGTAGTCGGTGCCTTCCTGGTTGTGCATCACCACGAGCGCGCATTTGTGACGCGAAGCAAGGTCGGCCAGGCCAGGGGAACGAACCAGGCCCCAGACGTCATTGATGATCGTCGCCCCCGCCGCGACAGCTGCCTCGGCAACCTCCAGCTTGTACGTGTCGATGGAGACGGCCACCGACGATTGCTCCGAAAGGCGCTTGACGACCTCCTCAGTGCGCGCGATCTCTTCGGCCGCGGAAATTGGGACGTGTCCAGGCCGGGTCGATTCGCCGCCGACATCCAGAATGTCGGCGCCTTCGGCTGCCATGCGCAGCCCCTGCGCCACAGCGGCGTCGCGATCGTCGCCGAGCCCGTCGCCGCTGAAGGAATCCGGCGTGACGTTGACGATGCCCATAACGTAGGTGCGGCTGCCCCAATCGAACCGGTGCCCACCGATCTCCGCGATCACGCAGCGATTATCCAACCCCGTATCCTCCACACCTGACATGAGGCTCGACGACCTGGCGCGCGGCGTGCCCGGGGCAGTGCTCGAAGGCGATGGCAGCGTCGAGGTCACCGGCATCGCTTACGACTCGCGACACGTCAAGCGCGGCGACCTGTTCGTGGCTGTCGCCGGCATCCACGCAGACGGCCACGCATACGCCGGCGATGCTGCCGGCGCCGGCGCAGTGGCCGTAGCCATCGAGCGGCCTGTTGCTCTGCCTACCGGCCTGCCCGTCGTGAAGGTCCCGTCCACTCGCACCGGACTGGCCGAGATCGCCGCGGAGTTCTACGGACGGCCCTCGCGTCTTCTTTATGTGGCGGGGATCACAGGCACCGACGGCAAGACGACCGTGACGCACATGGCCGAGCACGTGCTGATGGCCGGCGGAGTGCTCGCCGGGGCGATGAGCACGGTCGCGTTCTCAGTCAGCGGCGCCGAGACGGACAACACCAGCGGCCAGACGACGACCGAGGCGCCGCAGGTGCAGGACTGGCTGCGGCGGATGGTCGACGCCGGCGTGAAATGTGCGGTGATCGAGACCACCTCACATGCGCTCGTCCAGGATCGCGTCCTCGCTTGCGACTTCGATGTCGCGGCGTTCACCAATGTGGGCCACGACCACATGGACTATCACGCCACGTGGGAGGCCTACCTGGAGGCGAAGGCTCGCCTGATCGACCTCGCCGCGTCCGGAGCCGGCAAGGGCATCGAGAAGACGGCCGTGCTCAACCGCGACGACCCGAGCTTCGAGCGGCTGTCACGCCGCCCGATCCAGCGAAGATGGACGTACGGCCTGACCACAGCCTCGGACCTGCACCCGCTCGACCTGACGATGACCGCCACCGGCTCGCGGTTCCGGCTCAAGACTCCGCTCGGCGAGACGGAAGTGGCGCTGGCTGTGCCCGCGCGGTTCAACGTGTACAACGCGCTCTGTGCTGCGGGCGTGTGCCTGGCCATGGGCGTCCCGGCCGAAGAGATCGGGCCCGGCCTCGCCGGTTTCGATGGGGTGCGCGGCCGTCTCGAACGCGTCGACCTCGGCCAGGACTTCAGCGTCTTCATCGACTTCGCTCACTCGGCGGGAGCGCTGGCGAGCGCGCTTGCGGAGCTCCGGCCGTACACACGCGGGCGCTTGATCGCGGTTTTCGGCTCCACCGCGCGCTCCGACCACGATCGTCCCGGCATGGGCAAGGCGGCCGGCGACCTCGCCGATTTTTTCATCATCACAACGGACGACCCACTACGAGAAGACCCGGCGGAGATCGCACGCGACGTGCAATCCGGAGTGGTCGGCAAAGCCCCGGGCAAGGATTACGAGATCGTGCTCGACCGGCAGGCCGCGATCAGGCGTGCGATCGACGTCGCACGTCCGGGGGACACGGTTCTCCTGGCCGGGAAGGGGCACGAGCGCACCATGCAGATGGCAGAGGGATCGCAGCCGTGGGACGAACGAGTCGAGGCCGAGGCGGCGATCAGAGAGAAACTGCGCTAACCGCCGCCAACCATCCGCACTATCTCGACCACGTCGCCGTCTTGGAGCTCTGCATCCGCGTAGCTCGATCGCTCGATGATGACGCCGTTGTGCTCGACCGCGACCGCGCGCGGGCTCACTTCGAGTGTTTCGAGATAGGCAAGCAACGACGTCGGCTTTTCCAGCTCGACGCGTTTGCCGTTGACCTGCAACACGATCATTTGAAGAGGCTGATGGCCGCATACCCCGCCGCGCCGGCTTCGTGGCTTTGCGTGATGCGCTCCTCGGTGACGCCGCCGATGGCGAGGACAGGAATCCTCAGGGCGTGGCACACCCTCGCCAGCATCTCGATGCCGGCCGGCGGCGAGCCCGGATGACTCGGGCTGGGCCAGACCGGTCCGAAGATCACGTAGTCGGCGCCTTCGTCTTCGGCGCGCAGCGCAGTCTCGAGGGAGTGGACTGAGCGGCCCACCAGGCGTTCGTGGAGCAGCCGGCGAGCAGCGGCGGTCGGGATGTCGTTCTCCGGCAGGTTGACTCCGGCTCCGCCTGCGGCCAGGACGATGTCGCACCTCGAGCTGACGACAACGGGCACTGGCGACGACGCGACGAGGGACGTGGCTTCCCCTGCGATCTCGCGCGCGTTCGCCTGCGGGGCACGAACCTGGATGATGGTGGCGCGTCCCGCGGCTTTCAATCCGTCGCGCGCGTTAGTGACGATCGCCATCGCGGCTGGGGTGACTAGCCGGCCGGGCGCGATATGCCCTCGGTCGGCGAGCTCGGGCTCGCATGCTCGCGCTTTTCGATCAAGCCCGCCGAATACGCCTTGCGGCCGGCCTCCACCCCGCCCGCGATCGCCTCAGCCATGAGCTGAAAATCCTGCGCCAACGCGATAACGGTATTGACCAGGACTGCGTCGGCGCCAATCTCCATGGCGAGCCGATACCTGCGTCGACCACGACAGGAATGCCCGCCTGCTCGACGATGATCCGGATCTGCTCCAGCGTCTGCAGCCCCTGCGCCGACCCGATCGGTGACCCCAGCGGCATGACTGTGACGGTGCCGATCTCCTCGAGCTTCCGGGCGAGCACCGGGTCGGCGTTGATGTACGGCAGCACCTTGAAGCCTTCCGTCACCAACGACCGCGCTGCCTTAAGGGTTTCCTCCGGGTCGGGAAACAGGTAACGCGGGTCGGGTATGACCTCGAGCTTCACCCACTCCGACAGGCCCATCGACCGCGCGAGGCGAGCGATGCGGATCGCCTCGTCGGCGGTGCGGCAGCCGGCGGTGTTCGGAAGAATGCGGTATCGCTTCCAGTCAATGACGTCGAGGATGGTCTTGGTCTTGGGGTTGTCCAGGTCGAGGCGGCGCAGTGCCACCGTGACGAGCTCGCACCCGGATGCTTCGAGCGCCGCCAGCATCGTTTCGTTGTCGGCGTACTTGCCGGTGCCAAGAAACAGGCGCGAGCGGAGCTCGACGCCTGCGATGACGAGGCGGTCGGCCGTTGCGGTCTGCACGAATTCAGCTTAGATGGTCGCTGACTTAGTTCGGATCTCCCCATCCCGTCGTCGCCCTTCGGGCGAGGCCGGACTTCCCCACATGTGGGGAAGGAGGTGCTTGGCCGAACTTTCTCGGCTGGGCCCTTCTAGAGGTCTTGCTGCTCCAGCAGCTTCCTGTCGCGCGGGTAGGTCAGGCGCTTGATGGCGTCGGCGACCGACAGCCAGGCCAGCTTGTCGACCTCGATGCCGGCTCGGAACCGCCCGCTCTTGACCTCCATGAGCCAGTAGCAGGCGACCTTGTCGCGGCCGCGCCGGTCGACGTACGCCGTGCATCCGAGCGGGCGCTGGATCTCGCAGCGAAGCCCCGTCTCTTCCCTGACCTCGCGCAGCGCGCAGTCCTCAGGCGACTCGTCGGGCTCGACCTTGCCCTTGGGCAAGGTCCAGTCGTCGTAGGCCGGGCGGTGGATGATTGCCAGTTCAGTTTTGCCCGACGCGCCGGTCCGGCACACGATGCCGCCTGCGGCCCTGATGACGTTCACATCGGTCAACTCGAGAATTTTTGTTGCCACCATTGCTCCTTCGTCTGCTGAGATGCCGCTCTTAGATGTATGCAGTACCAGCTGATGAAACCAACGTGATGGTGCGAGTTTAACGCGAGAAGCGTCCCATCGACCAGTTAAACAGTGACTCATCCATGAAGCCCGGCGGTGTGGAGGATCGCGAACGCAACCCACGCAATGATCGCTGCTGCAGGGATCGTGACGAGCCAAGCGGTCGCGATGGTCGCACCAAGTCCCCAACTCACGGCCGAGAGCTTTCTAGTCACACCGACCCCCATCACGGACCCAGTGATCACATGTGTCGTGCTCACGGGTAGACCGATCAGAGTCGCGCCCTGGATGACGCTTGCGCCCATCAGCTGTGCGGTCAGGCCAGTGGCCGGCTCTAGCTTGATGATGCTCCAGCCCAGGGTCCGGATGATGCGCCAGCCGCCGGCGTAGGTACCGAATGCGATGGCCACCGCGGATAGAACTACGACCCAGATGGGAACTTGGAACTTCGTCAGATTGCCCGACGCGACCAAGGCGAGCGTGATCGCGGCCATGGTCTTCTGGGCGTCATTGGCGCCATGCGAATAGGAGAGGAAGGCAGAGGTCAGCACTTGCAGGCCCCGGAATGTGCGATTGACAGGAGCCGGTCGTAAGCGCAGACGGTGCACGACGAGGATCAGGATGATTGCAAAAATCGCCGAGGCAAGAAAGCCGAGCGGTGGCGAGATGACCAGGCTCGCTACCTGCTTGCCCAGTGCGGTCCACCTCACCCCGGCGAGGCCACCGGCCGCCGCAATACCCGCGCCACAAAGGCCTCCGATGAGCGCATGGGTAGAGCTACTCGGCAGTCCTCGGTACCAGGTGATGAGATTCCACGAAATCGCGCCGATCAGGGCCGATATGACCACCACCAAGCCCGGCTTGATGGCGAGAGTGCTCGCGATGGTGTTGGAGACTTTCGCCTGAAAGAAAGCGACGGTGACTACCGCTCCGACGAGGTTGAAGACGGCTGCCAGCCCGACGGCTACGTGAGGCGAGAGGGCTCGAGTCGAGATCGACGTGGCGATAGCGTTGGCGGTGTCGTGGAAACCGTTGGTGAAATCGAAGAGAACCGCGACCGCGATCGTTACCCAGAGAAGGATCGAAGTCTCAGGCATTCTTGATCGCGATCGTCTCCATGACGTTCGCGGCGTGTTCGCAGGCGTCCATGGTGGCTTCGAGCAGGTCGTATATGTCCTTCCATTTCACCAGTTCGGACGCATCGCGCTCCTTCGAGAACAGTTCCCCGATCGCCGAGCGGGTGAGCCGGTCGCCCTCGTTTTCAAGTCGGTGTATCTCGAGCCGGTGCGGTTTCAGCTGGGCGAAACCTTCCAGCCGGTCGAGTGCAGCCGCGATCGCGACACCCGCTTTGGCCAGGTATTCCCCCATCTGCTTGGCGGGATCCGAGATGGTGTGGATTCGATAAAGGTCGATCTTGTCGCCGGTTTCCTCAGCCAGGTCAACCACATCGTCCAGGCTCGAAGCCAGCAGCAGGATGTCCTCTTGGTCGATCGGCGTAATGAACGTGCTGTTGACCAGGTTGTGGATCTGATGGGTGGCGTCGTCGCATTCGTGCTCTAGGTCAACCAGGCGAGCATGGCGGCTTTTGCCTTCCAGGAGGGACTTGCTGAGTTCGGTAAGCGTCTCGCTTACTAGCTCCCCCTGTTCTCGAAACAGGTCAAAGAACCGGTGGCCTCGGGGCAGTGGTATGAGTTTCATCGCATCCTCCGGGGGTGAAGGCTAAAGAGACTTGGGTTAAGGCGTCGTTAAAGGTGCCTCTAACATTCTGGGAGTGACCGACGACGTGCTGCTGGAGTTGGGTCGGCGGGTCGAGGCAGCGCTAACCAACGCTTTGATCGCACTACAACGGCATGACCTGATGCTGGCCGACAAGGTGGTACGAGAAGATTTCGAGATCAACCGCCTCCGCTACCAGATCGAAGAGCAGATTACTGCTCGCCTGTCGGGTGGCGATGCCAGCGAGGTCAGGTGGATGGTGGCCGCGCTCTACGTGATTTCCGAGCTCGAGCGAATGGGCGATCATGCCGAGGGGATCGCAAAGGTGACCTTGATGCTTGGTCAGAATCCCGCGCTGCCTGTGCCGGCGGTTGTCAACGAGATGGGCGCCCTGACCATCTCGATCGTAGACCGCACGCTAGCGGCCCTCGATAAGCGCGATGTCAAGGCGGCTCGAGCGCTGTGCCGAGAGGACGATGAGATTGACTCCATGTACGACCGCGCCTACCAGGAGTTGATCTCAACGATGGTCTCCGACCAAAGGCACATAACCGAGGCGACGTACATGATCTGGATGACTCATAACCTCGAGCGGATCGCGGACCGAGCTACTAATATCTGCGAGCGGGTGATCTACTTGGTCACGGGCCGCGTGGAGGAATTGAACGTCTCCAAGTACTGAGGCAGGCCGCGCTCGTGTGGTCGTGATCGGCCCGGTGGCGAGATTGGCCTCCGAATTGAAGAGGCTGCTGGCTCACGAAGAGGTCGACATCGTTTGGCACCGGCAGCCGAGCGGGCTCCTTCGTGAACCATCCGCCGATGCGGTCGTGCTGGATGGGGCCGACCTGGTGGACGCCACGGCGGCAGTGCGGAGGGCGACGGCGGCGTCCCTGCTGGTAATTGGAACTGACGAGCACGTTGCCGCGACCTGTCTGGCCCTCGGAGCCGACTGTTGGTTGCCGTCCGGAACCGGGCCGGCGTTGGTTGGCGCACAAGTGCGTGCACTGATCAGGAAGCGAGTTCCGGCGCGATTGGACGGTGTCATCGAGGTCGGTCGTCTACGGATTGATGCCGGCGCACGGCGAGCTGATATCGACGGCCATGAGATCCAGATGACGCCGCGCGAATTCGACCTGCTCAGAGTTCTGGTTGAGAACGAGGGCAAGGTTATGAGTCGAGACCGGATCCTGGCGGGCGCCTGGAGCCCTCGTTTTGTCGGGGAACCTAAAACGGTCGATGTGCATGTGGCTTGGCTGCGACCAAAATTGGAGGGGAGCGGGATTCGCGTGACCACTCTTCGCGGAGTGGGTTACCGCCTCGATGTGCTCGGCGATAGCCGACCTCGCGTCCTGTTTGTCTGTGTTGACAACGGCGGACGCAGTCAGATGGCCGCGGCGCTGTTCAATCGTCATGCGGGCGGCCGCGCTTGGGCTGATTCTGCTGGTACGCGGCCTGCAACACGCGTTCAACCGAAGGTCGTCGAGGTGATGCGCGAAGTCGGAGTCGACCTGAGAGCCGCCAAACCGCGACTGTTGACGGTCGGACTCACCGATGGCGCAGCCCGAGTAATAACCATGGGATGCGCAGACGGCGACTTCCCCGTTGTCAGCGCTCCAGTCGAAGACTGGGGACCTTTGGACGCCGGCGGCCAGTCGCTGGAAACGGTGAGGCTGATTCGCGATGCCATCGACGGCCGCGTCCGTTTACTGGTGTCGAGCCTCGCGATTTAACAACTCAGGCGTTCTTGATGGCGATCGTTTCAATGATCTCAGCCGCCGATTCGCATTCATCAAGCGTCGACTCCAACGGCGAGTAGAGATCCTTCCACTTGATGAGTTCGGCCGGGGTTTGGTGATTGGTTTCGAAGAGCTTTTGCAATGCGGATCGGGTAATGAAGTCGCCTTCATTCTCGAGCCGATGTATCTCCAAGAGAACTGGCTGGATGTCGTGGAAGTCTTCCAACTTGTCCAGGGCCTTGGCCAACTCGATGCCCGCTTTCGCGAGGCATCCACCGAAACGCTTGGCGGAATCCTTGATCGAACCGATCTCGTATAGATCGATCTTGTCTGAGACTTCTTCTGCCAGGTCGACAACCTGGTCGATCGCGTGGGCCAACAGCAATATGTCCCCTTGCTCGATGGGCGTCGTAAAGGTGAGATTGGTCAGGTTATAGATGTCGCGCGTAATGTCGTCGCACATGTGCTCGAGCTCCCGCAGGCGGGGATGTCGGTTCAGCCCATCTGCCAGCGAATTGCTGAGTTCGGTTAGAGTCTCGCTGACTAGAGCGCCTTGCTGACGGAAAAGGTCGTAGAAGCGCCGTTCGCGCGGGATCAAGCTCAGTTTCACGCCCTAACCACCCTGCCTAAGCGTACGGCAGGCGTGATGAGAGACCTACAAGGGTTTGCGCGCAGGGATCCCCGACCGCCGCGGGTATCGGGCAGGGGTCGGGCGCACCTTGTCGATGATGACGATCGTCCCCGCCGCCCGCGCCGACGATGGCGCGCTCACCACGCGCGACAGCTCACCGCCAAGGAGCCCGATGGCATTGGAGGCGCTGGCAACCTCCTCCGCTTCGGTCTTCTGTGCCAACAGCCGACCGCCGACCCGGACCAGCGGCAGGCACAGCTCCACCAGCACCGGGAGCGGCGCAAGCGCCCGCGCCACCGCCACGTCGAAGGCCTCGCGCAGCGCCGGATCCTGGCCGGCGTCCTCCGCGCGGCGCGCCACCACCTCGACCCCCTCGAGCCCGAGCGCCGCGCTGGCGTGAACGAGGAACGCAGCCTTGGCCTGGTCGGCTTCGATCAGCGTCACGCGCAGGTCGGGACGGGCGATCTTGATCGGGAGGCCGGGCAGGCCGGCTCCCGAGCCGACGTCGACCAGGCTGCGGGCGGCGCCCAGGTGGTCGACCAGAACCAGGCTGTCGTCGATCAGCGCCCGATCGGCTTTCGCCATCAGCCGCGGCCACGACGAGATCAGCCGCGCCAGCTCATCCAGCTTAATATCTGTCATTGAGATGCCCATCTAC
>VBGM01000060.1 GCA_005880855.1 Chloroflexota bacterium
TGATGACCAGGTGGGCGTAGGAGATGATCAGGCCCGCAAGCGCGAAACCGCCTCCGGCTTCACCGGTCCGGCGGATCTGTGCGCGGGCCATGTGCCCGGTGACGATCGAGACGATGATCAACGTGATGCCGCCGACCCCGACGAGGTGGCCGAACGGTGCGGCAAGCGCGGTGATGAAGCTGACGAGGGCGAGGGTGTTGGTCTGGCCGGGGGCTGCGATCGAACCCGGCGGCGGCATACCCGGCGTTCCCATCGGCACCGATGTCGAGGGCGCGGTCTGCTGGCCGGTGATCTGGGTGGGGCCGGGTGGCGTCTGCGCCGGCGGGGGTGGAATCTCAGTCGACAAATCGGCTCCAGTCTAACCTTGATCCAGTGGCGATCAGCCTGGAAGACACCGTCAAGCGGAGGCTGAAGGCGGTCCCTGAAGGACCGGGCGTTTACCTGTTCCGCGACAACCGTGCGCAGGTCATCTATGTCGGCAAGGCGCTGCGGCTGCGGGACCGCCTTCGCTCGTACTTCACCACCGGGTACGGCGAAACCGCGCGCGTCGCCGAGCTCGTTCGCAAGATCTACGACTTCGAGTTCGTCACGACCGCGAACGAGGTCGAGGCGCTGGTGCTCGAGTGCAACCTCATCAAGAACTACCGCCCTCGTTTCAACATCCGCCTCAAGGACGACAAGAACTACCTCTACCTGAAGCTGCCAGTCACCGAGGAGTTCCCGCGCGTCCATTACTCCCGGCGCGTGGTGAAGGACGGGGCACTCTACTTCGGGCCGTATACGTCGGCGCAGTCGCTGCGGGGAACCGTGAAGTCGATCCGCCAGCTGCTGCCGTTCCGGACCTGCTCCGACGAGATCTTCAAGCAGGGCAAGGTCTGTCTCGACTTCCACATCAAGCGGTGCCCGGGGCCATGCGAGAGGCGCATCAGCAGCGAGGACTACAAGGCCCGCATCCACGAAGTGGCGCTGTTCATGGAAGGGAGGTCCGACGTGCTCGTCCACGAGCTGACGGACCGAATGGAGTCGTCGGCCGGACGGCTCGATTTCGAGAATGCGGCCCGCTACCGCGACCAGCTCCAGTCCATCGAGCGGATCGCAGACCGACAGAAGGTGTTGACCCGCGGGCGTGACGACCAGGACCTCATCGCCTACGCGCGCAGCGCCGGCGAGGTCTTCGTCGAGGTCGCGTACGTGCGCCAGGGCAAGATGGTGGGGCACGACGGGCACGCGCTGGACGGCGCCGGCGACGCGCTCGAAAACGAGCTGCTGCGTGGCTTCATGCTGCAGTACTACGCCAGCGCTACGCACATCCCTCGGTCGATCATCCTTCCGGGGCCGGTGGAAGAGCCGGAGCTGCTCACAGGCTGGCTCGCCGAAAAACGAGGTGGACCGGTCACGATCGAAGTACCTCAGCGCGGCCGCAAGCGCGCGCTGGTGACGCAGCTCGCCGAGACGGCGGCGCAGGAGCTCGAGCAGATGCGGATCCAGGCCGACTACGACCGCAGCCGCACCGAGCCGATGCTGGCCGCGCTCGCCGAGGCGCTGGATTTGGAGAGCCCGCCCAAGCGAATCGAGTGCTACGACATCTCCAACATCCAGGGCGATTCGGCCGTCGGCGCGATGGTCGTCTTCGAGGACGGCCGCCCGAGGAACGACCACTATCGCCACTTCCGGATCAAGTTCACCCCGGGCCCCAACGACTTCGCCATGCTGCAGGAGGTGCTTCGTCGCAGGCTCGAGCGGCTGGAGTCCGCGCAGCGCCGCGAGGACGCCGAGGTGGTCGGCGACCGTTCGTTCACGAGCCGGCCGGACCTGATCCTGATCGACGGCGGCAAGGGACAGCTGAGTGCCGCGCTCGAGGTGCTCGAATCGGCTGGCTACGCCGACATCCCGACGTTCGCGCTGGCCAAGGAGCGAGAGGAGATTTTCGCGCCAAACCGCTCCGAGCCCATCGTTCAGGAGAGGAACTCGCCGGGGATGTTCCTGGTGCAGCGGGTACGAGATGAGGCGCACCGGTTCGCGATCACCCATCACCGCAAGGTGCGCGCGCGCAAAGCGTTGACGTCGCCTCTGGATTCGGTGGAGGGCATCGGACCTGCACGCAAGCGGGCCCTGCTGCGACACTTCGGCTCGGTGCAGGCCATTCGTGAAGCGGCCGTCGAGGACATCGTCGCGCTTGGCGTCCCCGAGCGTCTCGCGAAGCGCCTCAAAGAAACCCTTTGACACTGGTGATAGTCGGCGGCACCACCGAGCCCGAGCTCGAAGAGGCGGTGGGCGTTTTTGTCGACTGTGGCTTTCATCTCGCGCGCTGGCTTTCGCCATGGGAGGACGCCGACGGGGTGCTCGCGCTTCGGGGCGACGGCGCGGTGCTGCTAAAGGACGCGGACGCGCAGGGCATCCGCTACGTGCTCGTTCACGTGGGCTCCGACGATGGCAAGAGCGGAGGGAGCCACGAGCGGGCCCACCACCGCGTCGACATCGCCCAGCTCCGCGAGCTTGCGCAGCAGCTGAAGTCTCGCGAGCGGATGCTCATCACGTGCCTGGCCTTCGGCTACAAGCGCGGCATCCCCGACGGCGCCGCGTGGGTCGTCGACGTGCGTCTGCTCGACAACCCGTACTGGGTGGATGAGCTGCGACCTCTCGATGGGCGCGACGCGCGAGTCCGGGATTATGTGCTCAATCAGGCCGCCGCGCGAGACCTGCTCGACAACCTCGAGCGCACGCTGAAGAACGCGCTGCCCCACTACCGCAGGCGCGGTCGCTCGCAGCTGATCGTCGCCTTCGGCTGCACGGGCGGGCGCCATCGCTCCGTGGTGATGGCCAGCGAGATGGCGGCGCGCCTCGAACGGCTGGGGGACGTCGACATCGAGTTCACTGCTCGGGACATCAACGTCTAATTGACGAGGGCTCTCGTCATCGGAGGGGCCGGTTTCGTCGGCACCGCCGCATGCAAGGAGCTGATGCGGCGGGGAGTCGAAACGATTGCCGCCGGTCGCACCGAGCGGCCATACGGAACCTTCACGAGCTACGTCGGCTTCGATCGTACGGACGAGGACCAGCTGCGCCGGACGCTGGACACCGTGCAGCCCGACGTCCTGCTCGACCTCGCCTGCTATCTGCCTGACGAGGTGTCCGCGGTCGCGCGAAATTTCAAGGGCGAGCGCTACATCTTCATCTCGACCGGCGTGTATCCGCACCTTCATGGCAAGCCCGCGCGCGAGGAAGACTTCGTCCCTCTCGAGGGCGACCCTCCAGGGTCGCTCGATTACTTCGATGGCAAGCGCTGGTGCGAGACGTTCCTCGCGCGCACGCGCGACTTTCCCTGGACGGTAATTCGCCCGCCCGCAATCTTCGGAGCGGCAGATCGCACCCTGCGCATCGCCGCCTACATCCAGCGCGTCGCGGACGGCGGCCCGGTCCTGGTGCCGGTCGAGTCTTACGAGCGGCAGGCCGGCCTGGCGTGGGTGAAAGACGTCGGGTTTGCGTGCGCGCTGGCGAGCGACCTCCGCAAGGACGCGACTCGGAAGGCATACAACGTGGCGTTCGAGGGAGTGAGCATGCGCGACCTCCTCGAAGGCATCGCGCGCGCTCTCGGGGTGCCGGCCAATATCCATCCGATCCCCTTCGCCGACCTGCCCGCGGACGCCAGCCCGTATGGGCCTGACCCGCGGCGGCCGGCCGGTTACGTGCTCGATCGCATTCGCAACGAGCTGGGCTTCGAGCCCTCCGCGCTCGAGGACGCGCTGGCGGAAACCCTGGCGTGGTATCGCGTGGCGCGACCGTCTCATCCGGGCTACGCCAACCGCGCGGAAGAGCTGGCGCTGGCCGGCGCAACCTGACCAATGCTCTTGTAGTCCATCCTCGCTTTGGACCGTTAGACTCCGGCGCGGCGACATCTTGCGGTTAACCATCCCGGCGTTGATTGGCAGCCTCTTGCTCGCAGTTCTTCTACACGGAACAACAGGTTTCGTTCGGCCCAGATCGGTCCAGCCCTACGTCGCCCAGAACATGCAGAGCGCGATTGGCCTGGAGGGCGTCGAATTACTTCAGGATCGATGGCTTGGCGAGCCGGCGGTGTGGTCACCACCGCCAATTGCCGGTACCGAGATTCAGTTTTTCACCGTCACCGGCAACACTCAAAAGCAGCTGATCGAAAGCCTCGACGGATCAGGCTTGTGCTCCACGTATCAGTGCCTGCCTGATCCAGCAGCCCCAGCCGGTGGTTCAGCGTGGGCGCTTCAGGGAGGTGGATTTGAGGCGACCGCGTGCTATTCGCCTCGCACCGCCATCCGCACCATCGACAGCTTCGTCGTTCTCCCCAAGTGGGTGCCAAAGCCGTCTGGGGGTGTAACCGTCTCCCTGGTGACAAGGTGGAATGCGTTGGAACAGGTCCTCTACGTCCATGAAGCGACTCACGCGGCGATTGCGATACAGGATTTCACCGCACTCAACAACCAGGCGCGCCTGCTGCCCAGCTGTCTTGCCTGGGTGCGTTTCTGGTCGCAGCCGTCACTGTTTGCTCAGGAGGAGGCCGATCAGAATGCCTTCCACGCGCGCCTGCGGGCTGACTGCCGGCCCGCGATTGGTTGCTTCGTAGATGGCTGGCTGGGTTGGTAAAGCCGTTAAGGGCCAGGGGACGGGGAGTTACAGCTCCGAGTGACTCCTGTTGAGCAGGTAAGCCGCGATCAGGGCGACCACGACGATGCCTGGCGACCAGCCCAGGCCCGGTCCGAACGGATCGTATGAAGAGAGGTCGACGCCGACCGCGAATCCGCTGACCGCGGCGAACACCAGGACGATCAATCCACCGCGCACGTTGCCGTGCCGTCTCCAATAGAGGTCCCAGCCCACGCGCCACGTTCGGCGATGTCGAGTGTGGCGGGCAGGTGCCGCGGCCGCATGCGCCGCAAGACGCCTTCCATGTTTGAACCGGGCGGTTTGCGGCAACGGCTCGGGCGGCAGGTGCTCGACCTCCCGGTCCGGAGGAGGCGGCACCTCGAGCGGCTCCCACAGCGGCTCCTTCTTATATGTGCGGTACGCGGCGAAGCTGAGCACGCCCAGGGCTAGCCAGCCCAGGTAGATCCACGTCGAGTTCGAGATGTTCTGGAACATCAGCTGCGTGAACACGATTCCGATCGCGAGCGCGCCGACCAGCGAGAGGACCGGGATGCTGTCGCGTCCGAACTTGATGTTGAGCGGCATGCGGTAAGGCCGATAGAGGTCGGGCTCGACGAATCGCAGGCGCATGACCGACAGATGCGCTGAGCAGAAGGCGAAGGTCGCCGCCAGCGAATAGACGGCGCTCATGAGGTCGATCACCTTGGTGTGGATCAGGATTCCAGCCACCACGAGCAACGCGGACAGGACCCCGAAGACGATGATCGAGATAAAGGGGGTCTTGAACCTCGGGTGCAGGGTGGCGAAACGCCGCGGCAGCATCTCGGCGCCGGCGAGCGAATAGCTGAGCCTCGAAATACCGATCAGCCCTGCATTGGTGGCGATGAGCAGGATGGTGAAGGCGAGGAACCCCACCCAGATCCCGGCCCAGAGCGCGAGTGTCTCCGACACTCTGCTGAAGCCCGTGACGATGCCCGCGACCGGGTCCGCCTTCCAGGTTGTGGCGAGGTCGGTTATGTAGCCCCCGTGGGCGTCCGGATGCACTGGAAAGACGCTCAGCCCGATGGTCGGAAGAAACGCTGCGACGAAGAGCACCGCCACGATTACGGCATAGGTCGCCCGAGGCACCGATCGCCCTGGATTCTTGGCTTCCTCGGAGAGATTGGAGATGGTCTCGATGCCGGTGTACGTGACCATGGCGATGGAAACGCTGGCAAGGAAGTTGCCCCAGGTGGGAGCGATGCCCCAATGGATATTGCGGAAAACAACGTCGATCTTGAGCAAAATGAAGATGCCGAGGATCACCAGTGCAAACTGGGTGACAAGATCCACCAGGGCGAGCACCAGGTTCAGGGCGCTCGACTCCTGGATGCCGACGATGTTGATCACGATGAGGATGGCGATCATCACGACGGTCGCTCCGACGTGCCAGGTCTCATTCATCTTCAGCTGCTGGAAGAGAGGCACGTATTTGCCGAACACACCCAGGTAGCTGATGGCGAAGTAAGACGAGATCGACACCGTCGCCATGTAGTTGAGGAGCTGAACCCACCCGACCAGGAACCCGATCGGGTCGTTGAAGGCTCGACGCGCGAAGCTCGAGCTTCCACCCGCATGCGGGATGGCGGCCGTGCCCTCGGCGTAATTGAGCGCGGTGGTGACGAAGATGCCCCCGGCCAGCAGCAGCGCCAGCGGCGTGAGGCCAAGCGCAAAGGCCGCGGTGACACCAAGCGCGTAGTAGATGCTGGAGCCGACGTTGCCGTAGGACGCCGCGAACAGCGCCGGTGCCCCAAGCGTGCGGGGCATCTTCGTGGGCCGCCGGACCACCACTCGCAAGTCGCCTGGGCGGCGTCCCCGGCGAGCGACGGAGTCGGGGCTCATCGGAGCCGAGCGTAATCGATCAGGTGCGAATCCATGCGAGATCCATATTTGCGGACGAATAGCTGCAAACGATCGGATCAGGCGAATTCCGCACGTTTGGGTGCAAACGTGCGTATGAAGGCGGCGGATTCGGGGGTTTTGGCGTCAAACGTGCGGAACCCTAGGTGGAGCTCAGGCCGGGATGATCAGGTCCTTCAGCTCGCGCGGGTAGTCGGTCATCACCCGGCAGCCGTCCTCGGTGATGACCACGGTGTCGGAGTGGCGGAAGCCCCCGAGCTCCTTGATATAGACGCCGGGCTCGACCGTGAACACCATTCCCGGCTCGAGAACCGCGTCATCGCCTCGATCCAGGAACGGCGCCTCATGGCCTTCGAGGCCGATCGAGTGGCCGACGTGGTGGCGGATCGAACCCTCGACGCCCAGCTCGCGCGCCAGCTGAACGCAATCCAGCTCGACCTCGCCGACCGGCACCCCCGGGGCCATCACCTCGATCGCCCGCGACTGCAGCGCGAGCATCGCATCGAACGCGCGCTCCTGCTCAGGCGTCGGGGTACCGACGATCATGGTGCGCTCGAGCTCACTGTGATAACCGTCGATGTCGGCGCCCGCGCCGCTCACCAACACGTCACCGGCGGCGATCCCGTGGCCCATCACGAACCCGTGCGGCATGGCGGTCGATCGCCCGCCGACGAACATCGCTTCCAGGCCGGTGCCGTTGAAACCGCGCGGGCGCCAGCCCGGCATCTCCGCCACCATCTCGAAGAGGGTTTCCGTGGCTGCCGGCGCGTAACACTCCATCTCCGTCTTTCCCGTCTTGATGGCGTTTTGCATGCGGCGGTGCGCCCGTCCGGCCCAGTCGCAGCTCAGCTGGATGCATGCGATCTCGGTGGGAGACTTCACGCGCCGCAGAGATTCGACGAGCATCTCGGCGTCGACGGGGCGCTCGCCGCTCAAGTCGCTGAGCCGCGGGCCGCGGTAGCCCCAGTAGGGCACGTATCCGTCATGGTCCACGCCGGTGCGCCGAGGTTTGGCGTTGATCTCCGCCAGCTTCATCGCCACGAGCTCCATCGGATGCTCGGCGCCGGGGTACTCGAAGTAGACGCCGACGTTGTCGATGCCGGGCACCGACTCCGCGTGCTCTTTCTCGACCGCGGGCACGACCAGAGAGGCGTACTGGTTCGGGCCGAGGATGAGGACGATCGGGCGCTCGGTGGGGACGTGGTGGAAGCCGGTCATGTACGCGATCCGCGCCGGGTAGAAGACGGCGATCGCGTCCAGGCCCGCGGCGTCCATGCCCGCGCACACGGCCTCACGCCTGGCGGCGTACTCCTCCGCGCCCACCTGCGGATACGTGATCTTCTTCACGCCGACCTTCTTAGTACGCGGCAAGTTTCTTCATCGCCTCCGCGATCTTCGTGGGGTTGGGCATGAAGAACTCCTCCTGCGGACCATTGAAGGGCATGGCGGGGATGTCGGGCCCGGCCACTCGGACCACCGGCCCGTCGAGGCTGTCGAAAGCATGCTCCGAGATGATGGCCGCGATC
>VBGM01000245.1 GCA_005880855.1 Chloroflexota bacterium
CCAAGCTCGCCGCCCACGAGCTGCCAGAGTGCCGCGCGCTGGCGACCGACATGCATCGTGAGCTGGCGCTGGTCATCCCCGCCTTTGTGAAGCGCGCGCTGGATGAGCGCTACGGCCTCCCGGCCGCGGAACGGCTCGGGCGTGTGCGTGAGGTGACGGCGAGGCTGGCCCCTCGAACGGGCGCCCGCGAGCCGTCACCGGCGGTTCGGCTCCTGGAATATGACCCGGAGGCCGAGCGCAAGGTGGTCGCCGCGGCACTGTTCCCGCATTCAGATGCCCGTTTGGAGGAGCTCCAGGGAGACCAGGGCGAGGTGCTCGAGGCCCTGCTCGCGGATCGCTCGAATCGACGCCAACGCCCTGCCCGGGCGCTGGAGCACGCGCAGTACGTCTTCGAGATCGTCGCCAACTTTGCCGCCTACCGCGACCTGCACCGCCATCGGATGCTCACTCAGGACCGGCAGCTCCTCGGCACCTCGCTCGGCTTCGACACGCCGCCCGGCCTTGCCGAGCTCGGGATGGAAGGCCGTTTTGCCGCCGCTATCGAAGCCGCGACCACGGCCCAAGGACACATCGAGCGCGATCTCGGTCCGGCGCTCGCCCAGTACGTGGTCCCACTGGCGTACCGCCTGCGCTGGTACTTCCGGGTCAACCTCCGGGAGATCTATCACCTGTGCGAGCTGCGGACCACGCCGCAGGGCCACCCCGACTACCGGTGGGTCGCCCAGGAGATGTTCCGGCAGGTCAGCGAGGTCCACCCCCGGCTGGCGCGCTACGCCCGGTTCGTGGACATGGGGCCGGGCGACGAGCTGGAGCGCCGGCGGTCCGAGCGCCGCCTGGACGAAAAGCTTTCGTCACTTGATAGAAGAGTGCTATAGCATCGGAACCTCGAAAACACGAGAGGGAGAGTGGTATCTGTGCCGAGCGAAAACCAGGTTGAGCGTGGTGCCGAAAGGCGATCCACAATGCGGCGGTCGAACCCCGAGCGCCGGTTTGGCGAGAGGCGGTCGCCGGAGCGCGCCACGGTCGGCCGGCGTGACCAGTACGTCCCCGACCGGCGAACCGAGGAACGCCGGGTGATGGACCGCCGCGCTTTCCAGCCCGCCTGAAGTAGCCCTCTGGCCACCCCCGCGCTCGTCGTCCATGGAGGCGCGGGTCCAGCTCCCGCCGCCGAACGTCCGCGACGGCAGGCCGCTGTCGAGCGCGCGCTGGAGCTGGGGTGGGCGGAGATCGGCAAAGGTGCGCTGGCCGCCGCCGTCGCAGCCGTGCGCCAAATGGAAGACGAGCCCCTTCTGAACGCAGGCATCGGCGCGTGCCTCAATGCCGATGGTGAGGTCGAGCTGGATGCGGGTGTGATGGAGGGCGGGAGCTTGAGGGCAGGGGGTGTCGCCTGCGTCCGCGACGTGCGCCACCCCGTCGACCTCGCGATGGAAGTGATGCGGGACGGCCGCCACGTCCTTCTTTCCGGCTCGGGGGCTTCGCGCTTCGCTCGCGACCACGGAGTCGAGATGGC
>VBGM01000061.1 GCA_005880855.1 Chloroflexota bacterium
AGGATGAGGCAGCCCAGGCAGAGCAGGCCTTCACCGCCTCGGACATGGAGGCGAAGGCGGCAGTTCCGACCGCAACCTGGGGGCCGACTGCCAGGCCGGAGCCACAGGCGCCACCTCCTCCCCCTCCACCGTCGTCGCCACAGACGTGGGAGGTCGGACCCACCGTGCCGCCACCTCCGCCCAGCACGCCACCTCCGACGCCGCCGCCATACAAGCCATCCGTGCCTCCATACACACCACCCGAGCCAGCCTATTCGCCGCCCGAGCCGGCATTCTCGCCAACCCAGCCTGGCTACCCGGACTCGACCTGGACGCCCGCGCCCGCAGAGCCGTTCACTCCCAGCAGAGAGCCGGAACCGCAGGTGCCGAGCCCGGCAGGCGGAGGCGCCGCCTGGTCGATCGTGAACGACGCCAAGTCAACCGCCGCCGAGCCAGTCCCCGACAAGAAGTCCAAGAAGGAGCAGCAGGCCCAGACGGGGTCGTGGCAGCTCGCTTCCGGTGCAGCCCCTGGAGACGAAGATCGGGGCGAGGAGATCAAACGGCCGAGCGCGACGATGGCAGTCGCTCAGTACGCGGTGCTCGTCGTCGGTCTCGTGATGGTGCTCATCGGCGTCG
>VBGM01000062.1:0-8475 GCA_005880855.1 Chloroflexota bacterium
CCGCCGGCCATGACCGTGTCGCAGACGACCACGCGGTAACCCAGCGCTTCGATCTCGGCGCCCGCGGCAGTGTCGCGCGAATCGAGAACGAATGTGCCCGCGACAGACGTGTAGCCGCGTGCAACCTCGATCGGGGAGGGTTCGTGTCCGAGCTCCCGCATCATCTCGACGGTCGGTCCTTTAAGCGCGACTCCTCCCACGATCGGTGTCACAGCGGCGGTGCGCTCGCGGTGCAGCCCGCGTCTGATCACCTCGAGGATCGGCCCGATCGAGATCAATGGGTTTGAAGGGCCGATGACTACAAGGTCGGCATCCACGAGCGCTGCGCTCACCTCTGGAGAAGGCACCGCGGAGCCGGCGCCGGCGATCTCGATCGCGAGTAGAGCCGGAGCCAGGCGCTCGCGCACGAAGTAGTCCTGAAACGACAGCGTGCCCTGATCGGTGACAAAGCGCGTCCGGACCTTGTCGTCAGTCATCGGGAGCACTCGCGTCGCCAACCCGAATCGCCGGCACAGCTCGAGAGCCGTCTCTGTAAGACGGCATCCGCCATTGAGCATGTCGGCGCGCAGCACATGCGTGGCGAGGTCGCGATCCCCGATGCGAAACCATGTCGGCTCGCCCAATCGGCCCAACGCGTCGAGTGTGTTGAACGTGTCGCCCTTCTGTCCGTATCCGGCGGCGTCATCGAAGACGCCGGCGAGGCGATAGATCGTCGCGTCCACGTCGGGGCAGACCAGCAAGTCCCAGAACTCATCGTCGTCGGCCGTGTTGGCGATCACCGTGAGCTCGCCGGGCTCGAGCATCGATTGAAAACCGGCCGCCAGCTTCGCGCCCCCTGTGCCGCCGGCGAGCACGACGGTTCTCATCGAAAGACGTCTTCCGCGGCCGGCCGGATGAGGTCGCGGCCGCTCCCGTCGCCGGCCATGTCGAAGCCCCGGACGACCACGACTGGGGCGCGAGCGGTCTTGCCCATGATCACGCCTGCCGCCGATGCGAGGTCGTCCGCGATCGCGAGCACGGTGGCGTGCATCTCGCGACCCGCATCATCCGGTGTCCCGCGCAGGTCGATCAGGCCGGGTATGCCGGATACCCCGAGCGCGACGTTGACGATGCCCAGCCGCCACGGACGACCGAACGTGTCCGAGACGATGACGCCGACATCGACACCACAGCGCTCGTGGATACGCTGCCGGATGCCGCGTGCGCTCGCATCAGGGTCGAGGGGCAGCAGCGTGACCATTCCCGGTTCGGCGATGTTGGACTGGTCCACACCAGAGTTGGCGCACACGAAACCATGACGCGTCTCGGTGATCAACACGCGCTGCGACCGCAGCACGCGCACGCTCTCGTCGAGGACCACCTGCACGAAGCGCGGATCTGGCAGGGCGACCAGCCGCGACGCGATCCGTTTGGCTTCGTCGCCGGCCTCGACCCCGGCCAGGTCGCGCAGCCTCCCCTCGGACTTCGATACCACCTTCTGTGCGACCACGAGCACGTCCGTAGACTCGAGCTTCGCGTTCGAGCAGATGAGGTCGCCGAGGTCGTCGCCGGGACGGACCTCGGGGAGGCCCTCCACGGCGAGCAGCTCGAGGTGGTTCACACCGCCCGACGCAGCCGTGCGAGGTCGGCGGGCTCGTCGAGGTCGAGAGCCATCTCGGCAGACTCATAGATCACGAACCGCGCGCCCTTGGCGTGCGCCTCGCGCCTGAACGAAGCCAGGGAATCAGCGCCGAAATGAAGGCCCATCGCATGTGGCGGATGCAGGTACAGGGCGTTGGTTCCGCCTCGACCGACCGCGGGCACAGCCATGACAGCCGGCTGGGCAAGCCCGTTCGCGGCGCCCAGCAGGTCTTCGACCGACTGCTTCGTCACCAGCGGAAGATCGCTCGACAGCAGCAGAACGGCCTCTGCTCCGGCGTCGGTCGCGTACGCGATGCCGCGCTGCGCGGCCACGTTCTGGCCCTCCTGGCGCGGCTCGACGAGCACATCGGCCCGGAGCTCTGCCGCCAGCGCCGCGACCTCGTCGCTGCCCGCAACTACCAGCACGCGATCTCCGGCGGCGGCAGCTCGAATCGCGCGCGCCGCGTTGGTGCGCGCTAGCGCGCTGCGTTCGGCAGGATCCAGGGCCGGCCCCAACCGCTGCTTGGCGGAACTAAAGTCTTTGACGAGGACGACAACCCAGGTATTCATTGGTTTCCCCAGCGGTCGCGGACGCGAGGCAGAATCTGCGAGCCATACAGCTTCATGAACCGCGCCTGATCGTGGCCGGGCGCGTGGAAGACGAGATGCGTGAAACCGAGCTCGAGGTAAGGGCGCAACTGTTCGAGATGCTCCTCCGGTTCGCTCGAGACGAGCCAGCGGCGGTGGGCCTCGCCTTCGACCTGTCGCGCGAGCCTTTCCATGTCGCGAGGATCATCCACGCCGGCCTTGACGTCGGCGGGCAGCGCGAGGGCGGCCCAGATCTTGCTGTCCTCCATGGCACGGGCACGGTCCGTGTCGTATGAGACCTTGACCTCGATCATCCTGTCCAGCATGCCGGCGTCGCGTCCTTCGGTCGTGGCCCCTTCCGCGAACGAAGGCAGCAGCTGCTCCGAGTAGAGCTCCATACCTTTGCCCGACGTGCAGATGAGGCCGTCACCGGCACGCCCGGCGTACTTCGCGACCTGAGGTCCGCCCGCGCCGACGTAAATCGGAACCGGCGCCGCGGGCTTGTCATAGATGGTCGCGTTTCGTGTGTGGTAGTACTCGCCGTCAAACGTGACGCTGTCTTCGGTCCATAACAGCTTGATCAGCTTCACGGCTTCGCGCAGGCGGCCGAACCTCTCTCTGTTGTCAGGCCACGCGATGCCGAGGGCGCCCTCGTTGAGATGCTCCCCGGTGCCGACGCCGAGGATGATGCGTCCCGGGTTTAGAGAACCCAGCGTTCCGAAGGCCTGCGCAACGATCGCGGGGTGGTAGCGAAAGGTGGGCGTGACGACGGAAGTTCCGAGCAGGACACGCTTCGTGCGCTCGCCGGTTGCCCCGAGCCAGGCGAACGCGAACGGAGCGTGCCCGTCTGAGTGACGCCACGGCTGGAAGTGATCGCTGACGAAGACGCTGTCGAATCCGTTTTGCTCAGCGTCGACCGCGAAGTCGAGCAGCGCTCGCGGACCGAACTGTTCGGCTGAAGCCTTATACCCGAGCCGCAGCATGCCTAAATCAACTCAGCGGCGGTAGTAACGCTTCCAGCTGAATCCGATGCCACCCGCCGCGGCCGCGGCCACGACCACGATGAGTGCGATGAGACTGCGGCCGTCGAAGCTGCCGACCGCGCCGATCATCATCAATCCGAGCAGCAGGACGGACAGCACCATCATGGCCACGAGCGTAACGGCGCGGTGGACCTTCATATCTCGCAAGCTTAGAGCCTGATGGAGAAGCCCCAGATTCTGCGGCTAGGATCGATGACGTCGACCCAGGATGTGGCTCGCGAACTGCCAATTGGGTCGGTGGTGGTGGCAGACCATCAAACCGCGGGCCGCGGCCGCCTCTCGCACCGATGGGAGGCGCCGCCAGGCACGGCGCTGCTGGTCTCATTCGTGCTCCGGCCCGATCCTCATCTCAGCCTGGCCGTGGGTGTGGCCGCCGCCGAGGCATGCGGCAAAGACGTGCGCCTGAAGTGGCCGAACGACCTGTTGCTCAGCGGCCGGAAGGTCGGCGGGATCCTGATCGAATCGTCAGCATCGAAAGCGATCTGCGGAATCGGGATCAATCTGACCTGGGCGCCGGACGGCGCCGCGCGGTTGGATGAATCGCGCGATCAGCTGCTGGACCGGCTCCGGCCGGCCGTCGAGCACTGGGCATCTGCGCCGGCGACGCAGGTGATTGCCCGGTGGCGCGACCTTTCGGACACCATCGGCAAAAAGGTTCGCATCGAGGTTGGTGACCGAGTCGTCGAGGGAACCGCTAGCGACATCGATGCGACCGGCAGCCTGGTTGTCGACGGTGTGCACGTGAGCGCCGGCAGCCTCACGATCCTAAGCGGCTGACAACATCTCCGCTAGCTCAGGCAGCACCTCGCCTGAGCGCCCATGGATCACCACCGTCGCGAGGTGGTCGAGCGGAGTGGGTTCGGCGTTTACCACGATCAGGGCCGCGCCGGCCTCGACGGCTTTGAGAGGAACGTGCGCGGCCGGATACACGACGAGCGACGAACCCACGACCAGCATCACATCCGCGGCCTTCGCGAGGGCGAAAGCCTCCTCCACGGCCGCCATCGGCATCGCTTCGCCGAAGAGCACGACCGTCGGTTTGAGAAAGACCCCGCCGCAAGCGCGGCATCGTGGTGGCATCTCCTCGCCGAGCCGGGCCTGGACCTCGGCTCGCTTCTCGCGCGTACCGCAATCGAGGCACTGGACCACGCGGCCAGAGCCGTGGAGCTCGATGACCCTGCGGCTGCCGGCGTCCTGGTGCAGCCCGTCGGTGTTTTGGGTGACGACGCCGACCAGGTGACCCGCCGTCTCCAATGCGGCGAGTGCGAGGTGCCCAGGATTGGGCCTGGCCGCGAGCACGGCGGGACCGCGCTCTCTGGAGACTCTCCAGTAGGCCGCCGGATCTTCCAGGAAGTTGTCGATCGACGCCACCTTGACCGGGTCGTAACTCGACCACAGGCCGCCCTCGCCACGAAAGGTCGGGATGCCGCTCTCCGCCGAAACGCCGGCTCCCGTCATCGCCAAACCGGCGCGAGCAGATGCGAGCAGCTCCGAAGCGCGCTCTAAGCTCACGGCTCAGCCGGCCCCGCCGCGAAAACCGATTGCCATCCGTAAAGCCTCTTCTGAGCAGCGTACGCGGCCATCGCCGCCTCGGTCGGAAAAGGCACCCAGGGCGACGTCGCCTCCTCGCGAATCGCGCTTACCCGAAACACACGAAACGTCTCCGCTGACTTGCCCTTGAGCTGGATTCCAGGCACCTGGTCGACGGCGACGAGCTGCGCACACGCGTCGAACGTCGGCTGGCCGATGATGACGGTGAACGGCTCTGCAGCCCCACAGAATCGCGCAGCGGTGTTCACCGTGTCGCCGAGCGCGGTGTACTGCAGCCTGTCCTTGCTGCCCATGTTGCCGACGACCGCTGGACCCGTGTTGATGCCGACGCCCCAGCTGATCGGCGGCAAACCTCTGGCGGCAAGCTTCGCGAGGAGTGTCGGCCCGGAGTTGACGAGGTCATATGCGCAGCGCAGCGCCAGCAGCGCGTGGCTCGGCTGCGCCACGGGGGCATTCCAGATGGCCACGATCTCATCGCCGACGTACTTGTCGATGGTGCCGTCCCACTTGAAGATCAGAGCGGTCAGCTCCTCCAGGTAATCCTGGATCACTGCCAGGACATCCTCGGCGCGCATCGCCTCTGACATCGCGGTGAACCCGCGAATATCGACGAACAGCATCGTCAGGTCACGCCGCTCACCACGCGAGATGATCTCGTCGATCGACTTCGAGGCGGCCAGCTGGCGCGCAATCCGAGGATCGACCCAGTGGCCGAATATCATCTCGACCTTTCGACGCTCCCGTTCCTCCAGCACGTAGCGAGCCCCGAGCGAGAAGGTGGCGGCCAGCGCGATCGCGATCGGCGCGTACAGCGGGTCGCTGAGATAGCCGTTCTGGCCGAGCGCCGCGATGACGCCGAAATAGGCGACCAGGATGCCCGCCGTGATGAGCATGCCGTTGCGGAACGAGGGCAAGTAGACGACGAGGCCGACGATCGCCGAGAGGACCAGGACCGCGAGGAAGAGCGAGAGCGGCGGCTGCACGCGGAGGTAGCGATCCGAGAGGATCGTGCTCATGGCATCGCCCAGGATGCGGTAGCCGTAGTTCTGGTTGTCGAGCATGCACTTCGGTCGCGTTGACGGACAGAAGTTGCTGTCGTGCGAAAAGCTCACCGCTTGCGAGTACACGTCGCCGGCGTCGATGAGCTTGGTGCCGACCACGACAATATGGCCCGCGATGGATTCGGGGTGCGCGCAACTCGCGTTGAGCGCATCGACGTAAGCGCAGCTCGGGCCGCTTCCATTGGTGAAGTTGATCAGCATCTGGCTGCCGACTAGAGGTATGTGGTGAGGCCCGAAAGCGGTTTCGGTGCCGGCTCCATTGGTGACCAGCGGCATGTTGATGCCCTCGGAGATTCTCAACGCCTCGATGAACGCTGGCTCATCGCCTTCGTTCTCGGGACAGGACCTCTTCGGGCGCAGGTCCACCCCCCGGATCGAGTCGGCGGCATCGGGATAGCCCAGGCCGCGATCTCCGACCACGGCGGCCACCGTCGAGAACTCGGGTCTTGGGGCATCGTCAGCCGTGCAGACGAGCACCACATTGCCGGCCGACTTGATCGCTGCCGCGAGGTCGTCGTCGGGTTTTGCCTTGGGATCCTCGGGATCAGTAGGCGTGAGGTGATCGAGCACGACGTCGAACAGGATCACCTTCGGGTGGAGGCTCGCCAGGTAGTTGATCACCTTGGCGTGGTATGAGTTGAGCCACGGGTACGCGCCCAGGTCGTCCTTCGAACGCTGGTCGATCGCGATCAGAGTTATGCGCGGATCGGCGGGCGGAGCCGGGTAGAGCTGATCCTGCGCGGCGTCGAACGACCTGCTGATCAATCCTGTGTAGGCGAAGGTGGACACGAGAATGCCCGCGATCAGGCCCGCCAACGCGAAGCGCCAGGCCAGTCGCCAATCGCCGACCCGCTCGCGGACCATGCGTCGGTATCTTATGTTCGGTGCGCGTCCTCGAATCGCGACGGACGCTTGCCATCTATGTGGCAGCCGGCGCTTCCTTCGCTGCGCTCTCAGCCCGCGGCCTGACGGTCCCGCTCTACGCGCACGACCTCGGTGCGGATCGCTTCCAGGTCGGCGCCCTCTTCTCGGTGGCCACGCTGGCGGCCGCGCTGCTCTCGCTGCCGTCCGGGCTCCTCATCGACCGCTTTGGAGCGCGATCGCTGCTGATCTTCTCGCTGATCGTCGCGGGCGGTTCGCAGCTCGCGTCCGCGGCTGCAACGACCGTCTTTCCACTATTCATCTGGCAAATCGCCGGTGGCCTCGGTTCCGGAGCTCAGCAGGCCGCCCTCTTCTCAGCCATCACCGAGTCGGTCAAGCCCGGCCGCCTCGGCCGCGCAATGGGGTGGCTCACCTTCTCGATGCAGGCGGGTTTCTTCATCGGTCCGTCGATCGCCGGGCTGCTGCTCACCAAACTCGACATCCGCACCGACCTGGCGGTGACGGCGGCGATGCTCGCGTTCACGATTCCAGGCGCCATCGCCGCCAGCGGAACGAGACAGTCGGCACAGCGTGGGCTGTCGCTGCGCGAGCCTCTACGCGCACTGCTATCTCAACGAGCGTTCTGGCCGGTTGTCGTCGGGCTGGTGTCGGCAACGCTGGCGTGGGGCACGGTCGGCGCTTTCCTTCCGATCTTCGGCAAGGAAGCGCTCCGGCTGCCGAGCTCGCAGGTAGGCCTGCTTCTCGCGCTGCAAGCCGTGGCCAACGGCGCCTCGCGAATTCCAGGAGGACGGCTGGTCGACCGCGCACGTCAGCGGTGGCCGATCGTTTTCGCCGGCGTCGTGGTGTGGTCGGTTGCGATCATCATCCTCGGTCACCTGTCCGGGTTCTGGTGGCCGGCGATCGTGCTCATCATTGCCACCCCGTTCATGGCGACGGCCTACGTCGCGATGGGGGTGGTGTTCGGTGACCTTTCTGCCGCATCGACGCGCGGCGTGACGATGGGCATGTACGGCACTGTTCTCTTCCTCGGCCTGGCCGCGGGACCGCTGGTCTTCGGCCCGGTGGTCCAGAACTACGGTTACGCGGCGGGGTTCACCGCGTGCGCCGCGGTCGCGACTGTGCTTGCGCTGGTGATGGTGGCATTCCACTCGGAGCCGCTGTTGCGGCGGGCAGGTGTGAGGCTACCGCCAGCGGCGCCCGGGACGTGAGGAGCTGGTCGATCACATAGCGATGGCTGGGAAATGCGAGCGGCGGCAGCGAATCGAGCGGGAACACGCGGACCTCGAGCATCTCTGATCCGGCCTTCGGCTCGGCTCCGTCCGCGAGTCGCGCTCTGTATGCGATGCCGATCATGCTGGGCGCATCCTGCTTGGGAACGTGATACACGCCGAGCAGCGAGGTCAGCTCGACGGCGGCGCTGATCTCCTCCAGGCATTCGCGTATCGCCGCATCAGCAGGATGCTCATCGTCGTTGACGAATCCGCCGGGGAGGCACCACAGCCCGTAGCCCGGCTCGATCGCGCGCCGGCCCAGCACGACGCCCCCGTCGGCCTCGACCACCACCGCCGAAGCGACCTTCGGGTCTCGCCACAAGATGAAGTCGTCGTTCGGGCAGCCTTCCATCTCGCGGCCTTCGATGATTCGGGACTCGAGCTCGGTCCCGCACAACACGCAGTAATGGGCCACCCTGCCAGCTTAAGCCGGTCTCCCAAACCTCTCCCCGACGGGGA
>VBGM01000062.1:8503-12581 GCA_005880855.1 Chloroflexota bacterium
GCGAGAGGGCGCTATGCGTGCTGCTGTTGCTTCGAGGGAGCCGCCTTCATGTCAGAGACGCGGACCTGGTTGCGGCCGCCCATCTTGGCCGCATACAGCGCCTGGTCGGCGCGCTCGATCAGGCTGGTGAACAGCGAGGCTTCGCTGGTGGCGGCGACGCCGATGCTGATGGTGAGCTTCAAGCCGCCGGGAAACGTATGCGCGGCAACCTTGGCGCGAATGCGCTCGGCAAGGATGCGAGCGCCGGCGTCGTTTGTCTCGTGCAGGACGAGCGCAAACTCCTCGCCACCATAGCGTGCGCAGACGTCGGATTCTCGCGCGCCGGTGCTGATGATGGAGGCTAGCTCCGCAAGGACCGCATCACCGTGAAGGTGACCGTATGTGTCGTTCACCTGCTTGAAGTGGTCCAGGTCCACCATCGCGAACGCGATCGGCTTGTGGCCGCGGCGCGCGCGCTGCATCTCCTTGAGGAATTGCTGCGCCAGGGCGCGCCGGTTGGGCAGTTTGGTGAGCTCGTCGGTGAGCGCGTTCTCCTCCTGGGCCTGGAAGAGCTGCGCGTGCCGGATAGCGATGGCGGCCTGCGAAGCGACTCCGATCAGGAGATCGCTGTTGTCCTCGGTCAGCTCTCGCCACGCGTTCAGATAAAGCTCCAGGGCTCCCATGAGCTGGCCCGCCCGCTGCACCGGCACCACCAGCACATGCTGCGGGTGACCTCCGGCCTCGAGCCCAGGTGCCGACTCCTCAGCAAGGCGGACGACCACCGGGCGCATGGCGGCCAGTGCAGAACGCAGCGGCTCCTCGCTCAGCGCGCGAACGCTGCCGCGGGGACGGTGCGTAAGGCCGTATTGCGCCTGCCGGCGCATCTCGGTCTTGGCGGGGACGACCAGGTACATGGCGCCGGCGACGGCGCCCATGATCCTTCCGGCGTGCCTGATGGCGACGTCGAGGACTTCTTCGAGACCCAGTGAAGAGTTGACCGCGGAGGCCATCGCCAGGAGCAATGCGGCGCGGTCCCGCGCGCCGCTCTCGTCCTCGAGCGCCCCCTGAAGGCGCCGCGTCATGCCGCGCATGCGCATGAGGGCGATCGTCAGGAGCACCACCGCGATGATGAAAAGGACGGACGTGATCAGAAGAACGGACGCGATATCCGGCAAAAAACCCTCCCCGGTGACGAGGTCGTCATAGGTTAACGCCCGGGGCCCAAATTCTGATCCCGATATACTCGCTCCCGACCTGGAACCGATCTCTTTCGACGACCTGCCCCTCGGTGGCGAGTGGACCACGCGACGGCGGACCATCTCGGAAACTGAAGTCGCGCTCTTTTCCGCCGTTGCCGGCGACTTCTCCCCCCTGGCGATCGACGTCGCCCACGCCGGGGCTCGATTTGCGCCACCCGCCCTGCTGGTCGCCGTGGCAATCGGCCTGGGGACCATGGACATGCCGGTGCCCTCGGTTGCCGAGTGGGAATGGCTGAACTGGAAATTCCCCCGGCCCGTGAAGGCGGGCGAGACGATCTATGCCCGTTGGACCCTCACCCAGAAGCGGCCGCCGGTCGGGGGCGCGCCAACCGCCATCGTGGTGTGGCGGGTGGACATCCACACCGCGGATGGCGCGCTTTGCGCTGAAGGTGAGGTCGGGGCCAGCGTGCGGCGAAAGGCCCACGCCCCGCGCCCGGCCGCGGTCGACTCCACCGGTCCGCCTGCTCCCGCACCCCGGAGGCGCCGCGGCCGCCGGCCCTCCGCCGGCTCGCCGCCAGCCGAAGCCCCACCGGCGGTGGTCGAAGCCGCGCCGACAGTGGTCGCGGCCGAGAAAACAGGGCCTCCGAGACGCCGCCGCCGGCGAAGGTCACGCACGGGTTCAGGCTCGTCAGGCAACGGTCCCGCGCCGCCTGCCAACCCCGCACCCGAGCCCACACCGGCCCCGTCGCCAGTGGCTACGACCCCAGCCGCCGCTACGTCGGGCGCGCTTAGCCGCGTGATGAAGCGCCTCCGCCGAACCTAGCGGACGCTAGGTCGGTGGTTCGAGGGCCTCGATGTACTCGATGACCCGTCGTGTGAGCTGCGACGGGGTCGAGGCGCCGCTGGTGACCCCGACCTTCTGGGCGCCCTTCAGCCAGGCCAGGTCGAGGTCCTCGAGCCGGTCGACCAGGTAGGCGGGCTTCTGGCCGAGCTTCTTGACGACCTCGACCAGGCGCAGCGAGTTCGAGGAGCGGGGGCTGCCGACAACGATCACCACGTCGACTTCTTTGGCCGCCTCGACCGCCGCTTCCTGGCGCTCCTGGGTGGCGCGGCAGATCTCGTTGTGGACCTCCGCCTCCGGATAGCGTGACTTGACCCGGCCGATGAGGTCCTCCGTGTCCCAGACCGAAAGGGTCGTCTGGCAGGTGACGGCGATGCGGTCACCCTTGAGGTCGAGGGCGTCGATGTCCTCGGGATCCTGGACGAGATGGACCTTGCCCGGCGCCTCGCCGACAACGCCCTCGGGCTCGGGATGTCCCTTCCGCCCGATGTAGACCACCTCGTAGCCCTTTCGCGCGAGATCTGCGACCAGCTCGTGGGTGCGCACGACGTCGGAGCACGTGGCGTCGATCGCGTTGAGGCCGAGCTCGGCGGCGCGCTGCTTGACCTGGGGGGAGACGCCGTGCGCCGTGAAGATGACGGTGCCTTCCTTGATCTGGTTGAGCCCGGCCAGGCGGTCGGGCGGATCGACGAGGGCGATGCCCTGCGCCTGGAGGTCGTCGGTGGCGTGCGTGTTGTGGACGAGCATGCCCAGCATGTGCACCGGCCCGGGGGTCTCGTCGCGAACCTTTTTGGCGATCCGGAACGCATCGACCACGCCGTGGCAGTAACCGCGCGGGGTGATCCTGACGACTTCCATCCGCCCCGAGTCTACGCGGCGGGATTTGGTGGCATTATCAGCCCGCGATGCCGGTCGCCACACTTGTCGCGGGTTCGCGTTCGGGACGGACCGTTCAGGCACGCGAGGTCCGGCGGCGCCGGTTCGGCGCGCTGATCCTCGACCTGATCTTTATCTCGATCGTGTCGCTGGTGGTCAACAACGTCTATGGCGTCACGGTGGTCACATCGGGCGCGCCGATATCGCCTGGTCAGATGTTCGCGTTCTATACGACCGCCACAACCGTCGGGTGGCCAGCTCTCACGCTGCTCTGGTTGGCCTATTACATGGTGCCCGAGAGCCTCTTCGGCGCCAGCCTCGGCAAGATGCTGTACGGGCTTTGCGTGGTACGCGTGGATGTCGGCCCGCTCGGGGTTGGCGCGGTGTTCACGCGCAACCTGCTACGGCTGATCGATGTCCTGCCGGCTTTCTACCTGCTCGGCGGGCTTTTGGTGCTCGGGTCGGCCAGCAGCCAGCGGATGGGCGACCGATGGGCGGGTACCGCCGTCGTGGCCCGAGACGCAATTCTGGCCGACGATCCGCATGCGACTCGCCGGCCATCGCGAGGGACGAGCAGGGCGGTTGGAATCGCACTGGGCGCGGCCCTGCTCTTCACGGTCGCGTTCAACTACTTCGGCCGCCCGCCGCTTGTCATCGAGGGGATGTACAACCAGCATGAGCTGCTGGAGACGGACGTGACCGCATATCGTTTGGGCGCACCAGAGTGGGGTTTCGGGACCGTGACCTATCCCATCACCGCTGTCGTAAGGGCCAAGAACTGCTCGGGCACGATCACGCTCAACTGGTTGTTCATCGGTTGGGTCCAGGGCCAGGCACAGTGGACGTGCTCTAGCTGAGCCCCGCGAACAGGTCATCCTCCGGCAGAGCGGACCCCGGTTTGCCCCGCGCCAGCTGGTAGTACTCGGTGCCGAAAGCCATCCGGTAGATCTGGTCCTGCATGTTCGCGAACCACGAGTTGGGATCGTTCTGGCTCACGTGCGCGGCGAACGCTTGGCGCTTGCGGTCGACGTAATCGTTGACGTCGACCTTCGTCGTCACCAGCTCGTCGGGTGTGCCCTGAATCGCTGCGCCGATGTCATCGTCGCGACGAGCGTCCTCTGGCATCTGCTCCCTGAACTTCTGCATCAGAGAGCGCGGTATCGCGGTGTAGTACAGCTTCATG
>VBGM01000117.1:0-616 GCA_005880855.1 Chloroflexota bacterium
ACCCGACGCGATCCGCACCTTGGCCCGATTCCTGATCGACCAGCGCGGCCATCACCGAGTAACGATTGATCCGGCGGCTCACAACACCCGCGCGATCAAGGCTTACGAGACTGTAGGGTTCAAGCCGGTCGGACTGATGCGGAACTACGAGCGCGGGTCGGACGGGACGTGGCATGACGGGCTGTTGATGGACATGCTCGCGCAGGAGCTGAAAACCTAGGTCGACGATCGCTCGATCATCGCCACGATCCTCTGTATACATGGCGAGTACACCTAATGGCGGCGCATCGCGCGCGCGATTTCGCGCTTGGCGTCGCGCTCGGCGATCGCCTCACGCTTGTCGTACTGCTTCTTGCCGCGCGCGAGTCCTACCTCCACCTTCGCGTGGTTGCGCGAGAAGTACACGCGCAACGGAATGAGCGTGTACCCCTTCTGGCGCACCTTGCCGATGAGGCTCGAGATCTCCTTGCGGTGCAGCAGCAGCTTGCGCGGCCGCATCGGCTCGTGGTTCATGACATTGGCCTGCGCGTACGGGGAGATGTGCACATTCTCCAGCCACGCCTCGGTGCCATCGATGCGAACGAACCCGTCACGCAGGTTGGTGCGCCCGTTGCGC
>VBGM01000117.1:701-9832 GCA_005880855.1 Chloroflexota bacterium
TCTTTCTTCTCAGGCATCGCCCAGCACCTGCTTGGCCGGCGCCGGCTTCTTGCCAGGCAGCTGAACGACGTCCGGGACATATCGCTCGCCCTGGACATGGCCGCTCAACACCTTCACCCGACCCCGCGGCGTCGGCAGCGTAGCGCCGGGCCAGGGCTGCAATGCGCGAACGCGCCGATCCATCTCGTTCGCGTCCATATCCGGCCCAAGCTCACCATCTTCCCTGCTCAACCGCGGGGCAAGCGTCGCCTTGGCGTGGTTCTGCTCGACACCGGTGATGTCATCCAGGCGATCGAGGGTTTCCACGAGCAGCTCTGCACCCATCTCGGCGAGTCGCGCGGTCAACGCCACCGAATCCTCACGCTCACCGATTGGAGTCGAGCGCGTGGCGAGGATCGGGCCGTGGTCGAGCTGCTCGTCCATACGCATGATGGTGACGCCTGTCTCGCGATCGCCGGCGAGGATCGCACGCGCGATGGGTGCGGCGCCACGATGCCGCGGCAGCAGCGACGCATGCACATTCACCACGCCAAGCGAAGGGATCGACAGAACGGACGGCGGGATGATCTGCCCGTACGCGACGACCACCATGATGTCCGGGTTCAAATCGCGCAAACGCTCGACGACCTCTGGATCGCGGATCTTCTCCGGCTGGTGCACCGGCAAGCCGAGCTCCTGCGCAGCGACCTTGATGGGCGGCAAAGTGACCCTCCCCCGATTACCAGGCCGGTCGGGCTGGGTGATGACGAGCACCACGTCGTGACCCGCGTCATACAACGCGCGCAGTGACGGCACGGCGAAGGCGGCCGTGCCGGCGAAGACGATTCTCAGGAAAGTGGTGGCCTTAGCCCGAAGCCGCCGCCACGGCGGCTTCCTTTTCCTCGGCCTGGAGCTCTTCGACCCTGCGCAGAGTGTCCAGATTCGTGAGCCGGTCGATGAAAAGCACGCCGTCGAGGTGATCGATCTCGTGCTGGAAGGCGCGCGCGGTGAAGCCTGCCGACTTGATGCGCACTTCCTTGCCCCTCCGATTGCGGCCCTTGACCACCACGGTTTCGTGCCGCGCAACCTCGCCCACCCAGCCGGGGTAGGACAGGCAGCCCTCGTAACCGACCTGAACCCCGTCGTGCTTGACGATCTCAGGGTTCACGAGGCCCCAGATCTGGTTGTCGTCGCCCTTGACGACGCATACCCGCAGCGGCACCCCGATCTGGTTGGCGGCGAGACCCGCCCCAGGGGCGTCGAGCATCGTCTCCGTGAGGTCGTCGATCAGGCGCTGGATGGATGTGTCGACACGCGCCACCTTCTTCGCCTTTTCGCGCAGCACGGGATGTTCGAAAGTCAGAATCGGTCGCAGGGCCACGAGGGCGATTTTACCCGTGACGCCTCAAACCCAACCCAGCTTCAGGCGGTCGCCGTCGGCGCCCGAGGGTAATCGACCGATCCGGAGAGGGCCGACTCGACCGCCGACATCGCGGCGATGACGAGGTCTTCCCGGTCTGGCCGCGCCGCGATCTGCACGCCCACCGGCAGCCCAGCGCTGTCCTTGTCGACGCGCCTCGCCGCCCGATCGACCATGTCCATAGCCCTCGGCCGGCGGTCAGTCTCCACAGGGCGCACCCTGCTCACCGGGACGACTCCTGCCGGCCAGGCGAGCACGTTGTAGAGGATCGTGTAGTTGAAGGTCGCCGGGCCGAGGGCGGCGCTCGCTCCGTGGGTGAGCGCAGGGAGCGCGTTCGGCGGGCACAGGAGCACGTCGATGCCGGCCGTGGTGACCGCGGCTTCGAATCGCTTTCGGTAGGCGTCACGGCGCGCGACCAGCGCCTGCGTTTCTTCTTGCGTACGGATTCCGGTGGTACGGACAAGGTGCGAGAGCCGCCTCTGCCCCGCGACCATCAGACCGACGCCGAGCGCTGGTCGCATCCAGCCGTTCATCGTCCCACGCTGCATGAGCTGGGCGATTCGTTTGTCGAGGACTTCGCCGGCGATCAGCTTCGCCAGCTGCGCGGCGCCGTCTGCCGTGACGAGCCCATAGAAAATATCGAGGGCCTCCTGCACTGCGGGCGGTTCGAAGGGCACGACACGAGCGCCGGCGGACTCGAGCACATTGGCGGCCAGGTGAACAGCGCGACGCACCCCTGCGGATGCGGCCATGAAGCCGTCGTCGTCGTAGATGCCGACCACGAGACCTTCGACGCTCGCGTCGGGCACCGGCGCTCCGAGGACGTCCATGGCCAGCCGCAAGTCGGCGACCGTGCGTGCGATCGGACCGGCCGAGTCGGGAAGCGCCGGCACATGTCCGAAGAGGACCTGGGCAACCGTCCCGCCCATGCTCAGGCGACCGGGCGTGGCGCGCAGGCCGCAGACGCCGCAGAAGTGCGCCGGCACCCGGATGCTCCCGCCGAAATCAGTGCCGAGACCCAGCGGCGAAGAGAAGGCTGCTACCAGCGCCGCCTCTCCCCCGCTGCTGCCTCCCGGTGTGCGCGCGAGGTCCCACGGATTGTTTGTGCGTCCGTAGAGCGGGTTGTCCGACTCCGCGTACAGGAGCAGCTGCGAGACGTTGCTCTTCGCGGTGACGATCGCGCCGGCCGCGCGCAAGCGCCTGACGAGCTCCGCGTCGTCGGTCTCGAGTTTCGCCGCCCGGCCGACCAACCCCGCTGTGCTCGGAGTGCCCAGCACGTCGAAGCACTCCTTGACCGTCACCGGCACGCCGTAAAGCTTCTGGCCGTCCTGCGGCCTGTCCTGGTCGGCGACCTTGGCGGCGGCCATCGCCTGGTCGTGCAGTGCCACCGCCACCGCGTTGAGCTTCGGCTGCAGCTCGTTCTGCCGTTCGACGTGGGCGGCGACCGCCTCTTCCGCTGAGAAGTGGCGCGCGGCAATTCCTCGTGCCAGCGCGCCCGCGCCCATCGCGGTGAGCTCTGATGCCTCGCTCACGGCCGGATAGCTTATCGACTAATCGCTCAATTCACCGGGTCGACGTCGAAGCTCCAGCCGCGCCCGCGCGGCGCCAGGTGGCGCGCACGCTCGAGGCGGTCGCCCTTGAGCGTCACCTGCCAGCGGTATTCGCCACGCAGCCGGTGCATGAAAGCGGGCGACGGGCCCATCACGCGAATCCCCTCGATGCCCTCTTTCAGCATGCTGCCCGCAATGGACTCCGCAGTGTCGCGCGCCGAGGCCGCGGCTCGCGCATCGTCCGTGTCAGATCGAGTCAGCACGGCAAGGTCGGCGAAAGGAGGAAACGTGAACGCCTTTCGCGATGGGAGCTCGGCCGCATAAAAGCCTTCGTAGTCACCGGTGGCCGCGCAGCGGAGGCTGTAATGCTCAGGGTTGCTCGTCTGCACGATGACCCTCGACGGACGCCCGTCACGACCAGCGCGCCCGGCAACCTGGACGATCAGCGAGAACGTGTTCTCAGCCGAGCGATAGTCGGGAAAGTGCAGCGGCAGGTCAGCGTCGACCACGCCGACGCACGTCACCGCCGGCAGGTCGAGTCCGCGCGCGACCAGTTGCGTCCCCACCAGGATGTCGGCCCTGCGCTCGCTGAAGGCCTCCCAGATCTGGAAGTAAGCGTCGGGCCCGCGCGCGACATCGTGCGTCCCCACCAGGATGTCGGCCCTGCGCTCGCTGAAGGCCTCCCAGATCTGGAAGTAAGCGTCGGGCCCGCGCGCGACATCGCTGTCCAGTCGCAGCACCCGCGCCTGCGGCCACAGCTTCTTGACCATGGTTTCGAGCCGCTGTGTGCCCATGCCCAGAGCCCGGATGTTGCGGCTGCCGCAGTGGTCGCACGTCGTCGGCATCTGTCGTGCATAGCCGCAGTAGTGGCAGACAAGCCCGTCTATTTCGGCGTGTTGCACCAGCGAGACCGAGCATCCGAGGCACTGCACCGACTTGCCGCATTCCTTGCACATGACGAACGTGGACATGCCGCGACGGTTCAGATAGAGGATCACCTGCTCCTCGTTTGCAAGCGTCTTGTCGACGGCTTCCAGCAAGCGCCGTGCGAGAGGCTGCCGGTTGCCCGCGGCGAACTCGTCGCGCATGTCTACGAGCTCGCTGTCCGCGTCCTGGCCCCTCACCCTCTTGGTGAGCTTAGCCAGCGCCAACTGGCCGCCACGCGCATCGTGGTACGTAGCCACGCTCGGCGTCGCCGACCCGGCGACCAGCTTCGCGCCGCTGACCTCGGCGAGCCGCCGCGCCACCCACCCCGTCTCGTATCGCGGCGTGCGGTCCTGCTTGTAAGCCGATGAGCCCTCTTCGTCCAGGCACACGAGCCCCAGGCGAGGGATGGGTGCGAAAACGGCCGACCGGCTGCCCAGGACGACGTCGGCCTGGCCGCGCCGTACGCGCCACCACTGCTGCGCGCGTTCGAGCTCGGTGAGCTGGCTGTGCAGCACGGCCACCGGCGCCTGCAGCCGTGACCGCACCCTCTCGACAAGCTGGGGCGTCAGCGAGATCTCCGGCACCAGCAGCAGCACGCGAAGCCGCTGGGCCAGGGCCTGCTCCGCCGCGGCCAGGTACACCTCGGTCTTGCCGCTCGCGATCACCCCGTGGAGGAGGGTGAGCTGGTTGGACGCGATCACCTCAAGCGCCGCTTCCTGCTCGGCGGTGAGCACCGGCTTGGTCGTCGCCGCGATTGGCGCGTTGGCCAGCTCGAGCAGGCGGCTGTGGCGCCGCTGCCGGGTCGACGCACCCGACCCGCTCGATCCCGTCGAGCGCACACGAGGCGGCAGCATCGCCCGGAGGCATTCGATCAGCGGGACCCAGTAGTGGTCGGCGACCAGGCGCGCGAGCGCGACCTGGTGTGGCAGGAGCAGCGGCTCGTCACCCGCACCGACGATCGGCTTCGTCTCCACGGGCGGCTCATCAGTGCCCAGTGAGACAACGAAGCCGTAGGTCGTGCGCCGTCCGAAGGGAACGGTGACGCGATGCCCGGGCACGACGTCGACGCCCTCGGGGACGGCGTATGTGTAGGTTTCGCGATCCAGGGCGCGTGCTGCCTCGACCGCTACCTCGGCGTAGAGCAACTCGTCATGAACGCAAGCGTGGGCGCACCAGGTCGAGGATACGATCTGCCATCTCGCGCTTGGTCATGCGGGGCAGCTCTTCACGAGTCCCGTCCGCGAACAGCATCACGCCAGCGTTGTGATCGCTGCCGAACGCGATGTCTTTGCGCGAGATGTCATTGGCGACGATTGCCTGCAGGCCCTTCTTCTTCATCTTCTCGACCGCCTTGGCCGCCAGGTCCGATCCTTCTGCGGCGAAGCCGACCCTGAACACCTTCTGCGCATCCTTCTCCTTGCCCAACGCCGCCACGAGGTCGGGGATCTGCTCGAGGTCGAGCGTCAGACGAGACGTCTCCTCACGCCGGATCTTGTGGTCGGCGACCCGCGCGGGCCGGAAGTCGGCAACCGCCGCCGCCATCACGAGCACGTCAGCCCCTGCGACCTCCCTCTTCAGCTCCTCGAGCATCTGCTCCGCAGTCTCGACAGCCCGCACATCGATGCCGCGATGCGCCGGATGCGTCGCCGTCGTGATCAATGTGACGCGAGCACCGCGTTCGGCGGCCGCGGCCGCGACCGCAAAGCCCATCTTGCCGCTCGAGTAGTTGCCGATGAAGCGCACCGGGTCGATCGGCTCGCGGGTGCCACCGGCGGTCACCACCACGCTGCGCCCGGCCATGTCGTAGCGCGATCGCGCGGCGCCAGCCAGGGCTTGCATGAGCGCCTGCGCTCCGGCCAGTCGGCCCGTGCCGACGTGGCCGCTCGCCAGGTGGCCTGACTCAGGCTCGACAACCACCACTCCTCTCGATTGCAACGCCGCGAGGTTTTCCTGGACCGCGGGCTTCGACCACATCGCGTCGTTCATCGCGGGAGCCACGACCACGGGACCGCGCGATGCCAGCAGCGTCGCGGTCACGATGTCATCCGACTGGCCCTTGGCGACGCGGCTGATGATGTTCGCGGTCGCCGGAGCGAGCAGCGTGACCTGCGCCCAGTCCCCGAGGAATACATGCGGCTCCGCGGGGCCGTCGGCCGCCCACAGGCCGGTGAGCACGGGGTTGCCGGTGACGCCCTGGAATGAGGCAGCGCCCACGAACCGGGTCGCGGAGGCGGTCATCGCCACCCTCACCTCGGCGCCGGCCTGGGTGAGCGCGGAGGCCAGGTCCACGATCTTGTACGCGGCGATCCCTCCTGCGACGAGGATCGCGATGCGCAGGCCCCGAAGCTCGTTCGGAACCGGTGCTGGATCCAGTGGCATGGGGCTAAGTTTGGCGCTCGCGCGCGGCGCGAATGATCTCGAGCACTTTCCTCACCGCGCGCTCGAGATCGTCGTTGACCACCACGTGGTCGAAGTGGGGCGCCAGGGCCATCTCGTCTTGGGCGATGCGCTGCCGTGACGCGCCCTCTCCTGCGTCCTCGCTGTGCCGTTCCGTCCGCCGCCTGAGGAGCTCGTCCATCGAGGGCGGCGCGAGGAAGATCCGCAGCGCGTCGGGCGCGCGCTTGCGGACCTGCTCCGCTCCCTGGACGTCGATCTTGAGGACGATGTCACGGCCGGCCGCACGCTCCTGGTCGAGCTGCGCGAATGGCGTGCCGTACAGGTTGCCGCCGTAGGTCGCGTGCTCGAGGAACGCGCCCTCGCGGATCAGGCGCTCGAACTCTTCCCTCGAAACGAAGTGGTAGTTGACGCCGTCCACCTCGCCCGGGCGCGGCCGGCGCGTCGTGTAGGAAACCGAATAGCGGAGGTTGGGGTCGACCTCGAGCAGGCGCTTGATGACGGTGTCTTTGCCAACGCCCGACGGCCCCGAGATCACTATCAGCAGCCCTCGGCGTTCGCTCATCCGACCGATGCCCAAAAACTCCGGAAGTCATCCGGGGGCGTGACCTCGAACGTCATCTCGGCTTTCGTGTGAGGGTGACGCAGGCGCAGGCGCCACGCGTGCAGCATCGGCCGGTCGGGTTCGCCCGGCCCTCGACCTCCGTACTCCGCATCGCCCGCGACCGGATGGCCGAGCGCCGCGAGGTGGACGCGGATCTGGTGGGTGCGCCCGGTGTCGAGGTCACAGCGCAGGAGTGTATGCGTGCGCCCCTTTTCGACCACCTGGTAGCGCGTGCGTGCAAACCTCCCGCCTTCGACCACCGCCATGCGCTTGCGATCCTTCGGATGGCGGCCGATCGGGCCCTCCAGCTCTCCCGCTCCCGTCTTGACCTGTCCACGCACGATCGCGAGGTAAGTGCGGCTGAGGGTCCGATCGCTGAGCTGCGCGCTCAGGTCGCGGTGGCTGGCGTCGTTGCGCGCGATGACGATCAGACCTGATGTGCCCTTGTCGAGCCGGTGCACGATCCCGGGCCTGGTCTCGCCACCTGCGGTGGACCAGCTACCGCCGCGGCCGAGCAATGCGTGGACGAGCGTGCCCGCGTGGTGGCCGGGTGCGGGGTGCACGACCATGCCCGCCGGCTTGTTGACCACCACCAGGTCGTCATCTTCGTAGACGACCTCGAGCGGGATCGCCTCGCCGGAGGCGCTTGGCGCGTACGCCGCGGGGATCTCGATCTCGACCACGTCGCCGGGTGACACTCGATCCGACGGATCGGCAGGCTTGCCGTTGACGACCACAAGGTGGCTCTTGATGAGGCGTGCGGCGGCGGCTCGGCTGAGGTCGCTCGCGTGCTCGGCGATGAAACGGTCGAGCCGGGGCGCCGCTGCTTCTGCGGTCAGGCTGCGTTTGGTTTGCGTATCACGTACCCGACGAGCAGCAGCACGACACCGAGGCTGATGGCCGAATCGGCCAGGTTGAAGACAGGCCAGAAATGGAAGTTGATGAAGTCGGTGACGCCGCCTCCATTGATGACGCGGTCGAATGCGTTGCCGAGGGCGCCGCCGAGGATCAGACCGAGAATCGCATTCGCGCGGACGTCGCCGGGCTGGCGAATGACATAGACGATGAGCGCGATCGAAACGACCAGCGATGCCGCGAAGAAGAACCACGGCCCGACAGGCGCGATGCCGAAGGCCGCGCCCGCATTGCGCACGTTGGTGATGCCGACGAGCTGGCCGAGCACCGGAACCTCGGTGCCGTAGGGCACGGAGGCGCTGACGATGCTCTTGGTGATCCGGTCGAGAACGATCACGACGATCGCTACGGCAAAGAAGAGCACCCGCCCGGTGTTCGCTTTCAGCTTCGTCTCAGCCCGATCCAGATCTGCTCTCCTTCGATCATCAGTTGCTCACCCTCGCAGCCATCGCCCTTGCCGTGCTCGATGGTCACCGCAAGTGTTTCGTTCTTGATGTAGTCGGCGTGCTTTTCGATAGCACGCTGGAGCAGGCCGTCGGCTTCGAAGCATATGTGGATGCGGTCCTCGACGTTGAGCCCCGTCTTCTTGCGGCGGTCCTGGATCAGGCGCACGATCTCGCGCGCCAGGCCTTCGAGCTTCAGCTCCTCGGTGATCTCAGTGTCGAGCTGGACCTCGCTCGCGCCAAACGTGGTCTTCTTCACGTTCAGCTCCTCGCGAACGATCGCGGCTACGTCCTCGGGCAGCGGATCGCCCGGCAGGGCGATCGAAGCGAGCGGCTGCCGGACCTTGATGCGGACGGCGTCCCGCGCCGCGAGTCCCGCCTCCACCGCCAGCCTGGCCCGGGCCATGCTCGCCTCGACTCCAGCGTCGTGCCAGGGCGGCGTTTCGGGGAAGTCGCTGAGGTGGACCGACTTTCCACGCGACAGGTTGCGAAACATCGACTCGGACATGAACGGCGCGAACGGCGCCATCAGCCGGCTGACCGTAGACAGGGTCTCGTAGAGGGTCTGGTACGCGGCCAGCTTGTCGCGGTCCGATTGGGATTTCCAGAAGCGGCGCCGTGACCTTCGGACGTACCAGTTGGACAGGTCGTCGACGAATCGCTGGATCTTTCTAGCCGGCTCGTTGGCGTCGTAGTGGTCGAGACCGGCGGTCACCCCGTCCACGAGACCCGCGAGCCGCGACAGCAGCCATCGATCGAGGACGTGCCGCTCGCCCACCGGCACCTGCGGCGCTGACGGGTCGAACTCATCGAGCCTGGCGTACGTCACGAAGAACGAGTAGCAGTTCCAGAGAGGAAGGAAGAACTGCTGCACTACCTCTTTCAACGCGGCGTCGTCC